>SFOK01000127.1 GCA_004552395.1 Bacteroidales bacterium | reverse complement strand
TTTTTCGTTCAACTTGAAACATATAGCTCCAAGTATAACGTCCATAAATTGCAACGGCAAGTGGGTTTTGGAATCCACCTCTGAAATTCCCTTTTCTACAAAGTGTACGCCTTTCGCCTTGAAGTCATGGTCGTTATTCAGACTGTATAGATGCGCTACGAAATTCCGTTTATCTTCTTGGTTCAAAGGTATCTCATCGAGATATAGACGAACGCCCTCCTTATCTTCAGCAAAGACGAGACCGAAAGCATATTTTATAAACTGATAATATAAAATCGGATATTCTTCTTTACGTTTTTCGGCTGTAAGTTCCGGCTCATATTGATTATGACGGAAGAATATCCTTATTTTCAAAAGTCCCTCTTTGCCCATCTCAAATAATTCATCAACAAGACGGATGTATTTGTCGTAATGATAGGCATTGACTTTCTGCCATTTGATTTCATCCTGTATATTCAGCTCTCTTTTAATAGCTTCCATGCGCTCCAATACAATCTCTCGGTGTTGAGATTGCACAAGTATTCCCCCATAAAAATTGGAGTAATACGTCCCATGCTTATCGCTTTCATCAAGCCAAATATGTATCATATCAAATTTTGTCTTGTTTAGGATTGCAAAGTTACGAAATTTCCTTGAATTTTCGTGTCTTTTCCCCTCCTTATATACAGCGGTAACTTCGTGGTGTAAAACTCAGTTACGCCATGTCAAAGACCGCATACCATATCTCGCTCAAAGGCTACGTCGGAGGTTACGACTTCGACCGCTCGACCGTTGACCGCGAGCTTGCCAAGAACGAGGGCAAGCAGGTAAACGTCCTCATTGACAGCCTCGGCGGTTCACTCGCCACCGGCCTGTCTATCTCCGCTGCCTTCCGCAACCACGGCAATGTCAATGTGCATTTCGTGGGACTCAATGCCTCCGCCGCAACCATCGCTTCGCTCGGCGCGGCCCACATCTCCATCGATGCCGGGGCCATGTACCTCGTGCATAAATGCTCAATGGCCTTCTTTGAGTGGGGTTCGCTGAATAGCGACCAGTTCGCCACTCTTATCGCCGACTGCGAGAAGATCAAGGCCGACCTTGACAAGCTCGACCTGAACTGCGCCCAACTCTATGCGGCCCGGTGCAAGCGCAAGCCCGAAGACCTTCTCGCCCTGATGAAAGTCGGCGGCTGGCTCTCGGCTAAGGAAGCCCTCGACTGGGGCTTTGTAGATGAAATCACCGACCTTGCCGATGAACCCGCCCCGAAGCTCACTGATGCGCTCGCTTCGGCTATGACAAACGCCGGTCTGCCAATCCCGAACATTCCAATCTCCGAGGCCGATAAGGAAAGTGCGTTTGCCAAGTTCATCGCCGCTCTGACTTCATTCTTCAAACCGTCAACCAATCCCATCACCACCGCAATGATTAAGACCTACACTTTCCTGTCGGCAATCTTAGCCGACAAGCCTATCACCGTCAAGGACGGCACGGCTTCCGTCTCGACCGCGCAACTCGACGCTATCGAGGCCGCGCTCGCCGACAAAGACCGCATCTGCAACGAACAGAAGCAGACAATCGAAGACCGCGACAAGACTATCGCCGACCTTCAGGCGAAACTCGCCAAGCAGCCCGCCGAACCTACCAAGCAGGTTGTCGAGGACTCCAAGCCCGGCGACAACGCACCAAAGAACGATGTCGAGGCCTTCGTTGAAACTTTCAACTCGGCCAAAGTCCTTTACGCAGAAGTCTAACAACCCAATTCCCGATTTCAAATTCCCAATCCCCTTACTATGGCTGGAAAATTCTCATTCACACTCAAAGAGTACCAGGAAGCCGCCGTGAAGTATCGCGCCGACCTCCTTATGCTCCCGATTATCGGTATCGGCGACACGCTCCAGTATATGACAGGTCGCCCCGGGATCCGATACAAGGAGCGCGTCGGCAACCTCACAGGCGACGCACAGTTTGCGCCCTATAACCCCCAACGCGCCGTGGACTACAACCTCGGCATAGAGTTCCGCGACCTCGAAACCTACTTTGGCTCCGTTGTCGCCAACTTCGAGCCTAACTCGGCCATCTCGACCCTCTTAGGCACAGGTGCCACAAAGGGGGACGGTCAGATGACTACGCCTACCGCCCGTCACGTCCTCGCCCGTATCGCCAAGAACCTCTCCGAGCACCTGAACGACGCAGTGTGGAACGGCAGACGCAATGCCGCCGGTGATACCACCGCCGACCTGTTCGACGGCTTCGACACTATCACCGAAAAGGAAATCGCCGCCGGTGCCATAGCCGCCGAGGAGGGCAACTACATGAAGTTCACCGAAGCGATTACTCCGGCCAACGCCGTAGACATCGCCAAGGAGATTCTTTTCTCGCTCGACCCGCGCCTCCGCAGCCAGGAACTCTATCTCTACTGCTCGCAGGACTTCGTCGACAAGTACAACGAAGGCTACCTGCTCACTCATGGCGGCATACCTTACAACACCCAGTACGGACAGGGTGCCGTCGAGGGCAGCAACGGCAAGCTGAAGTTCTGCCCCCTCTACAACAAGGCCGACTCGAAGTTCATGCACGTAACCACCAAGAGCAATATGCTCGTCGGCTACGACCAGATGGGCGACGTGGAGAACGTCATGGTAAAGGAGTATGCACCCTTCATCCTGTCGTACATCGCCACGATGTTCTTCGGCGTTCAGTTTGAAACGCTCGACAAGCGACGTTTCAAAACCATTGAAATCCCGGTGTAACCAATTCCCAATCCCCAATTCCCAATCCCCATTATTATGGCTAACAAATGCACAAGCATACAGAAATCCCTCGGTTGGTGCCAAGGCACCCCCGAGCTGCCCGGTGTGAAACGCCGCATCTACTACCTCGCCAAGAGCGAGATAGTGGCGTTTCCGCAGCTCCCCCGTGACGAACTGGGCCGCGCCACTTCCGCAATCCTCGCAGGTGACTTCACACTCGCCGCCGATGCGAAGTGGAAATATATCGATATCCTCCCCGACAAGTCGCAGTTGACTTCCGAGGCGCAGGGCGAGCTGCCCTCGCAGACGCAGCTCAACAAGCTCACTGCCGTTCACCCCGGAGTCGGCGCCGATGCGTCTGCCGCAGCAGCTTACATCAACAACACCGACAACGTGTTTGTCGTGGAGGACATGAAAGGCAACCACCGGGTCCTCGGCAACGACAAGTGGAACACAAAGGCCACTGTCGCACAGGATTTGGGTCAGGGTGCCACAGGCACGACCTCGACCACAATCTCCGTCGAGGCTACCGACGAAGTGCCCGCGCCCTTCTATGTCGGCACTCTCGAAACCGAGGACGGCGACATCGACTGCTCCGCCACCGGCACAGTCAAGAAAGCGTAACCGCCCATTCTCCGCATAACCCTATGGATAGAGCCGTCAGGAAAGGAGCAATCGCGTTGGACGAGATGTTGAACGACATCGAAGTGCCTTCGCTCGACGTTCCCGACCTCGACGGCTCTTTTGCTCCCACTTGCGAAGCAAAAGATCTGTTCGCCGAGAAGAAACGTGCGGCATGGAAAGACGTGCAACAGGCCGAGGCACGTTGCGACTTCGCCCCTAACAAGGTGCGAATTTCCTACCGCAATCCGGCTTTCGGAATAATCTCGCTCTGGAAAAAATCAATTTATGGACGCACTCTCACAGAAATAAAATCTGATGAGAGTATGGTCGAAAAATTTGCCGAGGGTATGAATACCCTTATCCGGCAAATTCTCGGTCATTCGCTCTCGTCAGGCGACTGGTGCATCGTTACTTCGCCCAAGCGCAGACATAAGACCCGGAACTTCGCCTCTCTTATCTCGGCTCGTTTAGGCTCGCTTCTCGGCATACCGTTCTATGAAGACCTTGCCGAGTGCCACTCAAAGCATCGTGTCGGGGCAGTCTTTACCTTTGGCAAAGAACCGCCCAAAGAGAGTAACATCATAGTCTTTGACGATTTCGTTACCACCGGCGCCACGATGATTTCAATGCGCGAACTGCTGATGCCACTCGGCAAAAACCTCGTGTT
>SFOK01000126.1 GCA_004552395.1 Bacteroidales bacterium | reverse complement strand
AGATTACCCGCTGTGGGTGTTGGAAAAATTCGGCGAATTTTGTAACTTTGCGCTTCAATTTGAATTAAAGATATGGACGAGATCAAGGAAACGGTCGCTGCGGAAGAAACCGGCGGACTGAATTTTGTGGAACAGTACATCAAAGAGGATCTGGAAGCCGGCAAGAACGGCGGACGTCTTAACACACGTTTTCCGCCCGAACCGAACGGCTATCTTCACATAGGCCATGCCAAGGCTATCATCATGGACTTCGGAGCTGCCGAGAAGTTCGGCGGTACGTGCAACCTCCGCTTCGACGACACGAACCCTCAGAAGGAAGACACTGAGTATGTGGAGGCTATCAAACGCGATATCCACTGGCTCGGCTTCGACTGGGGTGACCGTCTTTACTATGCGTCCGACTATTTCCAGCAGCTCTACGATCTGGCTGTGCGTCTGATCAAGGAGGGCCACGCTTACGTTGACGAGCAGACTTCGGAGCAGATTGCCGCTCAGAAGGGTACTCCGACGGAGCCGGGCGTCAACTCGCCTTACCGCGACCGCCCCGTCGAGGAGAATCTCGACCTCTTCGAGCGCATGAACAAGGGCGAGTTCGAGGAGGGAAGCATGACTCTGCGTGCCAAAATCGACATGGCCCACAGCAACATGCACTTCCGCGACCCGATCATATACCGCATCATCAAGGCGCCCCACTGGCGTACGGGCGACAAATGGAAGGTATACCCGATGTATGACTTCGCCCACGGCCAGAGCGACTATTTCGAGGGCGTCACCCACTCGATATGTACTCTGGAGTTTGTGCCTCACCGTCCGCTGTATGAATACTTTGTCAAGTTCCTGGCTGACGAGAGCTATTGCCCGCGACAGATCGAGTTCAATCGCCTCAACCTCACTTACACAGTGATGAGCAAGCGCAAGCTGCTTCAGCTCGTGAAGGAGGGTCTGGTGCGCGGATGGGACGATCCCCGTATGCCGACTCTCTGCGGACTGCGCCGCCGCGGCTATACACCCGAGTCGATACGCGATTTCGTTAACCGCATCGGCTACACCAAGTATGAGGCTCTGAACCATATAGAGCTGCTCGAGCACTCCGTTCGCGAGGACCTCAACAAACGCGCCACACGTGTCAGCGCCGTGGTCAATCCCGTGAAGCTCGTGCTCACCAACTACCCCGAGGGGAAGACCGAGACCATGCAGATGGACTCCAACCCCGAGGATCCCGCAGCCGGCACACACGATATGCCGTTCAGCCGCGAGCTCTGGATTGAGCGCGAGGACTTTATGGAGAATCCGCCCAAGAAATTCTTCCGTATGACTCCCGGCAAGGAGGTGCGACTCAAAGGCGCATATATAGTGAAATGCACCGAGTGCATCAAGGATGCCGACGGTAACATCACCGAGATACACGCCGAATACGATCCCGAGACACGCAGCGGTCTCCCCGGAGCTGACCGCAAGGTAAAAGGCACACTCCATTGGGTCAGTGTCCCCACAGCTGTCGATGCCGAGGTGCGCGACTACGACCGTCTCTTCTCCGTGGAGAATCCCTCGGCCGAGGAGGGCGATTTCCGCGACCTTCTCAACCCCGACTCGCTGATCGTGCGCGAAGGCGTGAAGATCGAGCCCTGGCTCGCCGACCGCGCCAAAGAGGGCGACCACTATCAGTTCCAGCGCCTGGGCTACTATACCGTCGACCCCGATTCGAAGCCCGGTAAGCTCGTGTTCAACAAAACCGTAGGACTTAAGGACACATGGGCCAAGATGCAGAAGAAGTAAAGGTCGGCTTCCTGTTTGACCTCGACGGCGTGCTCATAGACAGTGAGCGCAGCTATTCGCGGTTCTGGAAGGAGGTGGACCGCGTCTATCCCACCGGCTACGACAATTTCGACCGCATAATCAAAGGAACCACGCTCTACGATATCCTCGACCGCTATTTCTCCGACCCGGAAGTGCGCGAGAAGGTGACGCAGCTCTGTTTGGAGCTTGAGCGCAACATTCGCTATGGCTACGAGAAAGGGGCTCACGAGCTCCTTCGCGGCCTCAAAGAGCGCGGCATACCCGTGGCGCTTGTCACGAGCAGCGACAAGGTGAAGATGCACAATCTCTGGCTTCAGCTGCCCGACCTGCGCGGCCTGCTCACGGCCGTGATCGACGCCGAGTGCGTCACCAAGTCGAAGCCCGACCCCGAAGGGTACCTCAAAGGCGCGGCCGCCCTTGGTGTGGCGCCAGAGCACTGTGTGGTGTTCGAGGACTCGTTGACCGGCGTGAAAGCCGGCAGAGCTTCCGGAAGCTATGTGATCGGTATGTCGCAGACGCTTGGGGCCGACGTCGTGAGGCCCTACTCCGACGAGGTCCACGCCTCTCTCGAGGAGATCGACCCCGACGCGCTCATAGCCTTGCTCCGCCGCCGCTAATCTTTATGCACCGTTGCTAACATTCTTTGCCTCAGGTAAAAGCGTATTTACGCGGACCCTGCTGCGCTGTTGACAAAACAAACGAGCCGAGTTAAGGGTTATTATTAGGAAGGACTTCACGAAAGCCCCGCCGCCAGATCGGATTCCGACCCGCCTTCCGACATGTCTCTGCCCGGACGAACTGATTGCAGCACTGCGCCGAGACCTGACTGACGGTTCTGAAAATATTTGTCAATCAGCTATTTATGAACGAACCGCTTGCCGAACGTCTGAGGCCACGGACACTCGATAACTATATAGGCCAGACCCATCTTGTGGGTGAAGGGGCCGTTCTCCGCCGCATGATAGAGACCGGCAAGGTCAACTCCTTCATCCTTTGGGGGCCTCCCGGTGTGGGCAAGACCACCCTGGCCCGCATCATAGCCAATCAGGTCGAGGTGCCGTTTCATACGCTCAGCGCCGTGACTTCCGGAGTGAAAGATATCCGCGAAGTTATCGAGCGCTGCACGGCGGAATCCCGTTCGCTGTTTGCCAAAGGGCGCCCTATCCTCTTCATCGACGAGATACACCGATTCAGCAAGTCGCAACAGGACTCGCTGCTCGGCGCTGTGGAGAAAGGTGTGGTCACACTCATAGGCGCCACAACGGAGAATCCCTCATTTGAGGTGATACGTCCGCTCCTGTCGCGCGCTCAGGTCTATGTGCTCAAGCCTCTGGAACAGAACGACCTGGAGACGCTTCTAGACCGCGCACTCACCAAAGACCCCGTGCTGAGCAAACGCAAGGTGGAGGTGCGCGAGAAGAAGGCCCTGTTCCGGTTTGCCGGAGGCGATGCCCGCAAGCTGCTCAACATACTCGACCTGCTCGAGCAATCCACGCCCGACGACGAGCCAATCATAATCACCGATGCCGTGGTCACCGAGCGTCTGCAGGAGAATCCCGCAGCCTACGACCGCGACGGCGAGCTCCACTACGATATAATCTCAGCCTTCATAAAGTCGATACGCGGATCCGATCCCGACGCCGCGCTCTACTGGCTTGCCCGCATGGTAGCAGGCGGTGAAGACCCCGAGTTCATAGCCCGCAGACTCGTGATACTGGCCTCCGAGGATATCGGTCTGGCCAACCCGAATGCCCTGCTTCTCGCCAACGCCACATTCGATGCACTGCGCAAGATCGGTTGGCCCGAAGGACGTATCATACTTGCCGAATGTGTGGTTTACCTGGCCACGTCGCCCAAGAGTAACTCCGCCTATATGGGTATAGCCGCAGCACTTGAGGCTGTGGAGAAGACCGGCAACCTGCCAGTGCCGCTGCATCTTCGCAACGCCCCGACAAAGCTGATGAAAGACCTCGGCTATCATCAGGGCTACGAATACGCCCACGATTTCGAGAACTCATTCTCGCATCAGGCTTATCTGCCGCAGGAGTTGGCCGGAAGCAAGTTCTGGCATGCCAAGGATAACTCCGCCGAGCAGAAAATGCAGGAGCGCATGGACTTCATCCGCAAAAAATAGTGATTGAGGTCGGTTAAAACGCACAAAAACAACAAGACAAATTTTACATTATTTAACAACATAGGCTCCTAAGCCTTTTTATGCCAAGGAACCTG
>SFOK01000027.1 GCA_004552395.1 Bacteroidales bacterium | reverse complement strand
CGCCGGGCAGTGAGAGAAGGGGGAGGAGTTTCCGGTCAGTTAGATGGGAGCCGAGCCGTAATAGAGGTGCTGCTTTCCGCTTCGGATTGCGGGCTTAAAATTATCTAATTTTTCCGATTTATGCAACTCAGCTCCGCTCCGCCAAGGCAGAACTCGCTTAATTGAGGTCTGATTAGGGTCGGATTGAGGTCAGATTTTGGGGGCGGCGGAAGATTTTTTCGGGGAAGTGAACCGTTATGCCGGATATTGTTGTTACCTTTGCGTTCCCGTTTACTGTAAAAAATGTAAATGTCATGGAGGGTAATAACTCGTCGTCTGATCAGCTCAGGGCCAAAGAGATATACAAAGTCACATTCGTGGGCTCGGCCGTAAACGCCCTGCTCGTGGTGGTCAAGTTCGTAGCGGGTCTGCTCGGCCATTCGGCGGCCATGATCGCCGATGCCATCCATTCGCTCTCGGACTTCATCACCGACATCATTGTGGTTCTCTTCGTGAGGATCTCCAACAAGCCTCAGGACAAGACCCACGACTACGGCCACGGCAAATACGAGACGCTGGCCACTCTCATCATAGGGCTTATCCTGCTCGGTGTGGGCCTCGGCGTTTTCTGGAACGGTGCCGGGGAGATCTATCGTGTGGTTGTGAAGGGCGAGACGCTCGAGAAGCCGGGCATGATCGCTTTCTGGGCGGCTGTGGCCTCTATCCTCTTCAAGGAGGCTCTATATCACTACACGATCCGGTCGAGCCGACGCCTTGAGTCCAAAGCGCTAATTGCCAACGCGTGGCATCACCGCAGCGATGTGTTCTCTTCCGTAGGCACGGCTGTGGGCATCGGTGGCGCCATCCTTCTTGGCAAAGAATGGATCATCCTCGACCCGATAGCGGCTGTGGTGGTTAGCTTTTTCATATGCAAGGTCGCCGTGCAGCTCGCCAAGCCCTGTTTCGACGAGCTCATGGAGGTCTCGCTGCCCGAAGATACTGAGCAGCAGATTATCAACGCTATAGGCGAATTTCCCGAGGTGAGCGATCCGCATCATCTGCGCACTCGTCGCATAGGCAACTACAGCGCCGTAGAACTCCATATGCGCATGAAAGGCGACACGCCCCTGGCTAAGGCTCACGATACTGCCACGGCGGTAGAGCGCCGCATCAAAGCTCTTCTCGGTCCGAAAACTATCGTCAGCATACACCTCGAGCCGGTCAAAGAGAAGCCGTCTTTGGATAGTAAATCGGTTTCCGGAAATAAACAGGTTTCGGAAAAATAAAAAGCCGGATTTTTAGCGGTCGGCAAGAATTTTTCAGCCGCCGAACAGGGCGGAGAGCAAGCGGGTGGCAATCAGCGATTTGCGGTGCCGCCGGGCGTGGCGGCGTGAATTTTTCAAAACGCACTCTGTTATCTCTCTGCTCGATTTGCATCCGCTCAGTTCCGGGATAAAATTTTTCAGTCGGGCGAAGACGGCTGAACGCTCAGCCACCCCGGTCAGGAATATGCGTTTGCGGCTTCTTCGGCAGCTCCAGAAGGAGCGGTGCACGGTCCCGGATATCAGCGCGTTATGATAGCGGTGAGCCAGACAGCGCAGCGACTCTGCTTCCTTTTCAGGATCGGGGGCGAAAAGTTCGTGAATTCTCTCAATGGCGTAAGAAATACTTTTCTCATACTGATCCCAGCAGTCGACGTAATATTTGCTGTCAAGACCGGAGAACTCCCAATTATAGATGAAAATATCTGTTTCGAGCACCGAAGCGGCCAAAGGAATATAGTGCACACTGAAGTCGAAATCTTCGCCGCAGAACCATTCTACAGGAATGAGCGGATGGCCGGTAAGAAAGTCGCGGCGGTAGAATTTGTCGAAAACTGATGTGGAGAAATCTCCCCGAAGCATCAGCTTCAGCAGTGAATAATTATACCCTTCTTCGCCCGGTTGCGGTCTCTCGATATAGGCAAGTGCCCGGTTGATGTAAGGATATTTGCGGTGCAATTTCCTGAAAGACAGATATATATTCCCGGTTACTACATCGAAGCCGCCGCTGCAGATTCTGCGGTCAAGAGCACTCAAGACGCCGGGTTCTATCGTGTCGCCGCAGTCGATGAAGCCCACATATTCCCCTGTTGCGGCTTTGATGCCGCTGACTCGACCTGCCGACAGCCCGAGGTTGCGCTCATGCTGCAAGAGAGAGATGCGGCGGTCCTTACGGCTCCATTCGCGGGCTATCGCCGCGGTATTGTCCGTCGATCCGTCGTCGACAACCAGAACCTCGAAATCCTGAAAGTCCTGACCGAGCACCGACCTGAGTGACCGGCTCATGGAGCGACCTCCGTTGTAGACGGGGATCACGATTGAAAATCTCGGTCTCTTATCACTCTTTGGCATGGTGGTTCCTGTAAATCGCTATAGCGTGGACATAAGTGAGTTTCGGCATACGGAACGAGATCCTGAGCAGCGGGCCTATCCCTTTCCGGAATTTCCGCGAGTAAAAAGCATCGCTGATCTTATCGAGAGCCGAGTAGAACTCATCGTGGACCTTCCTCTCAGCTAAGGTCTGCTCCGGAAGGTCGGCGAACCGACCGCCGTATTTCGTGCTGAACCAGCGATACCGCGCTATGTGTTTGTCGAACGCGTCGTCCCTTTTGTCGATGTAAGAGATCCCTTTCTTGTTCAGGCGGTAGACACTCCAGCGGCGTTTGAACACATAGACTTTGCCGGTGGCCAAAAGCGAAAGATAGAACCTCATGTCTATGACGCTACGGGGGCTCTCCCTGAGGTCCTGCATCAGCTCGGGGTCATTCTTCAGAGCGTCGAGGCGCGCCACTATTGAGGCTGTCTGCACAATCTCTTCAACGAGAATCTCCTTCACTCCGCATGTGCGGGAACGCAGTATCCGGCTGGCCGGTGTGGAGCGTTTAATCTCTGTCTCATTCTTGAGATTGTAGAGATGGAAACAGGCCGAGTAATCGGGGTGGCGGCGCAGGAACTCGACCTGGCGCTGAAGTTTGAGAGGGTAGGTCCAGTAGTCGTCGCCCTCGCAGATAGCCATGAACTCGCCGCGGGCCATGGGCAGATAGATATCAAGGAATTTGCTTCGGTTGCTGCTGTAGTAATTCTCTTTGAGCAACACGGGCCTGAATATGTCGGGCCATTTGGCGGCGTATTCGCGTATTATGTCGGGCGTGGAGTCGGTCGAGGCATCGTCGACTACAATAGCCTCGATGGGGAAATCGGTCTGCTGCAGCAGTATGCCGTCGAGTGTCTGCCGTATATACTTCTCCTGGTTGTAGCAGATGGTGTATACGGAAACGACAGGCCCGGACCCTGCTTTGGAGCAGTGATCCGAGTCTGCCGTCGAAATATTTTTCAGGCTGTCTTCAAGCCGGATATTATCAGGACTCTTTGCCATTTGTGAAGATATGGCGCAGACGCGAGAAAATGCGGTGTGAAGTTGCTTGCGAAGGTGTTACATTCGGTTCCCCTTTCAGCGACTCTATGGCCGTGCGCTCCTCGTCGGTGAGGTTCTCGGGCACATAGACCATCACATTGACGAGCAGGTCGCCCTTGGCAGTGGAGTTGAGGTGTGGTATACCTTTGCCGCGCAGACGGAGCACCTTGCCGGGCTGTGTGCCGGCCGGTATGGTCAGGCGCGCTTTCCCTTCCACAAGCGGCACCTCCACGGAGCCTCCGAGAGCTGCCGTGGGGAAATCGAGCATAAGGTTGTATATCAGGTCGTTGTCGTCGCGGATGAGGTTCGGGTCCTTCTCCTCCTCGATCACTATGAGCAGGTCGCCCGGCACACCGCCGTGGCGTGCTGCATTACCTTTGCCCGAGAGCGAGAGTGTCTGTCCGTCGCTCACGCCTGCCGGTATCTGGAACTCCACGAGGTCGGTCTTGCGGGTGATACCCTCGCCGCCGCATACGGAGCACTTTTCGGTTATGATCTTGCCCTCGCCGTTGCACTGCGGGCAGACCACCTGCGTCTGCATGGCGCCGAGGAAAGTCTGCTGCACGCGGTTCACATGGCCGGTGCCGTGGCAGGTCTCGCAGGTATGGAACGCGGTGCCGTCTTTGGCTCCCGTCCCCTTGCAGGCGTCGCACTCTACCCAACGCGGAATCTTGAGCGCCTTGTGCACACCGTTGACCACATCCTTGAGCGATACCTTTACCTTGATGCGGAGGTCGGAACCTTTGCGCACAGCCTTACGCCCTGTGCCGTAGGAACCTCCCTCGGCCACATCCTCGCCGAAACCTCCGAAGCCTCCGAAGATGTCGCCGAAGTGGCTGAAGATATCCTCCATGCTCATGCCGCCCGACGAATAGAAACCGCCTCCGCCGCCTCCGCCGAATCCCTGCGGACCCATGTTGTGGCCGAACTGGTCGTAGCGTTTGCGTTTCTCAGGGTTGCTAAGTACATCGTAAGCCTCGGCCGCCTCCTTGAATTTCTCCTCGGCTTCCTTATCGCCGGGGTTCTTGTCGGGGTGGTATTGTATAGCCTTTTTTCGATAAGCCTTTTTGAGCTCCTCGGGTGTGGCGGTCTTGCTCACACCGAGCACTTCGTAATAATCTCTTTTGTTTGCCATTGATTAAGCTTATTTGCCGGCTTTCCGCGCGGCGGGTTTGTTACAGAGCCTGTGGAGTGTTGCCGATCACTGTCCCACGACTACTTTGGCGTGGCGCAGCACCTTGCCGTTGATGGTGTATCCTTTCTCCACAGTGTCGAGTATCTTCCCTTTCTGAGCCTCGTCGGGCACGGGCACCACAGAAATAGCTTCGTGGCGCTCGGTGTCGAACTCGCGGTCCTCGGGATCCATCTCCTTCACACCGTTCTGCTCCAGATATTTCTTCAGTTTATGATATATGAGCACCATGCCGTCGTGGACGCTGCGGGCCTCTTCGGAATCGGCGGCAGCCTTGATTCCGCGCTCGAAATCGTCCATGATCGGAAGCAGGCCCTTGAGCACATTCTCGCCGGCGTTCTTTATCAGCTCGGCTTTCTCTTTGAGTGTGCGGCGGCGGAAATTGTCGAACTCGGCCATCAGGAACAGATACTCTTTCTTCTCCTTTTCGAGCTGCTCCTCGAGCTCTTTGATCCTCTCTTCAGGCGTCGGCTCTTTGGCTTCGCCGTTTGCAGGTTCTTCGCCCTCTTTGGCTTCTGTGTCTTCCGGCGCGATTTCTTCGGCGCCGTTCTCACTGTCTGCGTTTTCGTTTCCGGGTTTGGCGGAAGCCTCGCCGGAAGCTATATTGTCGGCATGCTGACTGTGGTGCTGATGCTGCGCCTCGTCGTGCCGATTATAGTTATGATCCTTCTTCATAATATTTATGGTTTCGAAAGTTTTTACATACAAAAATCACGCCAAAAAGTGTTAAATCGCGGCTCGCACCCGCGCTCTCATCGAGTTTTGTCTCGGGTACAGCGAGATTAGCTGCGCTTTAACGTGCTTTCTCGGAAGATTCTTATAATCTAACGCCCGGCGGGGCGGCGCTGTTTAATCCCAGACCCCAAAAAATGCATCATTTTCAAGCACAATCTTACCCGCATCGTCATTACTTCCCGCACCGTTCTTACTTCCCGCACCGTCAAGTCTTTCCCGCACCTTCAAGTCTATCCGGTTATGCCGGTTCCCAATCTGAATTGGTGTTGTCAGGCGAGGCGGGTCAGCTGGCGGTAGGGGGAGGTGGCTGCGGAGTGGGCGCGGCGGGCGGTCTGTTCGTCGGCGTAAATGCCGAAGAAGGCCGAGCCGCTGCCAGACATCGAAGCATAGATAGCTCCGGAGTCGTAGAGGTAATCTTTCTGCTGTCGCAGCTGAGGATGCAGGGCGAAGGCAGGACGTTCGAAATCGTTGGTGAGTCGGCCGCGCCAACTCTCAATCGGCTCTTTCACTATCTCGGCAGGCGAATATTCCGGTTCGGCGGGCACTATCCCGGCGAAGGCTTCGCGTGTGCTGATAGCCAATTCCTCTTTCAGTATCAGTATCCATTTGTTTGACAGTGAGAGAGATATCGGGGTCAGCCGTTCGCCGATACCTTCGGCATAAGCCGGCGCATTGATGATGAAAAACGGGCAGTCGGCACCAAGACGGGCGGCCATATCAATCAGCTTCTTCTGCGAGAAAGGCGATCCGGCGAGCTCGTTGAGCATACGCAGACAGAACGAGGCGTCGGCCGATCCGGCGCCCATACCGGCTCCGAAGGGCAGATGTTTTTCGAGCGTGACAGCCACCGGCGGAAGCTCGGCTCCCTCACTGACCGCCTCTTCGCGAAACAGCCTAAGGGCCTTCCAGACCAGGTTCTTCTCAAGCGGACAGTCAACCTGCAGGCCCTTGAGAGTCAGCGAGTCCTCGCTTGCAGGCACTATCTCGAGTATGTCGCAGAGGCGGCTGTGGTCGCCCGGCGTGCCGCTGAACAGACCCACGGGACAGAACACCGTTTTCAGGTCGTGATAACCGTCCTCTCGTCTGCGCACCACATTGAGCCCCAGATTTATCTTGGCGTTTACAAAAGAAATCATGACGCAAAATTACAAAAAATCATCGGCCCGGATGCATCTTTTCCCGATACTTGCATCCGCTCCGGCGCAGAATGTAGCGAAAATTCGCTAACTTTGTCGGCGGTTAACCACCGCCGAGCAAAGGCGGCTGATCACCAATCGAGAAAGAACAGATCCGGCATCATGATGCAGCAAAGAGGCATAAACAGGCGTATACTTGCCATCGCGGTTCCCGCGATAGTGAGCAACATCACTGTGCCGCTGCTCAGCCTCTGCGACACGGCCGTGACCGGCCATCTTGGCTCGGAGATATATCTGGGCGCTATAGCAGTGGGCGGCTCCATGATACAGGTCATCTTCTGGGTCTTCGGCTTTCTGCGGATGGGTACCACAGGCCTCACGGCGCAGTCCTACGGTCGCCGCGACGCCTCGGGCTGTTCGCTCCTTTTCTCCCGCGCTCTGCTGCTTGCCGTCTTCATAGGTCTGCTCGCCATAGCCTTGCAGTCGCCTCTTCTCTCCCTGCTGCTGAGCCTGACCGGTCCAGCGGGTGAGATACGCGACTTCGCCGCGCTCTATTTCCGTGTCTGCATCTGGAGTGCTCCTGCGCTACTCGGATCCATGACAGTGTGCGGCTGGTTCCTCGGTATGCAGGACTCCAAAAGACCGATGATAATCACTATAAGTGCTAACCTTATCAATGTGATATTGAGCGTGGCGCTCGTCTACGGCTGCCGAATGGGATTCGCCGGAGCGCCAGCCGGCACACTGATAGCCAACTGGTGCTCGCTCGCCATAGCCCTGCTCCTTGTGCGCCGGCGCAACGGCGGACGACTGCCCTTGGCTCCGTGGTCGGCTACGGTAGCTCTCGACGGTCTCGGTCGTTTCTTCCGCGTCAATTCCGACATATTTCTACGCTCGCTATGCATCATGGCCGTCACACTCTCCTTCACGGCTTTCGGCACACGGCTCGGAGCGCGCACACTTGCCGTGAACGCCCTCATGCTGCAGTTTTTCTTTCTCTACTCGCACTTCATGGACGGCTTCGCCTTTGCCGCCGAGGCGCTTACCGGCGATGCCAAAGGGGGAGGCGACGCCGCCGGGATGCGCCGTATCACCCGAGCCCTGATGCTATGGACCGTAGCGCTCGCCGCCGGATTCTCACTGCTGTATTTCGCCGGTTTCAGGCCGTTTGCCGACCTGCTGACCTCGCAGAAAGACGTGGTGGCCGACGCTCTCCATTACCGCGGTTGGGTCACCGCGCTCCCATGGCTTGCCTGCATGGCTTTCCTCTTCGACGGCTTCTTTATCGGCGTCACGGCCACCCGCGCTATGGTGCTCTCAGCCTTCGTGGCCACAGCAGCATTCTTCCTTTCCGAACTGCTCCTCACACCGATGCTTGCCGGGGGAGAAATGACCGCAGGACTATTCGGCCGGACACTGCGTTTCGACGGCAACGACATACTCTGGTTCTCCTTCCTGCTGTATCTTTTCTTCCGCGGCGTGCTGCTCTCCGTCTGGTGGAAGGTCGGCAAACCTTACCGCTAAAATCTACATATAATCTCCACCGGCTCTTGGCCTATAAATCCGAGAGCACAGTTGTAAAATGCGAAATATTGACCAAAAAGGGTCGCTTCTCCGTTAACAATTCTAAAAAAAAGGCCTGATAATTTGCGGGAGCCGGGTTTAATTGTTAATTTTAACGGTTGAATTAACTTTATGGCCGTAAAGAAACCCGAAATAGACGAGAAAGAGCTGATAGCGCGGCTTCAGGATCCGGCGAAAGCACGTGCGGCTTTCGACGATATGATGCGTGCTTACGGCGAGTCTATCTATTGGCAGATAAGAAAGATGGTGCTCAACCATGACGACGCCCTCGATCTGCTGCAGAACTGCTTCATCAAGGCCTGGAACAATCTTGACCATTTCCGCGGCGACGCCAAACTGTCGACATGGCTCTACAAGATAGCCGTGAACGAGTCGATCAATTTCATAAACCGCGAGAAAGCACGCAGCAATGTTTCGGCCGACGCACAAGAAAACGAGTTCCTGATCTCAAACCTCGCAGCCGATGAATATTTCGATGGCGACGAGCTGCATCTGGCGCTTCAGAAAGCCGTGGCCGCGCTTCCCGAGAAACAGCGTCTGGTCTTCAACATGCGCTATTTCGACGAGATGAAATACGAGGATATTTCCGAAATACTCGGCACTTCGGTGGGCGCTCTCAAAGCCAATTACCACCACGCCCTGAAAAAAGTGACCGAAGCCGTCACAGGGGAGAGCATCTGATCCTCCGCCCGGCTTGCCGCCCCATTCTTGACAAGTCCCGCGACACCCGTACCTTCCCGACATGCCCCGGCCTATAGCTGACAAGTCCCGCGACGCCCGCACCTTCCCGCCTGAGGCGGCAATTGCCTAAGATACCGCGACATGGCCACCGCACAACGGCCCGAGGCACCCTACCGAAGGGAGAAAACGCGGAAAATCGGAAAAATCGGTCAAAAAAATTCCGTTTTAGATTAAACCTTTCGGCCCCTGAGGGGTCAAAACGAATAGAAAATACCAATAAACAATTGAAACTAAGCCGACAAGATATGAACCCGGAACAGAAACTATTAGATAAAATCGGACGAACCCACGGTCTGACTGTGCCTGACTCAGATTTTCTCTGCCAGGTCTATATCCGCGTCTCGCAGCAGCTTCCCGAAAAGAAAGCGCCGCAGCAGAAGAAACGCACACCGTGGCAGATCATGCGTCCTTATGTGTATCTGGCTGCCATGTTTGCCGGCCTCTGGCTCACCATGAGAATCGTCACCTCACTCACCGTGGCCCCTCAGCAGCCCGTCTCGCTCGACAATCCCCCGGTTCTCGTGGCTCAGGCCATGTCGACTCCCGAAGTTGCCGAGCAGATCAACCTCGCTTCCAAAGTTCCCGAGGTAAGCATTGTGGCTGACGCTGCCGCCGATTACAGCAATATGGATGAGTTCGAGGAGGCTTTCGACTATGAGCTCGACCCCAGCATTGAGAAACTCGATGTAGCGGCCATAGCCAATGCCGACGGCAAGAGTGAAGCCGACGACATTTCTGTCTACGACCTTTATGAATTTGCATACTATGACGACTATTACAACACACTCTGATGCAAAAGCGCGCAAGACACCGCGCTTCCTCCTGACGCTGCTGCTCGTGCTTCTCGCCACGGCGGCTTCTGCTCCGCAGGCGTTTGCCCAGAAGAACGAAGGGAGAAAGTCGCGCGCCGAGATGATGCAGGAGGTGCGCGAGTTCAAGATCAAATATCTGATCCAGGAATGTGAAATCCCAAAGGACAAGCAGGACGATTTCATCAGGATATACTATGATCTCGAAGATGAGCGCATAGCTCTGGCTAAAGAGACTATCGACGCCCGCAAGGCCATCAAGAAGAAACAGAACCCGACCGACGAGGATTATCTACGTGTGGCCGATCTCATAACCGACTTCCACTCAAAGGAGGGCGCCGTAGAGAAAAGCTATTATAATCAGCTTAAGAAGATCCTCACTCCCAAGCAGCTTTATCAGCTTAAGATCTCGGAGCATCGCTTCAACGACAAGCTGATGAAAATGCGCAAAGGCAAGAAATAACCTCTCCGCTCCGGTCCGCAACTCTCCCCCGGTTCCCAATTATCCTCCACGGCAACCTAAATTCCGGAATCTCCTTCGGCTTGCCTTCACTCTCAAATCGCAATGCAGCGATGGTGCGGAACCTACTCCGGGGCCGAATTATTTCCGGAATCTTGAATAATCCAGACGTATGACACATAAGAAACTTGCGATAACTCTAAAGGCAATGGCAGCTCTCGTCATAGCCTTTTTCTTTTTTCAGGCCACTCCCGATGCTTTTGCGCGTAGGGCAGCCGGTCAATCCTCAACCAAGACCAAGATGAAGACGAGTAAGAAAAAGAGCCCGGAAAACAGTTTCGAGCATCCGGATTTCAGTTTCCCGGAGACGGTGATCAACAATGCCATGCCGAAACTGTCGGCCTCCTCGATCGCCGAAGATGTCATAATGGCCGCGGCACAGATCGTGAGCGCCAGGGATATCATCTCCAACGGCTCTCTCGCCGCCAACATGGCTATGCTCGACTCGGTAGCTGACCTTCGCGGAGGCAATGTGGCCGCCATACTGTATTCGCTTGAAGCAGAGATGCTTTCCAATTCGTACAGCGAAAACAGCTGGGTTTACAACGAACGCACACTCCCGCTCACAAGTCAGTGGCCCGACGATCCCGCCGATTGGTCAGGCGATATGTTTGCTCTGCGTGTGCTCGAGCTCTGCAAGAAGTCGCTGGCCGACACGCCCGCGCTGAAGGCGTCGTCCACGGCCGACTGGAGCAAGCTGCTCGAGGGGTTCGATCCCAAGCATACCGAAGCGTGCCCCGACCTGTATGTGCTCCTTGCCGACCGCACGCTCGACCTCATGAACGAGGTCTCTGAAGAGAGCGGATCGTCGGTTCCCGTGATACCTTTCTACGGCCTTGAGGACAAGAGCTTCACACCCGCGCAGCAGTGCGGCGCCTACAGAAAGCTACTGCTCTCCGAACTCGAGAGTTACGGCGCCGAGAGCCGCAATCCCGCTCTCCTGTCCGTCTGTCTGGAGCAGACATCCGCATCTAACGGCACGGAGGAGGCGCTGTTCAGCCGCTTCATGGACTATGCCGACAGTATGAAGGATCTGGAGAGCGTAGGGGAGATCTACTATGGGATTCTCACCAAGCTGCCCAAGAACTATGTGAAGTGGGGCGATACGTGGCGCGCCGTCACAGCCGGCCTGAAAGCCGCTGCAGAGCGCTTCCCCGACTATTACCGAACCCCTTACTTCACCAACGCCATAGCGCTCTATTCGCAGCCTTCCGTACGAGTGTGGGGCAACGAATATGTTCGTTCCGACCAGGACCTGAAGCTGCGGGTCGATGCCGACAACCTCGTCAGCCCCCGCTACGTGCAGATCTATCGCCGCAACGATTCCGGCGACTACATATCATACCGCAAGCTGCGTGCCGGCGAATGTAAGTTCGTCAGCTCCAAGGCTATACCTCTTCAGACGCGCCTTTTCGAGAGCACGGCCGACACACTGCACCTGGGCCGTCTCCCCGTGGGCTACTACTGTGTGGCCATAGCCAGGACAGAGGCAGAGAAGCGGTCGGACCTTCCCGAATATGGTTCGCTGCTTTCGTTCCAGGTCACCGACCTGAGCGCATACGTGGCCGGAAGCAACACCGACCGTGAGAGCGGGCGCCTCTATACGCTCGACAACAGCAACGGCAAGCCGCTGCCCGGCCTCACCGTGAACCTCAAGGAGAGCCGCAAAGACGCCTCCTGGAAGAAGTATCTCTCCGGTGAGGAAGGATACCTCCCGCTCAAGGGGGTTATCCGCGACTACCAGTCGTACAACTTCTCCGTCAGCCGGGGCTGCGATATCTTCCGCGGCGATTTCTACAACTATTTTTCGAACGACAAGCGCGAGGAGAGGCTTGCCGGAGCCCTGTTCACCGACCTCGGTATCTACAAGCCCGGCGACACCGTTCAGTTCACGGCCGTGATCTACAAGGAGTTAGCCGGAGAGAAAGGGTTCCTTCCCGCTCCGGATACCGGCTTCGACGTAACACTCTACAATGCCTCATACGAGAAGGTAGATACCCTCTCGCTGAAGACCGACCGCTTCGGCCGCGCCGAAGGTAAGTTCGTGCTCCCCAAGGACGGTATGCTCGGCAGCTATCATATCAACGCTGACTTTTCCATAAACTATTCAAATGTCAGCACCCGTTTCCAGGTGGCCGAATATGTGCAGCCCACATTCTTTGTGGAGGCCAAACCCGCTAAGGCGCAATTTAATCCCGGCGAGAAGATAGAGATCACCGGCAATGTCACCACCTACAGCGGCATGCCTCTTCCCGGCGCCGAAGTGGATGTGAAGATAGAGTCGCGTCCCTTCTTCAGCTGGTGGTGGCGCGCCCGCTGGGAGAACGGCGCCTACACAGCCAAGGCTGTAACCGACGCCGACGGCAAGTTCACCGTCACACTTCCCACCGACAAGCTGAAAGGCACTTCCTACGAGGAAGGCTTCTTCAATGTCACCGCCACAGCAACCTCCGCTGCCGGCGAAAGCCACGAATCCGAAGCGACGCTTTTCTCGCTCGGCGATGTGGCGAGCGTGCGCCTCGTGACCTCCGGCAATGTAGAAATAAAGACCGAAGAGGGGGCCGAGAAAGTCACCCTGATGTTCGCGACCGAAGGCACATCCGATGCCACGGCCAAGCGCGAGGCCGAGTACCGTCTTATCGACTCCGAAGGTAAGATTGCCGCGCAGGGCAGCTTCCTCACCCCCGCACTCACACTCGACTGCGGCAGCATACCTTCCGGCCGCTACACCGTTGTGGCCATCCCCGAAGGTCAGCAGTGGCCGCCGCTGAAGGCCGCTAAGCAGACAGCCGCCAACGAGGAGGAGGAGAGCGCCGACACGCAGATAGTGCTCTACCGCGCCTCTGACAAGGTGCCACCCGTCGAGACAGCTCTCTGGGTTCCCGATGCGGATCTGACCGCTCCCAAAGGCGCCAAAGAGGTGGCGTTCACCGTCGGAACATCGTATCCCGACTCATATATCATATGCCGCATCGCAGCGCCCGGCATGGCTCCCGTAGAGAAGACCCTGCAGGTCTCCGAGGGCAATATCCGTCTGACGGCCGAAGCGCCTCAGGGCGAAGAGCCCATCTACATATCGCTCTTCACCATGCGCGACGCCAAGCCCTACGTAGGCGAGATACGTATCGTCTCGCAGATCTCGAAGGAGCGGCTCACACCCGAGGTGGTCACCTTCCGCGACAAGATCAGTGCCGCAGGGAAGGAGAACTGGCGTTTCCGCTACAGTTACGACGGACGGCCGCAGGGAGGCATACCCGTCATAGCCACGATGAGCAATCAGGCTCTCAACGCACTGGCGCCTTTCAGCTGGAGCTTCAATCCGAAACTCTATTTCTCATCGCCGTTCCGCAACAACCTGTTCTACAACGGTACCGATAGCGGATCACTCTATGAGACAGCCTACCGCAGTAATCATCTGCTCTCCGTTCCCAATCTCCTTCCCGGCTATTTCACGTCCTACAGCGATCGCCTCTACGGCAATGTGCAGATCAGAGGCAGCGTACAGCTCATGGCAGCGCGCAGCAATATGGTCCTTACGGATGCGGCCATGCCAGAGAGCAGCACGCAGATGAAGAGCAACGCCTCAGCGAAGGGAGAGCTCTATGAAGCTGAGGATGAGTTGGCTTTTGAAGCAAGTTCCGCCGACGGCGGCGCGTCAGGTCTGAACGACGGCGACAAGCCCGTGTTCCGTCCCGCCGAATGTCCGCTCGCCTTCTTCATGCCATCGCTTGTGACCGACTCCGAGGGTAACCTCGACATCAGTTTCACGGCACCCGATTTCAACACCACATGGCAGCTGCAGCTCCTTGCCTACACCGACAAGATGCAGGCTTCCGTGAGCCGTTATTCCACCGTGGCCTCCAAGCCCGTGATGGTGCAGTCCACCCTGCCGCGCTTCATGCGCACCGGCGACAAGGCTCAGCTTAAATTCACAATATTTAACAACTCGCCTGAGAACGGCGACGGCACCGTCACCGTCGAGATCTTCGACCCCGTTTCCGGTAAGACCATTTCCTCGCAGAGCTATCCCGCCGGTAAGCTCGAGCCGGGCGCCTCGGCAGTGGTGACAGCTCCGTTCGCCGCCATGGCAGACCGCGAGTTTGTGGGTATACGTGCCACAGGCCGTATCGGCTCCTTCGCCGACGGCGAGCAGTCGCTTCTCGCTATCCTTCCCTCGTCGACACCCGTCACCGAAGGGTATCCCTTCTATCTCACGACCGATCAGACAGACTATACACTCACTGTTCCCGACTATGCTCAGGACGGCAGTTCCGAGCCGCAGCTCAGCTTCAGCTATTGCGACAACCCGGCCTGGTACTGCCTCACGGCGCTTCCCGACATGAGCTTCAACCCCGACGCGTCGATCTTCGGCCGTCTGCGTCAGCTCTACGGCAACGCGCTCGCATCAGCGCTCGTGGCCCGCAAACCAAAGCTGAAAGAGGCTCTGCAGACCTGGCATGAGGCCGGCGACTCCACACTCGTCTCGCCGCTAAGCCGCGACGCCGAACAGAAGATCATAGACCTGGGCAACACGCCCTGGACCCTCAATGCCGACGCCGAGACACTGCGTATGAGCAATCTGGTGCGCCTCTGCGACACAGAGAGCTGCAAGAGCCAGATAGATGCCGCTGTGGCCGAGATACGCAAACGTCAGCTCCCCGAAGGCGGATGGGCCTGGTGTGAAGGTATGCAGCCCTCCGGCTTCATCACCGGCCGCGTGCTCCTCTACTTCGGTATGCTCCGTCAGCTCGGTGCCTACGAAGAGAGTGCCGATGTGAAGGCCATGCTTGCCAAGGCTGTGAAATATTGCGACTCCGAGCTTTATAAGGATTATATCCGGTCCAAGAAGCAGTTCTCCGTCAGCGAGATGCTCAACTATATATATGTGCGCCAGAACTTCCCGGAGGTTGCCGCTTCAGCCGATTTCGCTTCGCTGCGCAAGAAAGCTCTCAAGGAGATCAAGGAGCGCTGGAGAGAATTCGATATCTACAACGCCTCGACGGCGGCTGTGGCCCTCTACCGCGACGGCTATCCCATGGAGGCCCGCACTATCCTGGAGTCGATTCGCCAGAAGGCCAGCAAGAGCGATACACGCGGCTGCTGGTTCGACAATCTGTCGAGCTCATGGTATGGCCGCAACAAGCTGATCACGACCATGCAGGCCCTGCAGGCCTTCGATATGGTGCTCCCGCAGTCGGCTATGGTCGACGGGCTGCGCCAGTGGCTCATCATCCAGCGCCAGACCGAGGATTGGGGCACGCTCGACGAAATGGCCGAGGTGGTCTTTACTATCCTGACTACCGGCTCAGACTGGACCAAAGATGATTTCGCACCGGCCGAGTTCACGCTCAACGGCCGCACGCTCCAGACCGGCAAGCGCGACCTGCTCACGGGCTCGTTCACTCTGCCACTCTCGGCAGCCGACGCACCGGCCGGCTCGCGCATTGAGATACGCAAGTCGGCAGGTCATCAGGCCTGGGGCGGACTAATGACCCGCTATATTGCGCCCATAACCTCTGTGAAAGAGTTCTCCGAAAGCGACCTGAAAGTGTCGAAACGTATTCTGAAGATCACCGTCGTCGACGACGGTTCGGAGCAGTACACCGAGCTTAAGGCCGGCGATACACTCCGCCGTGGCGACAAGGTGGCTGTGACGCTCAACATCACCTCCCAGCGCGACATGGATTATGTTACTCTGCTCGACGGCCGCAGCGCCGCTCTCGAGCCCGCGGAGCAGATCTCGCGCTACGTATGGCAGCCCGGTGCTTCCTATTACCGCGAGGTACGCAATGCGGCCACAAACTTCTTCTTCGGTTTCCTGCCTAAGGGTAACACACAGGTCACCTACGAATGTTACGTGCAGACCGAAGGCGAGTTCACGCTCGGCATCGCCGATATGCAGTGTCTCTACGCTCCGATGCAGACAGCTCATTCCGCCGGTTTGCTCCTCAAAGTGGAGTGACCGGCGCGGAAGGGCCGCGAGCGGCATGAGCGCGGGCGGGATTGGCTAAGAGATCTAAGACAGTTGATTAAGCAGAGTTAGCCGGGCAGTTCGGCGTAGTATTCGCGGATCCGGTTGCGGACTTGTGTCTCCACATCGCTTTCGTTCTGTGTGATATCCACCACTTTCTTAAGAGTGCGCAGGTTGTCGAAGATACGGTATTTGAGATTATAGTAGAGCCAGTAATCGCCATTGCGCGAACGCACTCTCACGGTCTCGTAGTAGGAGAGGACCATGCGCATACAGTCGTCCATCTCCATCAGGATATTGCCGTAACAGATGTGATCCCGGGCTACGGTGTCTTTGACGAGTATTCGCTTGCCGAGAAGATAGACCGGATATCCCTCGGTCACTTTGCGCAGACGCGACGGATCGAAATCTTTGAGCTCGGGCGGTATGATATTGAATATTGTGTTGTGCTTGATGCCAAGGTAGAGCGGGAGGCATGTGTTGAAATAGAACGGATCCATGGAGATCCGGCCGAAATCTTTGTCGAGCGCCAGCCAGTGGCCGTTTTTCAGGTAGTCAGTGTTGAAGTATATCTCACGCGGATTCATGGCTGTGCGCATCATTTCCGTCAACTTATCGTAATCTTTGCGCTGCAGAAAATCCACTCTGACCACTGCTGCAGCGTGGACCACAGTCAGCACAGCAGCCGCCAGGCACAGACTATTTTTCCACCGCAGCGGCATACGGATCTTCCGCGGCAGACAGCACAGCGCCGCCACGAGGCAGAATGTGCAGGGAAGGAAGAAAATGCGCCCCTCTATTACCACAAATTTGGAGAGTATCAGGCTTATGATCACCGATGCCCACATGCCGGCTAATGCGGGCATAATCGCCGGTTTAGTTTCTTTTTGACGCTTGCGCAGCCAGAGGCCGAGCAGCGCGATCGCGATCAGGATAGCGCAGAACAGGATACCGTATTTGATCATCCAGCCCACTTCTCCGAAAGGTGCGAACCTCGTTCCTGAAGAGAGACGGAAGTATAATCCCGGGCAGATGATATGGTAGAAACCGCCTGATAGTCCGCCCGCGCCCATGATCAGTTGACCGGCCGAGAGGTCTCGGCGGCATATACCGTAGACGACAATCAGCAGGAACATTGTGGCGGCAAGTTGCTCGTGCCATGCGCAGGCCAGAAATCCGGTGACCAAGAGCCGGGCCATGCGCCCTGCGGAGAAATGCCTCTGCTGTCGTCCGCCGGGCTGCTCATTGATGAATAGCCGCAGAGCGTAGAGAGCTATTAGGACCATCACGATATAGTTCCAGAAGATGACGCGGGCCATCCAGGCATCGTACCAGGGAAAGAGGAACACCGTCATGACGATCATGGCGGTCACCTTATAGGGGTTACGGCGGAAACTTATGCCGGAGATATTCATGGTCATGGCGTAAATTCCGGCCATGGCAAGCGTATAGAACACCGCGTAGAGCCACTGGGGAGTAAGCAACATCAGGAATACGGTCTGGTCTCCCAGGCGGCTGTTGACCGTGGTGTAGAAGCGCATAAACTCGCTCGCCATGCGTTTCAGCGAGGGGAATGGACCGCCGTCGATCAGATAAGTGTGGAAGCCGTAGGAATAGATGAGGTCATCGTTGACAACCGGGCTGAGCCAGGCACTCGCGAAGACCGAAGCGAGCACAATGCCGCAAAATATCATTGCCGCTATGCTTGCCGCGCTTCGTTTATCCGATTCTATTTTTATTATTGCTGTCCGATAAAAATATCAGAAGGCACGGAAATATAGCTCAATCGCTGATTTGATGCGGTTGAGCTTGCTTTTTCTGATTTCCAAGCCCCCT
>SFOK01000001.1 GCA_004552395.1 Bacteroidales bacterium | reverse complement strand
CAAAAACTACACGGCAAAGACCCTGCGCGAGGGCAAGACTGCCAACAAGCTTGTCCTTCAGCAGCGCGTCGGCCTGCCGGAGGACAGAGATGTAGCTGCTCTGGCAATGGTCACCCGTTTGGCCGGGCACAAGGGCATCGATCTTCTGTGCTATATTGCAGAGCGTCTGATCCAGCGCCGTATCCAGCTTGTCATCATCGGCACGGGCGAGGAAAAGTACGAATGGTACTTAAAAACCCTGCGCGACCGCTTCGGCGATAAGGTTTCCGTCAATCTGCTCTTTGACGGCGGACTGGCAAATCTGGTTTATGCGGCTTCCGACATGTATCTAATGCCGTCGAAGTCCGAGCCCTGCGGCCTGTCGCAGCTGATCGCCATGCGCATGGGCTCTGTTCCTGTTGTCAACGCGACGGGAGGGCTCAAGGACACCGTCTGGCCGTATAACGAGGCGGACGAGACCGGGCGCGGCTTTACCTTCCAGAGCTACAACGCGGACGATTTCCTTGCCGCCATAGACCGCGCGCTTGCGCTGTATTATAACGAGCCGGAAAAATGGCTGCGCCTTGCTCCGGCGCTTTGCCTTTGCAGCCGTAAATGTTAAATGTTGAGGAAATGTGTAGAAAAATCGAAGAATATGTTGTATACTGACTCTATTCCGTAACAGGAGGGTTGGCAATGACGACGTATTCAAGGGAAGCACGGCGGCAAAGGCGCGCCCCGCGGCTGAGCCGGTGGCATCGATTCGTGCTGCTGGTGGGCTATGCGGCGTTGTTTTACGCCTTGGCGCGCGGCGTGATCTGGGCGCTTGTCTGGCTGGGAGGAATGGCACGGTGAAGCGCTTTGGCAAACGCCTGCTGCGGATTCTGACGCTGGCGCTGGCGCTGACTATCGCGGCGGTGCTGCTGCCCTACGCGCGGGATTGGCTGGGCGCATACCTGCCGCAGGGGAAGTACGAGCGCGCCTCCCGTCTGCTCTCGCATGAAATGCAGCGCGCGGGCGAATTGACCGCCGTGCGGCATGTGGAGCAGGGCGTGATGAGGACGGAAACCAACGCCCTGTTCATTGGCAGCGTGCAGAGCGTAAGCGTGCCGTATACCTACGAAATCGGGCTGGGCTTTTCGCTGGACGAGGTGCGCCTCACGCCCACGGAGCGCAGCATTAGCGTGGCCGTGCCGGAAATTCGCATGCTCTATGACAGCTTTCAGCCCTCGGGCGAGGCGGAGGTGCATGATTTCTGGTATCGCCTGACGGAAAAGCAATATCAAAAAATGCTGGACGATCAGGCCGCCGCCTGCCGCGAAAAGTATCTCGGCGACGCAGACGCGCAGGCGCAGGCGTGGGACGCGGCGTGCGAAGCGCTGCGGACGCTGCTTTCCCAAATGGCGGGTGAAAAGCTGCCGCTGACGTTTGAGCGGGCGGGGACGAATTGAAGCGCGCTATCCGGCCGGAATGAACGGCGGGGGCGGCGCGTTGCGCGCTTTTGCCGCATTGGTTAAAAAATTGAACGGGTTTTCGAATCATTTGGGACGCGAAGCAATGGCATTCGCGTTCTTTTTTGTCAAGACAAATTTTTTCGGAAAATCCGCAACAGATTTTCATGGCGAAAATGGGAAGAAGATTTTGCTTTTCAAACAAATTTCGTTTTGCTATGATGCAAGAGAACAGCGGCATGGTCGTAATCGTCGCGTCGATGCGCGAGCGCGCGGTATTTTCTCATTTTTTGTGCTCATGCCGGGATGGATCCGGCAAGAAATAAATAAGGAGGAAACCATCATGAAAAAGATTCTGGCCATTTTGCTTCTGGCGGTGATGATTCTGCCCATGGGCCTGACGGCCGTGGCGGAGGAGGATAAGCCCTTCGCGGGGCTGGAATTCTCCATCCTTTCCACGACATGGTCGCCCTACACGACGGAAAACACCCTGATTCCCTACATTGAGGAAGCCACCGGCGCGAAGATCAACGTGGAGTGGGCCCTCAAGACCGACTTTGACACGCGCGTCAACACCGTGCTGGCGGGCAACGACATTCCGGACGTGATCATGGGCGCGAGCTTCCTGCCCCTGCTGGATCAGAGCGCGATCATTCCGCTGGACGATTATCTGACGCCGGAAAACGCTCCCAATATTCTGGCCGCGCTCAATGAGAACGACTACGTGGAGCTGCGCAACGTTTCCGACGGCCTGATTTATCAGCTGCCCAGCGTGTTCGATTTCCCGGAGCTCAACTCCTGGATGATTCGTACCGACTGGCTCCGCGATATGGGCAAGGACAGCCTGAACACGTGGGAAGATTGGCTGGAATACTGGCGCTACATTCGGGATAATGACGTTAACGGTAACGGCGACGCGACGGACGAGCTGCCCATCGCCTGCAATTACAAGAACTTTCGTACCGCGTTTATTCCTACCGCGTCTACTACGCATTATTTCTGCGTAACGAAGGATAACGAATACACGGTGATTTACGAAACGCCGGAATTCAAATCCTATCTGGAATCGCTTCGCGGCCTGTACGCCGAGGGCATTCTGCGCTCGGAAAACATCACCACCAGCAACTTTAAGACCGTTGCCAGCGCTTCTCAGGGCGGCACGATGCAGACTGCGGCCGAGTGGGCCATGCAGATTACCGACGCGCTGCGCGAAAACGATCCCGAGGCTACCTTCGGCTGCGTTCCGCCGATCACCACGCCCATGGGCGATCAGGCGATCAACGCGCGCGCCAAGGTAAGCACCCGCGGCGTGCTGACCGTCGCCGCCGAGGACCGCGCCAAGGAAATCGTCGCGCTGTTTGACTGGCTCTATTCCAAGGAAGGCGCCGATCTGATTAACTACGGCGTGGAAAACGTGCATCATCAAGTGATCGACGGGAAAAAGAAGCTGGTTTCGCCCTACATCGATTCCTTTGTGAACGCCCGCGCCGCCGGCCTGATTTTCCAGCCCTTCCCCTTCCTGTGGTACGCCGACAGCTACATGCAGATTCTGCTCAACGGCAAGACCTACGAGGAGCTGGGCGACACGCAGAAGATTTTCTATGACGGCCTGTTCATGAACGATCCCTACTTTGTGAAGGCGGCTCCGCTGCTGACGACCGCCGCGTACGCCGAATATAACAGTGACATTGCCAACACGCTTTCCGAAGCGGAGGCGAACTGCATCACCGGCGAAATCACGCTGGACGAATTCTGGCAGATCTACGAGAGCACCAAGGAAAACGGCATGAGCGAGATCATCGAGCAGGCCGCAGAGGCTTGGAAGCTGGTCAACGGCAACTGATTTTCAATCCAGGAAAGGCAGCGGCGGGGGCGAACGCTCCCGCCGCGCCATATCAAAGCGTAAGCTAGAAGGAGCGGAAGCATGATGACGCAAAAGGCAATCGACGCCCGGCGTCCGGGCAGATGGAAGCGGCGGGCATGGCGCAATCGCTATATTTACATGATGTGCCTGCCGGTGGTCGCGTATTTTATTATTTTCAAATATCTGCCCATGGGATATCTTTCCATCTCCTTTTTTGATTATAAGCTGCTCAAGGGCTTTTCGGGCAGCAAGTGGGTGGGCCTGAAGAATTTTGCGGATTTTCTGAAGGGCAGGTATTTCGGGCAGACGCTGCGGAATACCGTGGCGCTGAACCTGATGTCGCTGGTGATGGTTTTCCCGGCCGGCGTCATTTTGGCCGTGCTGCTCAACGAGGTACGCTCCTCTCCGCTTCGGCGCGTTTACCAGACCATTACGTACCTTCCTTATTTTATCTCGACCGTTGTGCTCGTGAGCATGATTACGTCCTTCCTTTCGCCCTCAATCGGCCTGCTGGCCTCCGTCTGCAAGGCGCTCGGGCTGCCCGTTCAGGATTATATGGCGCAGAAGAGCGCGTTCCGGATGATTAACGTGCTCTCAGGCATATGGCAGAATACGGGCTGGAACTCGATCGTTTATCTGGCGACGCTGACCAATATCGACCCGACGCTCTATGAAGCGGCGACGGTGGACGGCGCGGGGCGGCTGCGCAGAATTTGGCATGTATCGCTGCCGGGGCTCAAGCAGATCGTCGTGCTGATGCTGATTATGCGTATCGGCAGCCTGATGGGCACGGTGACGGACAAGGTGCTGCTGCTGCAAAACGACCTGAACCTTTCCGTGAGCGAGCTGCTGGGCACGTATGTTTATAAAATGGGCCTGCAAAAGGGCAAATACAGCTTCGCCACGGCGGTCGGCCTGTTTAACTCGGTGGTCAGCTTCCTGCTGGTTATTTCCGCAAATTTTGTCAGCAAGCGTCTGTCGGACGATACGCACGGCATCTTTTGAGGGGAGGCGACGAACATGACAGCCATTGGAAAAACGCATGCGGCCCGGCGCGTACGCAAGCCGGTTTCCGAAATCGTCTTCGACGTCATTGTGATTACCGTTCTGACGGTCTTTACATTGTGCATATTGCTGCCCTTTATGAATCTTGTTTCCATTTCCTTCAGCAACGAAACGGCGATCATGGCCGGGCGGGTGAAATTCTGGCCGGAGGGCTTTTCGCTGGCCTCCTATCGCAAGATCCTGCATACCAGCAGCATTCTCCGCGCCTATGGCAACACGATTTTCGTGGCGTTTATGAGCTGCGCGCTCTCGCTGCTGATGACGAGCGTCGCGGCCTATCCGCTGGCCTATGGCGATTTCGGGGGGAAGAAGCTCTACAACCTCCTGATTATGTTTACCATGTGGTTTTCCGGCGGCATGATTCCCTCCTTCATGGTCATGCGGGGACTGGGACTGATCGATTCGTTGTTCTCCCTGATTCTGGGCAGTGCGATCGGCGCTTATAACGTGCTGATTCTTACGTCCTTTTTTCGCAGCATTTCCCGTTCGCTGGTGGAGAGCGCGTATCTGGACGGCGCGAATGATTTTAAGGTGCTTTTTCGCATTGTTATGCCGCTGTCCAAGGCCGGCTTGGCGACGATCGGCCTGTGGGTGTTCGTGGGGCACTGGAACGATTACATGGGGCCGTTGATTTATATCAAGTCCATCGAAAAGTATCCGCTGCAGCTGATTCTGCGCGAGCTGGTGCTGGAGGCGTCCTCCTCGGGCTCCATGCTGGAGATGAGCGAGGGCAACAAGGGCGCGCTGCCCGAGCAGCTCAAGCACGCGGTGATCGTGTTTTCCATGCTGCCCATCATGGCCGCCTATCCCTTTGTTCAGAAGTATTTCGTCAAAGGCGTTATGCTGGGCTCGGTGAAGGAATAGGCCGCGGCGCGCCGCCTTTGCGCGGGGACGATTGCAAAGAAAAACCGAAAAAATTTAACCCTTGTTCGGGTTTTTTTAGCTTGAGAGCCGACCGGGAACGGTCTGCCGCATAGTTTTGGACCTCGAAATATTCTGAACTATTGCAATCGGAGGGGCCGAAAAAAGCAAAACTCCGGTAGCTGTCCTTAATATTCATGCGTTACAGAGCCTGTCTGCTTGCATTTCGCCATAAACGGAGGGGAAATCACAAAAGATGTTGTGCAACATATTTCAGGACTTCCACGGCAGCTTATCTCGGAGCCGTCAGAGCGTTTTCGGAGATAATTACCGTTAAATCGGACTGAAAATCCGCAAAAATTTGTTTGCAGAAATAAATGTTGTAACTTTGCAGGGCAATCCGGGGAGAGCTCCCGGCGCTTCGGGAGCGTCGGAACGGAAATCCGGCTCCGAAGCGGCTTGCGGTCGGGCCTTTCCGGCCGCAGTCACACCTTAAATATAAAGGGACGCGCACCGAAAGCCTCTCCGGAAGGCTCCGCCGCTTCCCCGAAGATACCAACCCGAAAAAGAAACACAATTCCCAAAATACGGAAGAGAAGCTGCCGCGACGCCCCCGGCACCGTTGCCGCGACGCCCCGAGGCCCGCTTCCCTCCCCTCAAAAAACCAACCTTAACATTCCATGACAGCAAAAGATGTTTGTAGCACCGCCTCAACGACGCTCGAGAATGTAGTAGTACGTTTCTCAGGCGACTCAGGCGACGGTATGCAGCTGGTCGGCAACATTTTCTCAAATGTGTCGGCCGGAGTGGGCAACCAGATCTCGACGTTCCCCGACTATCCGGCGGAAATCCGTGCCCCGCAGGGAAGCCTCAGCGGTGTCTCCGGTTTCCAGGTATGCATAGGCCGCGACGTCCACACACCGGGCGACGAAGCCGATGTGCTTGTGGCCATGAATCCGGCGGCCCTCAAGACGAACCTACGATTCCTCAAGAAGGGCGGCGTCATCATCGTGGACAGCGACAGCTTCGGCGAAACCAACCTCAAGAAAGCCGAATACCGCACCTCCGACCCGATAGCCGAGCTCGGCATCGACCCGCGACGCGTGATCTTCGTCCCCATGGAGACTCTGCTCAAAGAGACTCTCAAGGACTCGGGACTCGACAACAAGAGCATCATGAAGAGCAAGAATATGCTCGCTCTGGGCATGGTTTGCTGGCTCTTCGACCGCCCGCTCGAAAGTGTGTTCCACCGTCTGCGCATCAAATTCGCAAAGAAACCGGCTGTGGCCGACGCCAATATTAAGGTGGTGCAGGCCGGATGGGATTTCGGACACAACACCCACGCTTCGGCAAGCACTTACACCATAGAGACCGACGAGAACTGCCCCGGCACTTACACCAACATCACGGGTAACACGGCCACGGCATGGGGCCTCATCCTCGCTTCCGAAAAGAGCGGACGACCCCTCTTCCTGGGCTCTTACCCCATAACACCCGCCACCGACATACTCCATGAGCTCGCCAAGAGGAAAGACCTGGGCGTGAAAGCCGTGCAGATGGAGGACGAGATAGCCGGCGTCTGCTCGGCCATAGGCGCTTCTTTCGCAGGAGATCTGGCCGTCACTTCCACTTCCGGCCCCGGCCTGGCGCTCAAGAGCGAAGGCATAGGCCTGGCCATGATCGCCGAGCTCCCGCTCGTGGTCATCGACGTGCAGCGAGGCGGCCCCTCCACGGGTCTCCCCACCAAAACGGAACAGACCGACCTTATGCAGGCCCTCTACGGCCGAAACGGCGAGTCGCCCGTCTGTGTGATGGCTGCCGCCTCACCGGCCGACTGCTTCACCATGGCCTTTGAGGCTGCCCGCGTCGCCATAGAGCACATGACTCCGGTCATACTCCTCACCGACGCTTTCATAGCCAACGGCTCGTCGGCATGGCGCCTGCCCGAGGCCGATGACTTCCCCGAGATAAAGCCGCGCTTCGTCACCGAGAAGATGATCCGGGAGGGCTGGAAGCCTTACCGCCGCGACGAGCAGACCATGGCCCGCTGGTGGGCTATCCCCGGCACCCCCGGCGCCATGCACCGTGTGGGAGGTCTGGAGAAGGATTTCAACACCTCGGTGATCTCTACCGACGGTGCCAACCACGCCAAGATGGTGCTCGCACGCCGCGAGAAAGTGGCCCGCATTGCCGCCGACATACCGGCTCTCAAGATCGAGGGCAAGAAGGATGCCGCGACTGTGCTCGTGGGCTGGGGCGGCACCTACGGTCATATACTCACCGCCGCCAAGCAGCTCGCCAAAGAGGGCGAACCGGTGGCAGTGGCCCATTTCCGCTACATCAACCCGCTCCCTGCCAACGCCCTCGACGAGCTTCGCCGCTACGACAATATCATTGTGGCCGAGCTCAACACGGGCCAGTTCGCCGACTATCTGCAGGCCAAACTCCCGGGCAAGGACATAAAGCGCATCAACAAACTGGAAGCCCAGCCTTTCCTGGTCCACGAGATCACTCAGGGCGTCCGCTCGATCCTGGCCGGCGACAACGCTTTCGAAGCCCGTTAAGGCACCATCTGCCAAGGCTTTCTTCCTTACAAATCCATAACACCGAATCCCAACATGGAAAACAATATAGAAAACTGCGCCTTCAAGGCCGCTGATTTCAAGAACGAGCAGAGCGTGCGCTGGTGTCCCGGATGCGGCGACCACGCCATACTCAACGTACTCCACAAGGCTATGGCCGAAGTGGGTGTGCCCCCTTGCCGGACCGTAGTGGTCTCCGGCATAGGCTGCTCCTCGCGTCTCCCCTATTACATGAACACCTACGGCATGCACACCATCCACGGACGCGCTGCCGCTATCGCCACCGGCGTGAAAGTGGCCAACCCCGACCTGATGGTTTGGCAGATCTCCGGCGACGGCGACGGCCTCGCCATAGGCGGCAACCATTTCATCCACGCCGTGCGCCGCAACATCGACATCAACATCTGCCTCTTCAACAACCGTATCTACGGTCTGACCAAGGGACAGTACTCCCCCACCTCGGAGCGCGGCTTCGTGAGCAAATCGAGCCCTTACGGCACCACCGAGGACCCGTTCATCCCCGCCGAGCTCGCCTTCGGCGCACGCGGCAATTTCTTCGCCCGCAGCTTCGATGTGGCTCTCGACACTACCAAAGAGGTGATGGTGGCCGCCGCCCGTCATAAAGGCGCATCGGTGGTCGAGATCCTCCAGAACTGCATGATCTTCAACAACGGCATCTACGCCGGCCTCACCGCCAAAGAGTTCCGCTACGAGCGCACCATCCATCTGCGCCACGGCGAAAAGATGCTCTTCGGCAAGGAGATGGAGAAGGGTCTCGTGCAGGACGGTTTCGGGCTGAAGGCTGTGACAATAGGTCAGGACGGCTACACGCTCGACGATGTGCTCGTGCACGACGCCCACACGCAGAACAATTTCCTGCATCAGCAGCTGGCCATGATGGACGGCCGGGATCTCCCGCTCGCTATCGGTGTGATCCGCGACGCCGAAGGTCTCGCTTACGAGACGGAAGTGGCCCGCCAGGTCGAGGAGGTGAAAGGCCGCAAGAACTACGCCGGCCTCCGCGACATGGTGATGAAGACCGCCGAGACCTGGGAAGTGAAATAATTCCGCCAGTACATCTACAGAACAAACCGATATGGAGGCTGAGCCGTTCAGGCCCGGCCTCCACTTTCTTAAGTGTTACCCTCGAAAATTTGTTCGCAAATTAGCGAACTATTTCAAAATTAATCATTAAATTTGCACCGAGAAATTCCACCACATGTATATAGAATTCGACAAAGAGTACTTAAAAGAACTTTATGAAACAGGTGCTTCCTCATCGAAGAAACACCGATTTCAACCGGAAGTAGTTCGAGGCTATATTAAATGTGTCCGTTATCTGCTGAACGCAGAGAGGATTGAAGATCTTTATCGCTTTAATTCTTTGAACTACGAAGTACTGGTAGGCGACAAGGCCGGAATTTCCTCGCTCCGAATCAATCAAAAATATAGCCTTGAATTTACTGTCAGGGAAATTTCGGAGACACGGATTATTCGTGTCTGCAATCTCCTGGACATCAGCAATCATTATAAGTAATAGCTTATGGAAGAGAAAACAATATACGCTCCCGGTGAGCTTTCCGGCGCTTGCACTATCCACCCCGGCCAGATGCTGCTCGATGAACTTAAATCCCGGAATATGTCACAGCGAAAATTCTCTGACCTCATAGGGTGTTCCTATTCTGTAATCAACGAAATCATCAACGGGAAACGCCAAATATCGACGGAACTCTCTCTGAAGATAGAGGCAGCCCTGGACACTCCTGCATATATCTGGTGCAATCTTCAATCTGACTATAATATGCAGATGGCACGCAACGACAAATCCCTGTCCGCTATCCTCTCAAAAATCCGCAGCGCGGCAGCCGTGCTGTGACAGACACACTTCTTAACTTCTCAAGACTATGGGCGCAAATCAGACTATTCTGTTTCACGATACAATTTTCGGTCCTATCCATTCGCGCCGTCTCGGCACGTCGCTCGGCGTGAACCTCTCCCCGCGCGACGGCAAGATCTGCAGCTTCGACTGCCTCTACTGCGAGGCGGGCTACAACGCCCAGGGCCCGGGCAATGCCGGACTCCCGCGGCGCGAGGAGGTGGCCCGGCTGCTCACCGAGAAACTCACCGCCATGAAGGAGCGCGGCGAGACGCTCGACGTGATCACCTTCTCGGGCAACGGCGAGCCGACGATCCACCCCGACTTCGCCGGTATACTCGACGACACGCTGCGCATCCGCGACGAGCATTTCCCTGGGGCCAAGGTGAGTGTGCTCACCAACTCGACCATGCTCCACCGCCCCGATGTGGTCAAGGCCCTCGCCCGCGCCGACAATAATATCCTCAAGCTCGACTCGGCCATCGAGGAGACCATGCGGCTGCTCGACCGCCCCGGCGCCAAAGAATTCACCGTAGCTAAGGTCGTGGATCAGCTCCGCGCCTTCGCCGGAACGGGCATCATACAGACCATGATGCTCCGCGGCTCCCACGACGGCAAGACGGTCGACAACACCACCGACGCGGAAATTGAGGCGCTCATCGAGGCTTACAGGCAGATAAAGCCCCGCGAAATAATGCTTTACAGTATTGACCGCTCCACTCCCGAAGAGAATCTGCAGAAGATACAGGCCGGGGAGTTGCGCGCCATAGGCCGCAGGATTGAGCTGGCCACGAGTATCCCGGTGCAAGTAAACTGATATGAGCTGCGGACCTGTAAATGAGACTGATATGAGCCGGAACAACGTACCCGTCACCCCTAAAGCGCTGCGCCCGGGCAGCAAGATTTGCATCGTGGCTCCGGCCACGGAGATAAAGCCGGAATATGTGAGCGGAGCCGCCGAGGCGCTGCGCCGCGAAGGTTTCCGCGTGGAGGTCGCGCCTCACGCGCTCGGACCCGCCGACGGCTCTTTCGCCGCCTCGGAGGAGGACCGCCGCGAAGATTTCCGCCACGCGATGCTCGACCCGGACTGCGAGGCTATCCTCTGTGCGCGAGGCGGTTACGGCTGCGTGCACTTCATCGATGCTTTCGAGCCGGAGCTGCTGCGCGAAAACGCCAAGTGGGTGATCGGCTTCTCCGACGTGAGCGCCCTCCACGCCATGATGAGCCGCGCCGGCGTGCGCTCCATACACTCCTCCATGGCCAAGCACCTGGCCCTCTTCCCTTCCAACGACGAGTGTAACCGTCTGATGCTCAGTCTGCTGCGCGGAGCCCATGAACTCACTTACACAGAGCAGGGCTCGCCGCTCGACATCCCGGGCGAGGCCCGCGGCACGATTCGCGGCGGCAACCTGGCCGTGCTCGACGGTCTCGGCGGCACAGCTTTCGACCTGCTCGCACCACGCGACGGCGAGGATACGATCCTCTTCATCGAAGACATAGGGGAGGCTATCTACCGTACCGAGCGCATGGTCAGAAGGCTCTCACTTTCAGGCGCTTTAAGCAAATACAAAGGGATTATCGCCGGACAGTTCACCGAGAGCCGCCCCGACAAAAACTATAACCGCACAGCCGAGATGCTGCGCCGCCGGCTCCCCGAGTGGGGATCCGCAGACATACCTATAGCGTTTGATTTCCCTATCGGCCACACAGACCGCAACCTCCCCATCGTCGAAGGAGCCATGGCTACCCTCACCGTCCGTCCCGGCACCTCCTCCGCTCCCGGCACAGTCATCTTCCGCCAGGTCTTCTGACCCCTACCGGCGGGGACGCGCGTTGAACTCGGGCGGCAGGATAGAGTCGGGATTCACCGTGTCGACACGCTCCACATAGCGGAGCGACTCGCCGCGCCACGGCATACGCGAGATGTAGGTGCGATATGTGACCTTCACCGGGCGCCCTGAGTTGCGGTAGGCATTGAGCGCGGCGGCCTGCGTCTTGGACGTGGAGAAATCGAAATCCTCCTTGTAGACGCGTGTAGTGTCGTGTATCTCCTTGTAGGGGATGAGCACGCCTTCGTAGGTCTTGATCACCTTGCCGCGGTATTCGATATTGTCCACATAGCCGTAGGCCACGGACTGCTCCGCCCGTGTGCCGAACATCCACTTGAAACCGAAGATCAGCAGCAGAAACAACACCACACAGATCCCGGCGAGGATACGGAAACGTTTGCGGCGCGAAGTACCCATGCGCAGATGCTCCCACTCGCTCTCCTCGCGGTCCCAGTAGCGGGGATCTTCGGGCGGAATCACGGGCGGTTTGGGCTCTTTCGGCTTCTCCGGTGGCGTATTCTCGAAGAAATCTTCTTTCTCGTCGTCTTCTGTATTATCGAATCTCATTGCGGCAGTGTTATATGTGGTTGAGCAAGAGGGCCTCAGGCGCATAATGGTCAGCGCTCCGGGCGCCCGGCGGCGTCGGGTTCCACAGCCTCCTCCAGGATCTCGGCGGCTGACGGCTCTCCTTTCAGGAGTCCCTCTTTCTTCTCTGTGGATATATAGATAGCTGTTATTATTCCTAAGATCACGAGCATGATGGTCTGCGCGCTCCATACCACAATCGAGAACGGCGCGCCCTCGGCTTCAGGCACTCCGTAGAGCATCAGGCCGAAGACTATAGCCATGTTCCAGGGTCCCAGACCGCCGTTGCTCGGCACGGCCATGCCGATCGAGGATAGCACGAAAGCCACCAGACAGGGTACCAGACCGAAGGCTGTGCCGGGTCCGAAGCAGTGGTCGAGTGTGCAGCGGAAAGCGAAGAAGGCGAAGTAGAGCTGCAGGAAATAGCAGCCCCAGATGCAGAGCGTGAGCAGCAGGAACTTGCCGCGTCCCTTCATGCTCCCCACAGCCGCGAAGCCGCGCCATATCTCCGCTATCTTCTCGCGGATAGCCTTCACTATCCTGTTGTCGCGGCCCATCCGGAACAGCGCCCACACAAGAGCCACACCCGCGGCCACGGACACCCAAACCCACGGATTGGCCAACAGCGAGAGCACCCCGCGGCCCACCGGATAGCGCGTCAGAAACGCCTCTATCTGCGCGTTGGCCACAACGAGGGAGAGCAGCAGCAGCAGAAACACGGTGAGAGTGTCCATGAGCCGGTCGGCCACCATAGTGCCGAGCACCTTGGCGAAAGGCGCCTTCTGGCGCGCCGACACGTAAGTGCAGCGCCACACCTCGCCTAAGCGCGGAAACACCAAATTCAGGGCGTAAGTGCCGAAAATAGAGCAGCTCAGGGGCCAGAGCGGCGTACGAATCCCCACAGCGTTGAGCTGCAGCTGCCACCGCATGGCGCGGAACACATGGCTGAACACACTCACTCCCATCGCCAGCAGGATATAGATATAGTCCACGCCGTGGCAAACCGTGTACCACAGCTGCGCAAAATCGATCTTGGTAAACATATACCAGACCAGAGCCACTGTGATAGCAGCCGGAATCAGGAAGCGCAACACACCTCCTATCAGCTTCTTGCATCTTGTTCGGGTCCGGGATTGCATGTCTGTATCCGTTTTACTCTAATTTGCAAAGATACTCATTCTCCGCCACATCTGCAATACCCCGCCCAATTTCCGCCGACAGTCAGACTTTTCAGACTTTTCAGACTTGTCCGACCTTGTCTGATCTTACCTCACCAGTGATCTCGCCTCTCTTGCCTCACCGACTTGCCCGTTCTGAATTATTTTTGCTAACTTTGCAAGTTTGAAAGAGCCTACTGTTCATTTTTCATGTCCACCGTCTCCGACAATAAGAGAATAGCCCGGAATTCCGTGTTCCTGTATATACGCATGTTCTTCGTGATGTGCGTGGCTTTCTACGTCTCCCGCGTAGTGCTCAAAGCCCTCGGAGTGGTCGACTACGGTATCTACAATGTCGTGGGCGGTCTATCCACGGCGCTCGTGTTCTTCTCCTCCTCGCTCACCGGCACCACACAGCGCTTCCTCAACTTCGAGTTGGGGCGCAACTCGCTCGAGAAGGCCCGCAAGATCTTCAATATCAGCCTGATGATCTTCAGCGCCATAGCCGTGGTGGTGCTCATCGCCGGAGCCACATTCGGCGTCTGGTTCGTCAAGACGCAGCTCAACCTGCCCGAGGCGCAGCGTCCCGCCGCCGTCACGGTGCTCTATGCCACACTTATCACGCTGGCCTCCACATTCGTCTTCTCGGTCTACGAATCCGTGCTCATAGCCCGCGAGAACATGAAGCTCTACGCCTACCTCGGCATCATCGACGCGCTGCTAAAGCTCGGTGTGGCCTTCCTGATCATGCACGTGCCCGACAGGCTCGTGGTCTACGCCTGGCTGATGGCCGGCGTGCAGATACTCCCCAAGCTGATCATGGCCCTCTATTGTCGGCGCCGCTACGAGGAGGTGCGCCACCGCCGCGTCTGGGACAAGAAGCTGATCAAGGAGTTCATGGGCTTCAGCGGTTGGTACGTCTACGGTTCCTCGGTCTGGATGGTCAACGAGCAGGGTATCAACATCATACTCAACATATTCTTCGGCGCCGTGATCAACGCGGCCCGAGGCGTGGCCGGACAGGTCAACAATGCCATAAGCAATTTCTCCAACAACTTCTTCATGGCCGTCAGGCCGCAGATCGTGAAACGCTATGCGGCCGGCGAGGAGAAAGAGCTCGAGTCGCTCGTCTTCAGCAGCACGCGCCTCACCTGGTATCTTTTCTGGATATTCATACTCCCTATATGCCTGAGAGTGAACTATATACTCGACCTATGGCTCGTCGATGTGCCTGAATGGTCGGCCACGTTCGTCTGCTGGACACTCGTCTACTCCATGGTGAACTCGCTGAGCAACCCTATGTGGACGGCCATGTCGGCCACCGGACATCTCCGCAAGTCGGTGCTAATAGGCAGCAACCTCTTCCTGCTCGCCTTTCCGCTGAGCTGGCTCGCCCTCTACGCCGGCATGGCAGCCTGGGTGGTCTATCCGCTGCTCTGCCTGGGGCGCCTCGCCTTCCTCGTCAACACGATCCGCAACTTCGAGCCTTTCTCGCAGATCACATTGCGCACTTACTGTCTGAGGGTCATGGTGCCGATTCTGCGCGTCACGGCCGTCACCACAGCCGTCTCTTTCCTCATAGACCTGGCCATACCGGCCAACTTCGTCGGCCTGCTTATCTTCAGCATACTATCGGGCCTCACCACTCTGGCGGCCATCTATTTCACCGGAATATCAGCCGAGGAGAAAAAATATGCCGACCGTCTGCTTTGTAAGTTGCACCTCAAACAGACCACCAACTGACAATCAACCGACAATCAACCGACAATCATGGATATAAAGAAAAAGATAAATCGCGCCTTCGAGCTGCTCGAGAAGTTTTTTTCGCGCCACTGGTTCAATCCTTTCGCCACTGTCTATCTGAACCTGCGCTGCCTGCCTCTGCGTCAGGCCGTGAAGCTCCCGGTTTGGCTCTACGGCCGGCCGCGCCTCATGAACCTTAGCGGACGCATAGAGCTGGGGGAGGTCCGTCCGGGCATGGTCCGCTTCAACATGATGATCATAGGCTCGCCGTCCAATATGGGCGCCCAGTCGGAGCTCAACATCGGCGGCACAATCCGCTTCGAGGGCAAAGCCCGTATCCGCACCGGCATACGTATCGTCGTCGACGAGGACGGACTTCTCGAGTTCGGCGACAACCTCATCCTGGGCGACTTCATCAACATAGGGTGCGCGCGCCATATCCGCATAGGCCACAGCGCCCGCATAGCCCACCGCAGCCAGATTTTCGACACCAACTACCACTATGTGGTCAACCTGCAGAAAGGGATCGTGCCGCCGCTCTGCAAGCCGGTGACTGTCGGCGACAACTGCTGGATCTGCAACACTGCCACAATATCGGCCGGCGCCTGCGTGCCCGACAACACAATCATATCGAGCAACAGCCTGGTGAACAAAGACTTCTCCTCCATACCCGAATACTCCATCATAGGCGGCACACCGGCCAGACTGATCGGTTCCGGCTTCCGACTCGTGAGCAAGCTCCCCAAGGAGCGCGAGATCACCGCCTTCTACCGCGAGCACCCCGGCGAGATCTTCCGCTTCCCCGACGATGCCGACCCCGACCGGTGGTTCGGCTGACCCCGCCTCACGGTTTGTGCGTCGGTTCACCCCGCCTCGCCTTTTGCGCTTGACCTCAGGATTGACCTCAGGCGGCTTAACGCACCGATTATATTGTATATCGGATTATTTTTTGTAATTTTGCGGCGTTTCAAGGCCGGAACGCGTCAAACGCTTACCGCAAACAAGGCCGGAACGCGTCAAACGCTTACCGCAAAACGCTTAATCATGTCGACAAACACAGTAACAAACAGTAGAAAAGTGACTACCCGCCGCCTCATCGAGATGAAGCAGCGCGGCGAAAAGATAGCTATGCTCACCTCTTACGACTATTCCATGGCCCGTCTCGTCGACGAGGCCGGAGTGGACGTGATACTTGTGGGCGACTCGGCCTCCAACGTCATGGCCGGCAACATAACCACTCTCCCCATCACCCTCGACCAGATGATCTACCACGGCAAATCGGTGATGAAAGCCGTGAAACGCGCCCTCGTGATCGTGGATATGCCGTTCGGATCCTATCAGGGCAACCCTATGGAGGCCCTCGCCTCGGCCATACGCATCATGAAGGAGAGCCACGCTGAAGCCGTGAAGCTCGAAGGAGGCGCCGAGGTGCGCGAGTCGATCGAACGTATCCTCTCGGCCGGCATACCGGTCTGCGGACACCTCGGACTCACTCCCCAGTCTATCAATAAGTTCGGCACCTACAATGTGCGCGCCAAGGAGGAAGCCGAGGCCAACAAGCTTATAGAGGACGCCAAGATGCTCGAGGAGATCGGCTGCTTCGCCGTGGTCATAGAGAAAGTGCCGGCTGAGCTCGCCACCCGAGTGGCCAAGGAGCTCACCATCCCGGTGATAGGTATCGGCGCCGGCGGCGGTGTCGACGGCCAGGTGCTTGTGGTCCACGATATGCTCGGCATAAACCAGGGCTTCTCGCCCCGCTTCCTGCGCCGCTACGCTGACCTCGCCTCGGTGATCAACGATGCCGTGGGCCATTATGTCGACGACGTAAAGACCGGCGACTTCCCCAACGAGACCGAACAATACTGAACTGAACCTCTCAGCCAAGCCCTCACCCAAGCCTCTCCCGCCTCTATCACGACTCTTACTTAACTACAACCCCCTGCTCTTGAAGAAGTTACTCGGCATACTGATCCTGGCACTGACCCTCTTAGGGCCGGCTGCCTGTTCCGGACCTACCGATGCCCTCACCGAGGAGATACGCGACATAGCGGCTGACCCCGAGCTCCAGAGCGAGGAGGGACTGCAGCGCCTCACAGACATAATACTGAGCGACAAAGCCACCTACCGAGGCTATATCCTCCCCGACGGCGAGATCAACATGGAGAAACTCGCCGCCACTGTGGAGAAGACCGGACGCCAGGCCGACCCTAATTTCAGCTGGGACATCCGGGCCTACGGCGGCATACTCAGTTCCGACCTGAAGCTCAACCTCTTCCTGGAACGCAGCGGCAGTATGCAGGGCTACGACACCCGCTCCGGATCCGGCAATTTCAAGGCCACACTCACCGAGCTGGTCAACCGTTTTCCGCTTGTGGACGGCTCCACAGGCCGGATCCTGATAGTCAACGACGCCATATATCCCTGGAAAGGCGACTTCAAACGCTTCCTTCAGGAGCGCGACATATTCAGCGCCACAGCCGGAATAGGCGACGCATCCTTCACCGACTTCGCCCGCATATTCGAGTATGTGCTCACCGACTCGGTAGCCGAGAACGTCAATGTGCTTGTCACCGACATGATATACTCGCCGCGCGGCGCCGAGGGCGTCAGCGCCCCGAAGATACTGGCCGAGGAGCGCAGCATAGCCTCGTCGCTCTTCCGCGATCACGCCGACAAGAGCGTGATCATAGTCAAGATGAGCAGTGACTTCAACGGCGCTTACTATCCCTATTCCTCCCCGTCGGCCGGTGTGAAATACTCCGGTCAGCGCCCCTACTACATCATAGTGACCGGATCGGCCGCCGCCATGCACCGTCTGCGCACCGACAGCCGCTACGCCTCCTGGCGCGACTTCAGCTCCCTCCCCGGCTATCAGGCCGATTATTTCTTCAACCGCCGACCGCTCACTCTCCCATACTACACTCTGCTGCCGCGCAACCGCGCCTCGAAAGGGTCCTTCACCCTCTCGGCCGACGATAACGGCAGCGACACACGCGCCATGAAGGATGTCCGTGGCGACGCCTCGGGCAACCTCACCTTCCAGATAGCCGCCGACCTGAGCCGCATACCGGCCGCCGATGCCTACCTCACCGACACGCGTAACTATACCCTCAGCGGCGCCGATGCCAAGCTGCTGAGCGTGAAGAAGATAACCACGGCCGACATAGACCCGCGCAACAAACGTTTCCTCGAGAAGGCCACTCACCTCTTCACTGTGAGTGTCGACACACACCATCCCTCGTCGGAGCTTAAGATCAGCCTGGCCAACCGCCTCCCCGACTGGGTGAAGAAGAGCCATTCGACCGACGACCGCAACGTCGCCGGAGCCCGTTTCGCCACGACCACTTTCGGCATCGCCGACTTCATGGAGGGTATCTTCGAGGCCTACCACGGCACGGCCCTGCAGCCCGAATTCTTCTCCATGCGCATTCTGTTCAAAAACTGACCCTGCCTCTCAGAGCAGGTTCGATAATATCCGGTAACCTGCTGCCAAAGCATGCGGCAAATTCGTGAAATTCGGGTGTAAAATGATTTTTCGGGGAAATTTGATAGCCGATCTCAACAATTTTAGCTAATTTTGTGATTATTTGGGATGGTAGTTGCTCGCGACAACGCACAGCCCTGCGCCCCGGTACGCTTTTTCGCCGCCCGGACGGATACGTCACCGGCGAAAATGGCTCACCCATAACTGCAAACCTCAAACTCATGTCGCAGACCGTCAAATATCTCTACCCTGCACTGGCAGCCGTCCTGACGATCCTTTTCGTGGTCACGGCCGGGAGCATCTGCAATATGCTCTATCTGGGCGTGCCCGACCCCGAAGGTAATCTCGACTATTTCCGCCAGGATATGCTCGTGATGGGCCTCGCCACTCCCGTGTCGCTCCTCATCGCGGGTGTGGCCTGGGCTTTCGCCGTGCTCTTCTACTACATCATCAACTCGGTGAAGTTCGACCGCTGGTGGAACTGGCTCACGGTTCTCACCCTCGTGGCCGTGATCACCGGTATCTTCACCGGCCATCTGCTCACCAGCAAGATAGGCTCGGCCAACCCGGCCGTGCTCCCCTCTTACGAGCCGTATATCCGCGCCATGGGTGCCTGGGGCGCCGTGCTCGGCGCCGTCTTCTTCGCGATAGCCTCCATGGGTATACGCCACTGGAGCTCCAATTGCCGCCACACTCCTTTCCCTCAGTGATCACCAAGCAACAGTAAAAGTCTGTCAATCAGGAAATAACACACAATGCGTCTGTTCATTTTCGCCATAGGAGGAACCGGAGCCCGGGTGCTTAAGTCGCTCGGTATGCTGCTCGCTGCGGGTGTGAAGCCACTCGACCCGGCCACGGGCCGCGAGATGGAGGAGTTCGAGATCGTGCCCATGATACTCGACCCGCACCACTCCAACGAAGACCTGAAGCGCACCGACGAGCTGCTGCGGTCGTACCGCAAGCTGCGCCGCGCCCTCTACGGCGGTTCCGCGGCGGCCAAAGGTTTCTTCGCCACAAAGATATCCACCCTCAAGGAGCTGCTGTCCGAATCATCGTCGGAGCTCGACGACACATTCCTCTTCAACCTCGGCGCCGTGGAGCGCTGCAAATTCAGCGAGTTTGTGGGCTTCAACGACCTCGACGGCGAGAACCAGGCCCTGCTGCGTATGCTCTTTTCGGCCGACCAGCTCGACACCTCCATGAACATAGGGTTCGTGGGTTCGCCCAACATAGGCAGCGTGGCCCTGAATATGTTCCGCAAGAGCCCCGAGTTCCGCGCTTTCTGCAACGTCTTCGCCGAGGGCGACCGCGTCTTCTTCATCAGCTCCATCTTCGGCGGTACAGGCGCCGCCGGTTTCCCGATACTCCTCAAGAACATACGCCACGCCGAAGGGCTCGACGTGAACAACAAAGGTTACCTGAAGCGCTGCAAGACAGGCGCCCTCACCATGCTCCCCTATTTCAACATAGAGCACAAGGAGGGTAGCCCGATCAACAAGGCCGACTTTGTGGTCAAGACCCGCTCGGCGCTCCATTACTACGACAAGGCGGTGACAGGCAGCGGCCGGGGCTCGCTCCTGAACGCCATCTACTATCTCGGCGACACGGAGGTGAGCGCCCCTTACGCCAACGACCCCGGTGCCGGAGGACAGAAGAACGCCGCGCATCTTGTGGAGCTCGTGGGCGCTCTGGCTCCCCTCAACTTCGCCGCCACGCCCGACGACGACCTGCCGCAGGGGCGCACCGAGGCTTTCGAATACGGCCTGGAGAAAGACACATCGCAGGTGAATATGCTTACCTTCGGCCCGGCCACGCGCCGTCTGGCCGCCACGCCGCTCATCAAGCTGCATCTGCTCTCGCTCTTCCTCGACAACAAGTTCCGCGAGTGCATAGGGCGCGGATTCACCAAGGACAAGCCATCCATCGGCTCCGACTTCCTCTCGTCGGATTTCTACCGCACGCTCACAGGGCCGTTCCTGAGCAAATACTGGGACTGGCTCGAGGAGATGGACGCCAACCACCGCCATGTGGAGATCTTCGACCTCGACGTGGCCAGCGATCTGGAGCGGCTTCTCCCCGGTGTGGAGCAGAAGAAAGGGTTTCTGGGCAACCGCCGCTTCACCCACGACGACATATTCTCGCGCATCAACACGGTGAGCAAGCACCGGGAGGGGGCTTTCCGGCCCGACCAGCTCCCCCTGAAGCTGATGAGCCTCTTCTACGAGGCCGCCGGGCAACTCGTGGAATCGAAATTCTCCAACATCACCGAGTAGCGAACCTTACGACATGAGCAACATACTCTCATACAGCGACAATGTGACGGGCAGCGACTGGATACGCCGCGACCCATACACCACCGACGACATAACCCGGATCACCGATCCCAACGGCGGCCTGGTGGAGCATCCGCGCACAGCCATACCGAGCCCGTTCGCACAGCTCGACCTGGTGTCCAACGCCTTCGCGCGGCTCGCCTCGGGCCGTCTGCAGGGCCTTCAGATGGACCGCCGCCTTGTGAGCGACGCTCTCGACATAGCGCAGATACTCTTCGACATGGAGAATCATGCCGGACGCATCAGCATAGTGCGCTGGAACCCCGAGTCGGCCATCAGCCGCATGGAGCGCTCCGGCGCCGACCATCAGCTCCTCGCCGAGACGCTCCGTCTCTTCATGGAGAGCGACCGCGAAGCCTACAATTTCGACCTTTCCGACGACTGGTATATACTCACAGCCGACAATATAGCCATAGGATCCACCTCGCCAGCCTCGCTCACCATGGGCGCTCCGGGCGTGGGCGAGCGCAAGAATATCATGGTGGAGGAGGGGGAGACCCTCTTCGGCCGTATACGCGACCTGTGGGAGCGCGACGAGGAGTTTGTGGTCTACCTCACCCACTGGTTCAACGCGTGGCCCGAGCTGCGCCGCAAGCTCAAGCCCGTCTACGATTACCTGCTTGTGAACCTCGACACGGCCCGCGAGCGGCGCCCGGAGCTCTACGCCGCCGTCTGCCGCCGCGTCAGCGACCCGCAGGCCATGGACACAGCCCGCGCCGAAGGGCTCGCCGCCCTGCTGCCCGGCCTCTACTCCGATTTCACCGGGCCTTTCAGCCCGCGCGTGCTTGGCCGTCAGCTCTATATCCGCAAGCAGGAGGATATGCTCCAGGCGGTGGAAAAGAGCGACTTCATGCTTCGTCCCGAGCTGCGGCAACCGGCAGGCGACGAAAGGCTCCCGCTCGTGCTCACGCCCGGCTTCGTGGCTCCCGGCATGGAGCGTTTCACCTACGTGAACCGTCCGTGGAACGAGAACACGGTCGTGGATACGGCCGGCAAGCCCGTGGAGGAGCGTGTGCTCCCCGACACGTCGGTGACCTACCCCTGGATTACGGCATGTGACCTCCTCGAGGATGAGATAATAGAGCTGGCCACACCGATCGACCGCAACCATTTCTTCGACGCCTGCGCACCGCAGAGCCGTAGCGCGCCGGGCTATCTGCTCCCGCTCAAACCGCTCTTCTTCAAATATTTCCCGGCCGAGGCTCTCTGCCGCAATGTGGCTCCGGGCAAGCCTATGTTCGAGCTTCGGGCCTGTGCCGAGGGCGTGCAGGCCTGTCTGAGGGTGCCCTGCGCCCGCAGCTATGTGGAGCTGCACAAGATATACCGCGCGGCTCCGGCCGGAGGCGAGCAGCAGGGTAGCATAGTGGCGGGCGCCCGTCTGAGCGCGGCCATCTTCCCCTTCGCCCGCACCGGCAAGAACGACATATACAACGTGCGCCTCTTCGAGATGATGCCCGACGCAGAGGCGTCGCTCACTTTCCACGCCGCCGAATCGGCTCCCGGCAGTGGCGAAGAGGCCACCATGCGCTCCCGCTCGCGCGCCATGCGCACCTCCTACTACGAGATAAACCGCTCCTTCGACTATATGCGCCTCACCCTCACGGGGACCGACGGCCGCTCCGTGCGCTCGGGTGTGATCCTGCCGCTCTGGCCCGACTATACCCCCTCGGCGGCGCAGTTCACATTCGCCGTGGACTTCGGCACCACCAACACTCACGTGGAGTACAGCACCGACGGGTCACCCGCCGAGCCGCTCACCTTCAGCGAGGAGGCCGAAGCCACTCTCACAGCCACACTCGACGCTCCCGGCTCGCTGCTTCAGAGCGACGCCATGCTCGACCTGGAGTTCATACCGCGCACCATCGGCGGCCTCTACGGCTTCCCGCTCCGCACCTCACTGGCCGAGAACGAGACCAACGCCTCGGGCCCGCGTGTGCTCCGCAACTGCAACATACCGTTCCTCTACGAGCGCAAGTCGTTCAACGGCTACAAGATAAGCACCATGCTCAAATGGGCGGACCGCACCGAGCTGTCCGAGCAGTTCCTGCGCGAGATCATGCTTCTTATCCGCGCCCGCGTGATAGTGAGCCGCGGCGACCTCAGCCGAGTGCGCCTCATCTATTTCTACCCGGTGAGCATGAAGCGCTCCCTGCAGCTCAAGTACCTGACGCTCTGGGAGGAGCTCTACGCCCGCTACATATCGCCCGACAGGACCGACATAGTATCGTTTCCCGAGTCGGTGGCGCCGGCCTTCTACTACGAAGGGACCTCGCGCGACGGCTCCGATTATGTGAGCATCGACATAGGGGGCGGCACCTCCGATGTGGTGGTCTATAAGGCCGACGACGAGCAGTTCCGCTCCGATCTGCACTTCGTGAGCTCGTTCCGCTTCGCCGGCAACACGATCTTCGGCGACTGCTTCCGCAGCTGCGACGCCGACCACAACCCGCTCGTGCAGGAATATGCCAACCGCTTCTCGCGCCTCGTCAGCGCCGACGCCAACCTCAGCTATCTGGACCTGATCCTGGGCGACATCATGCACTCGAAACGCTCCGAAGATATCAACGCCTTCCTCTTCTCCATAGAGCAGTCGGAGATGCTTCGCGACCGTCCGGCCCTGGAGCGCCGCGCCCTGAGCTACAACGCCATGCTGGCCGACGACGAGCAGCGCAAGATCATCTTCGTCTATTTCTACTCGGCCATCATCTACTATGTGGGCCGCCTGATGAAGGAGAACGGTCTCGGTATGCCGCGGCAGATATGTTTCAGCGGCACCGGCTCCAAGATACTCAGCATCCTAGGGCGCCCCGAGACGGTCGAGGATTATACCCGCCGCTTCATAGAGCTGGTTTACGGCCGCAGCTACGGCTCCGCGACCTTCCGCGTGCGCCGCGAGCTCACAGCGCCCAAGCAGATCACCTGCAAGGGAGGCATAGAGCTCGACCGCCGCATAGAGGAGGGGAAGATATCGCGCGCCGGATTCAGCTCCCGCGAGGTAATGGGCCGCAAACGGTCCTTCACGCTCACCGACACGGAGAGCTACACCTACGGCAGCATACGTCCGCTCGCCGAGCGCAACAAGATTATAGCCGCCGTGAAGGAGTTTAACACTCTCTTTATCAAGGCTCTCGACCCGGAGACCCGCGAGGAGTTCGGCATACCGTCGCAGGCTCTTGACTTTTTCCGCGCCCACTGTTCGGAGAATCTGTCCAACTACTTGGCGGCCGGCATCGATGCTTATCTACCGGAAGACGAGGGGAGCGACGAGAAGGTGGAGGATGTGCCGTTCTTCTACCCGATAGCCGCCACAATACGCAACACTCTCCTGCCCGGCCTCCAGGGCAGCCCCGGGCGCCGTACCTGAGCCAGGCAATTCATAATGCATAATCACTCCTCACTGATAACTGATAACTAAACACTCATAACTCCTCACTTCACGCTACTCACTCCTCACCAACAACTTCTCACTGATAATTCAACCTACTGTCACAGAAAACAATATCAAAGAAAGATGCGCAAATATTTACTTCTCATACTGCTGATTGCCGGAGCTTCTGTCGCCTCCCAGGCAGCCACCAAGCAGGAGATGGAACGGGCCCGCGCCCTGGTGCTCAAATGGGGCGTGAGGAGCATGAACTCCGGTTCGGGCTATCTGGACGGGGCTGTGGTCAACAGCGACGCCGACCTCGACAAGGCTATAGCACAGCACTCCACCGACAAGGCCAACAAGCAGAAAATATCGCTCGGCGGTCTCCCTTCAGAGAGCGATTATCAGGAATGGGACAATGCCAAGATGACCTCCTTCTGGCTCAACCGCTACGAGTTGGCCGTACCTTCGGGCAAGGACAAATCGTTCTGCAAGAGCAGACTGAAAAGCGCGCTCGGCAAGGTCCCTGCCACTGTCACCAAGGTGGAGAATGAGGATGAGAACGCTGCCCCGGCCGACGGCGAAGAGCCTACCGAAGAGACAACCGAGGAGGCTACCGACTCTGTAAAGACCGATGACGAGAGCTTGGCTATCGACGAAGTGGAGAACGCAGCAGCCGATCCGGAGACTGAGCCTTTGGCCGCTCCCGGTCAGGACGGCGAACGCGAAGCCGCTCCCGGCTCCCACGAGCTCAAGAGTTCCGGCGGCAACGGATGGCTCATCTTCTTCCTCATAGTGCTTGTGCTTGTGGTGCTCGCACTGGTCGGCTACGCCACACAGATCATGGCGCGCAACCGCAAGGAGCTCAACGAGGCCGAAGGCGCTTCCGGCAAAGACAAGAAGAACCCTCGCGGACCCCGCGGCCACGCATCGGCCCGTCCCGCGTCGGCTGTCCATGAGGCCGCAGAGCAGCCCTTGGAGCCCCTTCAGGCCGCGCAGCAGCCGGCCGCGCAGCCTCAGCAGCCTGTGGCGCATCAGCCTGTGCCTCAGCCTATCCGCACCGCTCAGGCCGGAGCGCCTCTTGGCGCAGCCGCAGCAGCAGCTACGGCACAGCGCCGGCGCACCATGCAGCCCCGCATCATATACCTCTCGCAGGCCAACAGCGACGGCGTGTTCCTGCGTGCCGACGCCCAGTTCAGCATGGGCAACTCGATATTCAAGATGGTGACTGCCGACGGCTACAGCGGCACCTTCAGTGTGATCGACGACCCGTCGGTCCATGAGCTCGCCCTCATGATGCCGATCGACTTCCTGGCCGGAGCCTGCACAGGCCGCAACCTGCAGATGGTGCAGGGCGCCCGCACGATCGTGAACGACAGCACCGGCACAGCGATCTTCGAGGACGGCCGCTGGCGGGTGGCCCGCAAAGCCCAGATCCACTACGCCCGCTGATCCCCTCGCCGGGCCCTCCGCTGACACCTCTCCGGCGACCTCCGGACTTTAAGACTTTTTAACAACACGCACACTCCGCGCGGACAAAAGGTCCGCGACAACTTACTGATAATGGCTAAGATAGCAGAAACACCGCTGATGAAACAGTATCTCGAGATGAAGAAGAAGCATCCCGACGCAATACTGCTGTTCAGAGTCGGCGATTTCTACGAGACATTCTCCGACGATGCCATAACGGCGAGCGAGATACTCGGCATCACACTGACACGCCGGGCCAACGGCGCCGCCACGTCGGTGGAGTTGGCCGGTTTCCCGCATCACGCGCTCGACACATACCTGCCCAAGCTTGTGAGGGCCGGCCGGCGGGTTGCCATCTGCGAGCAGCTCGAGGACCCCAAGCTGACCAAGAAGCTCGTGAAGCGCGGCATCACCGAGCTTGTGACGCCCGGCGTCAACATCAACGACAACATACTCAACACCAAGGAGAACAACTTTCTGGCCGCCATTCATTACGGATCGCCGCATATCGGTGTGGCTTTTCTCGACATCTCCACCGGCGAGTTCCTCTGCTCCGAAGGCGACATATCGTTCGTGACCAAGCTGCTCAACAACATAGCTCCCAAGGAGTTGCTGATTCTGCGCGGTCTCAGGCAGCAGACGGAGCAGACCTTCCCCGGCAAGTTCTTCACCTTCGAGCTCGACGACTGGATATTCACTCCCGACGCCGCCACCGACCGTCTCTGCAAACATTTCCACACCTCGAATCTGAAAGGTTTCGGTGTGGCTCAGCTACGGCAGGGTATCGTGGCCGCCGGAGCCATTCTCCATTATCTGGACCAGACGCAGCACACTCATCTGCGGCACATCACCTCGCTGAGCCGCATCGACGAGGAGCGCTATCTGAGTCTCGACGGCTTCACGATCCGCAACCTCGAGCTCACCGAGTGCCTCTCCGACGACGGCAAGTGTCTTGTGGATTATCTCGACAAGACAGTGACGCCTATGGGCGCCCGTATGCTCCGGCGATGGATCAAGCAGCCGCTGCGCGAGGTGAAGGCGATCAACGAGCGCCTCGACACCGTGACGGCCTTCTACAAAGAGCCCGACCTGCGCGCCTCGCTCCACGACCTTCTCGCCGCCATAGGGGATCTGGAGCGTCTGGCAGCCAAGGTATCCGTGCGCCGCATCGGTCCCCGCGATCTGGTTCAGCTCAAAAACTCGCTGAAGGCCGCGGCCGGCATCAGGACACTCCTCGGGCAGTCGGAAAGTCCGGAGCTTCAGACTATTGCCAAGCGGCTCAAATCCTGCGGCATGCTCATAGAGAAGTTAGAGCATACGCTGCGCGAGGATGCGCCGCTCTCGCAGACCAAAGGCAACTATATAGCTCAGGGAGTCAGTCCCGAGCTCGACGAGCTGCGCTATTTCTCCGGCTCATCGCAGAAAGCTCTGCACGACATGCTCGACCGCGAGATAGCCGCCACCGGCATACCGTCGCTCAAGATAGCCTTCAACAATGTGTTCGGCTACTATCTCGAGGTGCGCAACACTCACAAAGAGAAGGTGCCCGAGAGTTGGATACGCAAGCAGACGCTCGTGAACGCCGAGCGCTACATCACGCCCGAGCTGAAGGATTTCGAGGAGAAAATCACGACAGCGCAGGATAAGATAGCCATACTCGAAGGCCAGATCTTCGACAATCTGCTCTGTTTCACAAGCACTTACCTAAACGACATACAGACCAACGCGGCTCTGATAGCCCGCACCGACACGCTGCTCGCCTTCGCCGCGGCGGCCGAGGAATACCGCTATTGCCGCCCGACCGTCGACGACGGTCTGGAGATCGAGATCACCGAGGGACGCCATCCGGTGATCGAGCGGCGTCTGCCTCCCGGCGTGCCTTACATAGCCAACTCCGTGGCGCTCGACAACCGCAAGTGCCAGATCATGATGATCACCGGCCCGAACATGAGCGGTAAGTCGGCCCTGCTGCGCCAGACGGCTCTGATCGTGCTTATGGCCCAGACCGGCTGCTACGTGCCGGCCGAGGCGGCCCGTATCGGTGTGGTAGACAAGATATTCACCCGTGTGGGCGCTTCGGACAACATATCGCTGGGAGAGTCCACCTTCATGGTGGAGATGAACGAGGCGGCGGCCATCCTCAACAACATGACCGACCGCTCCCTGGTGCTCTTCGACGAGCTCGGCCGAGGCACCTCGACTTACGACGGCATATCGATAGCCTGGGCTATTGTGGAGCATATCCACCAGAACAGCACTGCGCGGCCCAAGACACTCTTCGCCACTCATTACCACGAGCTCAACGAGATGGAGAAGCTCTACGAGCGCATCCACAACTTCAACGTCTCGGTGCAGGAGACCGACGGTAAGGTGGTGTTCCTGCGCAAGTTAGTGCCGGGAGGGAGTGCCCACAGCTTCGGTATCCATGTGGCCCGCATAGCCGGCATGCCCCCTTCGATTGTGAAACGTGCCGACGCGGTGCTCCGTCAGCTCGAGGCCACCGGCGCGAAAGCTCCGGCCGGATCCGAGAGCACTGACGCCAAGAACGGTCCCGCGCGGGCATCGAAGCCCGACACAGCCTCGCTCGCGGCCGGAGCCTCTTCGGGCATGCAGCTCTCCTTCTTCCAGCTCGACGACCCTGTTCTCGCGCAGATACGCGACGAGATACTGACCCTCGACATAAACAACCTCACTCCCCTGCAGGCGCTCCAGGCCCTGTCTAACCTCAAATCGATACTCACCGGCAAATAGCCGACCAAAAGATATAACTATGAGAAAACAGAACTCACGCCATACAGCAGCCCGGCTTCTGATAGCCTGCGGCATGCTTGCCGGCGGCACCGCGGCGTCACCGGCTTCGGCTTTCGAGCCGCTTCCCGCGCCGCTGACCGGCTCCACAGCCGACAGCTCCTTCGCCCGCGCACGACAGATGTGGGACGAGAAGAACTATGCCGGAGTGATCGACCGTCTCACCCAGGCTTTGGGCGAGGACGCGCCGCTCTGGTCCCAGGCACTCGCGGCAGCGCCGGTGACGCAGCGCCAGCAGGCTATGGCGCTGATGCTCCGCGCCCTCTTTGAGCGCGGCGACGAGACCGAGTTCCGCGCCCTCCGGCAGCAGTTCCTCAGGGAGTATCCCGAGGGGCCTCTGTCGGTGGAGGCACGTCTGCTCGGCGCCGACTTCTCATTCTTCCGCGGAGACTATCCGGCGGCCGTGCGGGAATATTCGGCCATAGACTTGTCGGCCCTTTCGCCGGCCCGCGCCGACCTCTACGCCTACCGTCTGGCCCTCTCGCAGATCCGCACCGGGTATCTCTCCGAGGCCGCAGTAACATTCCGGCATCTTGAGCGCACCGGCACCTACCGCGAGCCGGCCCGTTTCTACCTGGCCTACATAGACTATGCCGAGGGAAGCTGCGAGAAGGCCAAAGCAGGCTTCCGCTCCGTGGGCGAGCCTTACGCCTCGCAGCTCGGAGTGCCCTATTACCTGGCTCAGATAGCATTCCGCGAGGGTGACTACGACTATGTGCTCTCGCTCGACTACGACGCCATAGTGCGGGCTAATCCCGAATGGGAACAGGAGCTCACGCGTATCACCGGCGAGAGCTATTTCGCCGTGGGCCGCAAGCAGAAAGCCGCGCCTTTCCTGCAGCGCTATGTCGAAAAGACATCATCACCACTCCCCACAGCCCTCTACGAGCTCGGCACCATACGCTACGACGAAAGTGACCTGAGCGAGGCCGCGCGCCTCTTCGCGCAAGTGACCGACGAGGGCGAATATCTGGCCCAAAGCGCATATCTCTATCTCGGCCAGATAGCCTCGGCCCGCAAGGACTACACCGAGGCAGCCATGAGCTTCCGCCGCGCCTACGACATGCGGTGGGACCCCAGGGTCACCGAAACGGCGCTCTACGACTATGTGGTGGCCACGATCAGCGGCGGTTCGGTGCCGTTCGCTTCGTCGGCTCCGCTCATGGAGGATTTCATACGCAAATATCCCGACTCTCCCTACGCCGCCAAGGTCGACGAATACCTGGCAGCGGCTTACTACAACGACCATAACTACGAGGCGGCACTCGCTCACACCGAGCGTCTGCGCAACCCGTCGCGGCAGGTGCTCGCCTCGAAGCAGAAGATACTTTTCCAGCTCGGCATGAAGGCCGCGGGCAGCTCCGACTACTCCGCTGCAGCCGGGTATATGGAGCGCGCCGCCGAGCTGCACCGCTACGACTCCGACCTTGCCGCCGAGGCTCTGCTCTGGGAGGGCGACGCCCTCTACGCGCAGAAGAAATACCGCGCGGCTTCCGATGTCTACAAGCGCTATCTGAAGAGTGTCCGCAACGGATCGGGCAACCGCGCCCTGGGCCTCTACAACCTGGGCTACTCGCTCTATCAGGAGCAGAAGTTCTCCGAAGCCCGCAAATATTTCCTGCAGGCTCTGAAGGCCTCGCCGGCCCTCCCTTCGCGTCTGGCTTCCGACGCCCGGCTCCGTGCCGCCGACTGCGACTATTACAACGGCAATGTGACCTCAGCCATGCAGGAATACCGCGCCATGGGCGACGATCCGGCGTCGGCCAGTTCCGACTACGCCGCTTTCCAGTATGCCAACATGCTGGGCGTGAGGGGCGACCAGACCGGCAAGATCGAGGCTCTGCGCTCCATGCTCGCCAAATTTCCCGACTCACAATGGCACAACGACGCTCTGCTTGAGCTCTCGCAAGCCTACATAGCCAAGGGGGACATCGACGCAGCCCGCAAGATAGCCTCGCAGCTCGACACCGAGGCTTCGTCGACCGTACAGTCGCGCCAGGCGGCTCTGAATCTGGCGGCCGCTTATGCCGAGAAGGGGGACCAGGGCAAAGCCATAGACGCCTACAAGAATATCATACGCCGCTGGCCCACAAGCGCTGAGGCCTCGCGCGCCTCGTCGGATCTGAAGACCATCTACACGCAAATGGGCGACCTGCAGGGGTACCTCTCCTTCCTCGACACTGTGCCGCGCGCTCCGCGTCCCGACGCTTCGGAGATGGACGAGCTCACTTACCGCTCGGCTTACAAGCAGTATGAGAAGAACCCGGCCGACACATCGGCTCTGCGCGATTATCTGGCGCGTTATCCCAACAGCGTGCAGGCTCCGGCCGTGCTTTATCTGCTCGCTTACGACGCTTCGGATAAGGGCGACGACACCGCGGCACTACAGTATCTCGACAAGCTGACGGCCGGATGGCCCGACTCGTCGCAGATACCCTCGGCCTACAGCCTTAAGGCTCAGATACTTCAGGACAGCGGACGGGCCGCAGAGGCAGCCGCCGTGTGGAAGCAGCTTCTGGCCACAGGCTCGGCAGCCACAGCCCCCGACGCTTACCGCGGCCTTATGGAGACAGCCTCCACGCCCGAAGAACAGATAGCCTACGCCGACCGACTGCTGTCGCTCTCCGGCGCCGCATCGGAAGACGTGACCGCGGCCACACTCTGCAAGGGTCTGGCTAAGCGCCGTTTGGGCCGTCTCGACGAGGCTATCCGCACACTGCGGCCGCTCGCCTCGGAGCCGTCAACGGCCGAGGGCGCGCAGGCGGCGGTGACCATAAGCGAGATACTGCTGCGCCAGGGTAAGGCAGCCCAGGCTCAGAAGGAGCTGCAGCAGTTCATCGACTCCGACACCGAGGAGCAGTACTGGATGGCCCGCGGCTACATAGCGCTCTCCGACGCTTTCTCCGCTCAGGGCGACACTTACAAGGCCAAGGAGTATCTGAAGGCGCTGCAGAGCAACTATCCCGGCGACGAGGAGGATATCGCCGAGATGATCCGGACCCGTCTGGCCAAACTGAAATAACCCGGCCGGCCCGGCTCATTGAGGACCGGATCTACGCAGCTCCGGAAGCCTCGCAAACTAAGAGCTTGTTTAATAAAAAATGTTAATACTGAGGGTCGCTGGGATGATGCAGATGTGGCTTCGCAGACGAAGGAACGTAGCGAGCTACGTGACCGAGGCAAGAAGTCGCAGATGCGCAGCTCAGCGAGTCCAATACTAATTTTTACAATTATATGCTGACATTTACAATAATTTCATTTTCTGATGAGCCGTATTAACAAGAAAAGTCGCCTTTGTCCGTCTCTCGTCCGCTAAAATCTCCGCGCGTCTCAGTCACGTAGCTCGCTACGCTCCTTCGACTTCCATCGATTTTATCCGGACGATAGCCGCCCTCAGCGTTAACATTTTTTATTAAACAAGCTCTAAAACAGAAACAACATATATCGTGATAAAAAACATATTGTCATGAAAAAATATATCTTGCTATATACTCTCCTGATGGCAGCGGGCACCGCTCAGGCCCAGAACCTCAGCGGCAACGTGAGTGTGGAAGCCGGTTATCTGCCGACACTTCGCAGCCACGACCGTCTCGCCGCTCTCCCCTCCACACCCGACCTGTCGCTCACAGCCGACCCGCTCAAGATAGCCGCCGAGGGTGTAATCACACAGATCAATCCGCTCTATGCGCCTATGCCGGCCACTCCCTGGCGGGCCTCGAAAGAGTTCTCGCGTCTGCCCGGCTACGTGCGTCTCGGCGCCGGTTCATACATGGACATAACCGGTTCGGCCGGATACCGCTTCATCAACAACAGCACCACGACCTTCGGCGCCTGGCTGGAGCATAACTCATCCTACGGCTTCAAGCCGGGAGCTATCGGCGAGAACGGCAAGGAGCTCAAGCGCCACCGCACCGATGAGTGGGTCGGTTTCTACGGTTCGCATCTCTTGGACGGGATAGGGACGCTGCAGGCCGACATACGCTATCACTTCTCGCACTTCAACTATTACCACTCTCAGATCGAAGAGGATTTCCCGCGCGGAGATCAGTTTAAGAAGCAGAATCTTAACGACCTGAAGGCGAGTATGGCCTTCCGGCCCGTCTGCGGCGAGATAGGTTTCGATGGCGCCGTGCGGCTATCGGATCATTTCTTCGGCTACAACAACCGCTACGATGAATATTACCCGGCGGCCCACGAGAACAATCTCGAGCTGTCAGGCTTCGGCGCATATAAATTCGATGCCGAGAACAGCGCCGGACTTCAGCTCACGGCCAACCTGGTGGGCTACGGCTTCTCCGGCCCTCAGGTGATGGTCATGTATGAATCGCCGAGCTACAGCGATTACTTCGACCATATCTCGGAGTCAGACAAAGAGAAAGAGGGTATCACCTACGGCCGCGTGGCCTTCGCGCCTTACTACGCCTACAGCGGCGACGGTGTGGGTATACACCTCGGCGCCCGTTTCGACTGGACGCCCAACGCCGGTCACGGACCCTGGGATGCGCTTCAGAACCCTGACTTCGGTCACTTCCATGTGGCTCCCGATGTGACACTGTCCGCTCAGTCAGGCAAGTTCACCGGCTCGCTGTCGGCAACCGGCGGCACAAAGCTTCGCACCATGGCGGCCAACTATCAGCTCGACAACTATCAGATTTCCAGCATAGAGAGCACCGTGCCGCTCTTCTCGCCAATCAACGCCAAGGCTCAGATCGAGCTGGGCGACTTCGGCGGCCTGAGCGCTTCGGCAGCCGTGGCCTACAAGATCACCGACAATGTCACGGCCGGACGACTGCAGATCCGCAACTGTGTCACTGACTACTTTTACTACGGCGAAGACCATTTCTGCGGCGGCTTCTACAAGCTGAAAGGTTTCTCGCTGCAGGGCGCTCTCCGCTATGAGTGGGGCGACAAGCTCGAGCTCACCGGCGATCTGGCTTATCAGCCGCAGAACAAAGACAAAGGCTATTTCAACGGCTACGACCGTCCGCGCTGGATTGTGAACGCCAAAGCCGGTGTGACGCCGATCGAGGAGCTTCACTTCGACCTCGGATATCAGTACCGCGGCGTGCGTGCCATCTGGGAGAACGATGAGATGATGACGAGAATCGCCGACGGCCACAAAGTCTACAACCGCTACCGTCTCCCCGACATCACGAACCTCTACCTGACCGCTTCCTATACCTTCATGAAGCGTTTCTCGGTCTGGGCGACTCTGAACAACATCTTAGGCACTGCCGACTTCTACGGGCCTTATATGCCCGGCGAGGGTCTGAGCGCCATGGGTGGCGTCTCGCTGCTGTTCTGACCTTCCGCTCCTCCGGCACGAACCCGGCGGCGGAAATGAACATTCCGGCCGCCGGGCAGGTTAATTGAATACGGCGGTTCCCTGCCACCGCCATTACCTTAGGCATCAGTCTGTGCCGGCCTCAGCACGGGGCGCGGCTCCGGGAATCGTGGGCGCAGCGATGCCGATTATTTGATTCAACAAAAGAGATGGACAATCCGCTTTCATACAAGAACGAGGAGGACCGCACCTACGGACTCACCGGAATGGCTGTGGCCCTCGCCTACATGGACGCACTCGACCGTGTGGCCTCCATATCGCTTGACAGCGACGGCCCCATGGTGACTTTTTCCAACGAATTCTATTACTTAGGCTCCCAGTCGGCGAGCCCCAAGGCCGTGCGCCGCAAACTGACGGAGAATTATCAGCTCACATCGGTACTCGCCGTCTCCAATGTGCTCTCGCGCTGCTATGTGCATGAGCATATCTCGCCGGCCGACGAGCTCCTGGAGCCGCTGCGCGAGGCTATCGGCGCCGAGGGTAAAGAGACTCTTGACCTCGACGACGACGAGATAGAGCAGGTTTTCTCGAGAGTGGTCTCCTACTCGCGCCGCATCTTCGGCAATCTGCGTCTGCATCCGCTTATCGACAAGTTCGCGGGCACCATAGGACGCCGGCGCACCCTCACGGGCCGCGAGATAGCCGAGGAGCTCGAATATCTGCGAATGCTCTGAACCGGCGCATCCCGTGCTGAGAGCGGTGGCCTCTCCGGGTCGGCCGCACCGGCGGAAAGGTGAATGGGAACAGCAAAAATGCGACTGAAGGCACAAAAAGTGGGAATAAAACGGCAAAAGAGCGGCTGCCGGAAACCTTGCGGGCCGCATAATTGTTGCTATATCTGACGGGTGACTTCCCCGCAAGGGGACCGCAGACGCGGCAAATCGTGAAGATCCCGAAAAGTGCACTGTTTTCTGACATTTTTTAATATTACGGTTAAACCTTCTTAACCGACCTCTCTCTAACTAATCAGTTAAACTATCGCAAGACTTATAAAAAAACCACCAAGAATTATCATTTAACCCAATTTTTCACTGTTATGAAAAAGCTATTACTCGGGGCCGTCCTTTTAGCAATCGGCGGTCTGGCTACAGCAAATGCACAGCTTCTGCAGCAGCCTAAATTTTTTGACAACATGTCGCTGGGTGTAAAGGCAGGTGTCGCCACACCTCTCAACCACGGCGCTTTCTTCGGGGATATGCGCGCAGTCGTGGGACTTGATCTTCAGAAAATGATCACACCCATCTATGGCGCCGGTATCGAAGGCTACTGGTCAATCAACACTTCGAGCTGGCAGAACCAGATCCACAGCAAGACAGCTTTCGACGCAAGCTATGTGGGCGCTTACGGAGTAGTGAACCTCAATTCGCTCTTCGGCGGCTACGGCAACGAAGTAGGCCGTGTATTCGATGTGGCAGTACGCGCAGGTGCCGGCTGGGGCCACAACTTCCAGAACGAGCCTGTGGCTGACCACAACTTCTTCGCCACAAAGGCAGGTCTCGACTTCAACTTCCATCCCTCGGAGAGAGTGACAATCTCACTGTCGCCTTCAGTGCTCTGGGATATGAGCGATGCCGATGTGAATCAGTCGTCGGCAGCCTACAACGCCAACCGCGCATGCTTCAACCTTATGGCAGGCGTAGCCGTACGCCTCGGCGACGGTTTCTCATATACCGATCCTTACAACCAGGGTGAAGTTGACGCACTCAACGCACGCATCAACGAGCTTCGCGGCGACCTCGACAACTGCAGCAACGCTCTTGCCCAGGCCAATGCCCGCAACCGTCAGCTCGAGGCAGCTCTCGACGCATGCAACAAGAAAGCTCCGCAGGTTGTGAAAGAATCCACCGACTTCTATCAGACAGTCCGCTACGTATTCTTCACCATCGGCAAGTACAACATCCGTCCCGACCAGGCTCCCAACGTAGAGCAGATCGCCGTATACCTGAAGAATCACCCCAAGGCTACCGTAGTCATCAAGGGTTATGCTTCACAGGACGGTCCTCTCGATGTCAACGAGCGTCTGGCCAAGCAGCGCGCTGAGTCAGTGAAAGAGTCTCTGATCAAGAAATACGGCATCGCAGCCAACCGCATCGACGCATCGGGCCAGGGTATCGGCCACATGTTCGACGAGGAGAGCTGGAACCGTGTAGCTATCTGCATCCTCGACGCAGGTTCAAAGACTACAACCACAAAGTAAACCACGCCCAAAACAGAGCGCATTCCCGATTGCGGGAAGCGTGAAGAACCGATACAAAGGTTGCTCCGGATTCGTCCGGGGCAACTTTTTTTGCGATTGAGGGTGAGATCGCAAATGAGGGCGAGATCGGACAGGTCGGACAAGGGCCGGACAAGGGCCGGACAAGGGCCGATGAGAGAAGAGGAGTGCGGGAAGCGAAGCGGAGAGAACGGAGAGCGGCTTCGGGAAGGCCGGCGGATGAGCTGTGCGCACCTACCGGCAAATACCGGAACCGGATGTATAAATATGCGAGCCACAAAAGGAGGGCGGAGAGGAGGGAATTATGTTGAAGAGCAGTTTTTGAGAGCTGCCGGTAGTCGGGAAGGTGGTTCGGGAGGTAAAATCTGCACAATTTTGATTTTTCTGTGCAATTCAGATGAAGTTTATAGCGGAAAAATTTCTTTAATTCAAATATAATTGTTTACTTTGCAGTCTGAAAAAATGCAATTAAATTATCAACTTCATAAAAACCAAAAAGTTATGTCAGAAATAGCAGACAAAGTAAAAGCCATCATCGTTGACAAGCTCAGCGTGGACGAGAACGAAGTAACACCCCAGGCAGAGTTCAGCAAAGATCTTGGCGCTGATTCACTCGACACCGTAGAGCTCATCATGGAATTTGAGAAAGAGTTTGGTCTGACAATTCCCGATGAGGAGGCCGAAAAGATCGCTACTGTCGGCGACGCTGTTGCTTACATCGAGAACAACAAGAAATAAGACCCATAAAAAAGCCGGTGCCGGGCATCTCTACGTCCAAGCCGGCTTTTCTTTATTTTTCTCCTGAATAACTTTATTCCCCGAATAATGGAATTAAAAAGAGTAGTTATCACCGGTCTCGGCACCGTTTCCCCGCTGGGCAACGACGTGGAGACTACCTGGGAGAACGCCAAGAAGGGTGTCTCGGGCGCAGGCCCCATCACACACTTCGACGCCTCCCTGTTCAAGACCCGCTTCGCATGCGAGGTCAAGGGATTCAACCCCGCCGACCATTTTGACCGCAAGCTCGCGCGCCAGCTCGACCTCTACGCCATGTATGCCATGGTAGCGGCCGACGAGGCTATCGCCGATTCCAAAATCGAAGAAGGGAGTGCCGACAAAAACCGGATTGGCGTAATCTTTGCCGCCGGTATCGGCGGCCTCCATACGTTCGAGGAAGAAGCAGGCTATTACGCCCAGCACGCCGAGAACGGCCCCAAATACAATCCCTTCTTCATCCCCAAGATGATCGCCGACATAGCAGCCGGCCACATCTCGATCGAGCATGGATTCCACGGCCCGAACTTCGGCATCGTATCGGCCTGCGCATCATCGAACAACGCGCTGATCGACGCCTTCAACTATGTGCGTCTCGGCATGGCCGACGCCATTGTGGCAGGCGGCGCCGAAGCAGCCATATATCCGGCCGGTGTGGGCGGCTTCAACTCCATGAAGGCGCTCTCCACCCGCAACGAAGAGCCCGAGAAAGCATCGCGCCCCTTCAGCGGCTCGCGCGACGGCTTCATCATCGGCGAAGGTTCCGCAGCGCTTGTGCTCGAAGAGCTTGAGCACGCCAAGGCCCGCGGCGCCAAGATCTACGCCGAAGTAGCCGGCGGCGGCATGAGCGCCGACGCTTACCACATCACAGCCACTCATCCCGAAGGCCTGGGCGCGCAGCTCGTGATGGAGAACGCTCTCAAGGACGCAGGCATGAAGCCCGAAGATATAGACTATATCAACACACACGGCACCTCCACACCTGTGGGCGACCGCGGCGAGATCAAGGGTATCATGAAGGTGTTCGGTGACCATGTCTACAACATGAGCCTCAGCTCCACCAAGTCGATGACCGGCCACCTCCTCGGCGCCGCCGGTGCTATCGAGGCACTGTTTTGCGTGAAGGCGATCAACGAGGGTATCATACCTCCCACCATCAACCACGAGGAGGGCGATGAAGATCCCGAGATCGACTACAGAATAGACTTCACGTTCAACAAGGCGAAGAAGCGCGACATCAAGACCGCCCTGAGCAACACATTCGGCTTCGGCGGCCACAACGCAGCGTTGATCATCAAGAAATACGAGGAGTAATACCGCAAAGCGCGGGACCTTACCCCGACTCCAATACCACCAAAGGCGAAGCTTCCGGGCTCCGCCTTTGATGCTTTTAAACCGTGATGTTATTTACGGCCCTTGCGTCATGACTGTGGCGCAGGGGCTTTTTTTCTGCCCGGCTGGTTCTGCCGCTGCGCAGTCATAGCGGCCCGCATGAATTTATACGGGAGACTGAGAGTAACTGAAAATCCTGAGATTATGCGGCAGTTCGGTGAGGGGGGATCAGGTTGCGGTGCGGCGTGAGGAACGGAAGAGTGGCGTGGCTGCGTTGTTGCGGTTATACTGGAAACGGATGGCGTCGCGGGGGCAGACACTCACGCAGTTGAAGCAGCGCACGCAGCTTGCGTTGTCGATCCGCCGGTCTTTGATCGAGATGCACCTGGCTTTGCACAGTTCCTCACATTTCAGACAGGAGTCGCATTTGTCGGGGTCGAGCTCTATGTGCATCACGGAGGCTTTGGAAAGACAGGCCATGCCTGCGCCCACTGGGCAGACCGTGTTGCAGAACTCGCGCCCGGTCAGCAGGGCGAAGATGAGAAACACCACGGCTGAAAGGATTGCCAGAGCTGCGCCGAAGGTCATGCCCGCGGCGAGATAGCGCGGTATGCGGAGCATATTGCCGAACCAGTTCCAGGGCTCGAGCCATGCTGCGGCCGCGGTGCCTCCGGCTATCAGTACGGCGATATAGATTATGATGACGTGCAGCCGGCGGAAACGGCGGCGACTGCGGTCGATGTAGTGGAAACGGGCCTCGCAGCGGCGCACCATGCACCGGCCGCGGATTATGATGTCCTGCAGCGTGCCGAGCGGGCAGACCGTAGAGCAGTAGACCCTGCCAAGAAGAAAGGTGATCACGAGCCAGAAGGCTGTCACGGCCATGGTGGCCGATATCGACGAAGGGAGCACCTGAGCCAGAAAGGCCACGCGTGAATGGCGCGGAGCCGAGACGCCCCAGACTATGAAAGCCACCGCTTCGAAGAAGAAGAGCAGGGAGAGAACCACACGTATGTGCTTTAGGCTGCGCATAGCCACAAAGTTAAGCGAAATCGGCCAATTCTCCAAATATCCGGCACTCCCCGAACAATTTTTTTGCTTCGGGGAGGAAATTTGACCAACCGAAGCGACTGGTGAGTCGCAGGTGAGGCGAAATCTGACAAGTCGGACAAGTCAGACGAGTCAGACAGGTCAGACAGGTCCTAAGCGGATAAGCTGAGGGCGGCGAGGGGCCGGAAACAGCCGAGCGGGGAAAGAGCCGCGGAAACTTCAGACTCTTCAGAGTCGAGGGAACTGTTGCGGAAAGAGCGCCAAGTACTTGGCTATATAAAAAATTTACATTAATTTTGCGCAATAAGGAGGGACGCGCGCCGTCCGCTCCCCGCTCGCTCTCCCGAAGCCGAACATGTTCATAGTCACGAACTTACTTTTGATCCATGTATTCTATCATTGATTTCATCAGCCTGTTGGGCGCCGTCGGACTTTTTCTCTACGGCATGAAGGTGATGAGCGAAGGCCTGCAGAAAGTTGCCGGCGACCGGTTGCGTACCATCCTCGGCATCATGACCAGAAACCGCTTCACAGGCGTGCTCACCGGCATCCTGATCACAGCGCTCATTCAGAGTTCTTCGGCTTCCACGGTGATGGTGGTCAGCTTCGTGAACGCCGGTCTGATGAGTCTGAGCCAGGCCATGGCCGTAATCTTCGGCGCCAATGTGGGCACCACGGTGACTACCTGGATCATATCCGCTTTCAGCTTCGAGGTATCGATTTCCGACTATTCCATAGTGATGCTCGCCATAGGCGTGCCGATGCTTTTCATGAAGAAGAGCACGTATAAGTCGCTGGGCGAGTTCCTGATAGGCTTCTGCTTCCTGTTCATGGGTCTGGACCTCATCAGCAAGTATGTGCCTGACCTGCAGCAGAACCCGCAGATGCTCGAGTTCCTGCAGAACTACACCTCGATGGGCTACGGCTCGGTGCTGATATTCTTCTTCGTGGGCATTGTGCTGACAATGGTTGCGCAGTCGTCGGCCGCCACATTCGCCATCACGCTGATCATGTGCTCGCAGGGATGGATACCGTTCACTCTGGGATGCGCCATAATCCTGGGCGGCAACATCGGTACGACCATCACACCTATCCTGGCCTCTATGAGCGGTAATCTCGCGGCCAAACGCACGGCCATGGGTCATGTCTTGTTCAATGTACTGGGATCGGTGATCGTCTTGTTCATATTCGCGCCGTTCGTGGCGCTTGTGGCCGACATCACGCAGGGGTGCACCGGCATCAATCCCACCGACATATCGGCTGCTCAGGACCGTCAGCTCGCCAATTCCACGCTTCTCAATCCCGAGGGCGGGATCACGGCGGCCGCCCAAAGCTCAATAGCCTTCGGCCTGGCCATGTTCCCCACAGTATTCAACACGCTCAACCTGCTTGTGATGATATGGTTCACCAAGCTCTATGTGAAGATTGTCTGCTGGATCATTCCGGCCAAGCACAGCGAGCAGAACGAGGAGTTTACGCTCAAGTATATAGGCCGGGGACTCCTCTCCGCATCGGAGCTCAACATCACACAGGCCCAGGAGGAGATAGTGCTCTACGGCGAGCGTGTGAACCGCATGCTCGGCATGGCCGAGAAGCTCGTCAACACCAAGGCCGACACCGACGAGTATCAGGAGACCTTCAACCGTATAGCCAAGTATGAGGATATCTCGGACCGCATGGAGATCGAGATAGGCAAATTCCTCAATCAGCTGGCCGAGGGGCGCCTCAGCCCCGAGTCGAAACTGCGTGTCTCGGGCATGCTGCGCATAATCAGCGAGATAGAATCGATAGCCGACAGCTGCTTCAACATAGCCAAGACCCTGTCGCGCAAGAATCAGGTCAAGGTGCACTTCAACGAAGGTATCCATAAGGAGCTCAACAAGATGTTCACCCTCGTGAACGGCGCCATGGACAACCTCATGGCCCTGCTCAAGGAGATGGAGAACCCGCAGCCGCAGCTCGTGATCAACGCCTACAACAAGGAGCGCGAAATCAACAATTACCGCAACAAACTGCGCGACGCCAACATAGACAATATCAACAACCACGAATACGACTATCAGGAGGGTATCTTCTTCATGGATCTCGTGGGCGAGGCCGAGAAGCTCGGCGACTTCATCCTCAATGTGGTGGAGGGCGTCAAGCATCAGTTCAAAGCCCCCGCGGCCGTGTGACGCCACGTGCCGTCCCTTAGAGCCCGTTCCCTGCCGGCGCCCCCGCAACAGAAACCCGCAAAGCGTTCACCGCTCCGCGACACCGAAAAACCACGATACTCAACCGACTGTACTACCCAATAATTCTCCCGCTATGGAAACCAATCATCGCTACTGTGTGATTATGTGCGGAGGCGTAGGGTCGCGCTTCTGGCCCTTCAGCCGCACCAACATGCCTAAACAATTCCTCGACTTCTTCGGCACCGGACGCTCGCTCCTCCAGATGACAGTGAACCGTGTGCTCCCGCATATACCCCACTCCCACATCATCCTGGTCACCAACGACCGCTACCGCGACCTCATCCGCACCCAGCTTCCCGAGATACCCGAGGAGAACATACTTTTCGAGCCGGCCCGCCGCAACACGGCGCCGTGTGTCTGCTGGGCAGCCCATCATATCTACGCTCTCGACCCGGACGCCTCCATCATAACCCTGCCGAGCGACCATCTGATCCTCAACGAGCAGGAGTTTCTGCGCGTCATGAGCGAAGGGCTCAGGTTCGTGGAGAGCCACGACGCGCTCCTCACCCTCGGTATCACGCCCAAGAGCCCCGAGACCGGCTACGGCTACATACAGCGCGGACTCCCCTGCGCCGACGATCCCGATGTGATGAAAGTGAAATCCTTCACCGAAAAACCCAATCTGGAGATGGCCCGCCTCCTGTTGGAGAGCGGCGACTTCTTCTGGAACTCCGGTATCTTCATCTGGACAGCCCGCAGCATCCTCAAAGCCTTCGCACGCTACGCTCCGGAGATCTCGGAGATCTTCGAGCCCGGCGAGAAGGTCTATGCCACTCCGGCCGAGAACGAATTCATAGACCGCGAGTTCCCCAACGCGCCCTCCATCTCGATCGACTACGCCATAATGGAGAAGGCCTCCAATGTCTATATGATCGCCGTGGATCTGGGATGGTCCGACCTCGGCTCCTGGAAAGCGCTCCACGAAGCCTCGCCCCGCAACCGCGAAGGCAACGTCACGCAAAATTGCAAACTCCTGGCCGAAGACTGCCACAACTCGGTGTTCGCTGTCAACGGCGACAAGATCATTGTGGCCAGCGGACTCGACAATTATATCGTGGCCGAAAACGACGGCGCCCTCCTCATCTATCCGCTCGAGAAGGAGCAGGAGATACGCCGCGTGGTCAACGATGTCAGGACACGTTTCGGCGAAAAATATATCTGATCCCAAGCCCATGCAGACTTATCTCGACCTACTCCGCCATATCCTCGCCGACGGCCACCGCAAGGAAGACCGCACAGGCACAGGCACCATATCCACATTCGGCTATCAGATGCGTTTCAATCTGGCCGACGGTTTCCCGCTGCTCACCACCAAGAAGGTGCACCTCAAAAGCGTGATCTACGAGCTGCTCTGGTTCCTGCGCGGCGACACCAACGCTCACTGGCTCCAGAGGCACGGCGTGAGGATCTGGAATGAATGGGCCGCGCCCGACGGCGACCTCGGCCATATCTACGGCTATCAGTGGCGCTCGTGGCCCGCTCCCGACGGATCACATCTGGACCAGATAGCTCAGGCGCTCCACGACATACGCCACAACCCCGACTCGCGCCGCATCATTGTGTCGGCATGGAACCCGGGCGACCTTCCCAACATGGCGCTCCCGCCCTGCCACGCCCTCTTCCAGTTCTATGTCTGCGACGGCCGGCTCTCCTGCCAGCTTTATCAGCGTAGCGCTGACTGCTTCCTCGGCGTACCTTTCAACATAGCCTCCTACGCCCTGCTCACCCACATGATGGCGCAGTGCGCGGACCTCGAGCCCGGCGAGTTCATCCACACTCTCGGCGACGCCCACATCTACCTCAACCACCTCGATCAGGTGAAGCTGCAGCTCTCGCGCGAGCCTCGGCCACTCCCCCGCCTCCGGCTCAACCCCGATAAAAAGGATATCTTCGCCTTCGACTACGACGATATCGCAGTGGAAGGCTACGACCCCTGGCCCGCCATATCCGGCAAGGTCTCCGTCTGAACCCTCCCAGCGAAACCTTTGAGCAAGCTGCATCCCTCGCCTCATGACAGGCAGCATCCCTCGCCTCAGAATAGGCGGCATTCCTCGCCTCTCACCCGCCCTTCCAAAAACACCGACACTGAAGCCATGCACTCTATCCCTCAGACAATCATAATCGTTGCCACAGGCCGCAACCGCGAGATAGGCGCCGGCGGCGACCTGCTTTGGCATCTCAGCGGCGACCTGCGCCGTTTCAAGGAGCTCACCATGGGATATCCGGTGGTGATGGGCCGCAAGACCTGGGAGTCGCTTCCCAAAAAGCCGCTAACCGGCCGCGACAACATAGTCATAAGCCGCAACAGCAACTACAATGCACCGGGTGCCCGTCTCGCCTCGTCGCTCCCGGAAGCGTTCGAGATAGCCGCACAGACAGGGGCCGAAAAGATCTTCATCATCGGCGGAGCATCGGTCTATCGGGAAGCTGTCGGATATGCCGACACCATCGACCTCACGTTCGTGGACGCCGACTTCCCGCAGGCCGACACGTTCTTCCCCGAGATACTCGATGGCGAGTGGGAGATAGCCGAAGAGTCGGCCCCGGTGACCGACCCCAAGTCGGGGCTCACCTATCAGCACCGCACCCTGCGCTGCGTCAACCGCTGAACATCAGCACAATATACCCCCCCCAATCCGCCACCCATGAGAATACTGATAATAAACCGCAGCGACCTGCGCGGAGGCGCGGCAGTGGCTTCCATGCGTCTCCTGGAGGCTATGCGCGCTCAGGGCGAGGACGCCCGTATGCTCACGGCGGAGAAACTTTCCGACTCACCTTTCGTGGAACTATGGCAGCCGACCCGGCGCGTGAAAACAGCCTTCCTCGCCGACCGCCTCGGCATATTCTTCAACAACGGACTCAGCCGCCGCAACCTCTTCGCCGTGGACTCCGCCTCTGTGGGTCTGCCGCTGCACCGCCATCCGCTCGTCAGTGAGGCCGACGCCATACTCCTGGGATGGACCAATCAGGGGATGCTCTCGTTGCGTGAGACGGAGCGCATCGCCGCGCTCGGCAAGCCGGTGATCCAGACCATGCACGATATGTGGTGCGCCACCGGGATATGCCACCACGCCGCCACATGCCACCGCTTCGAGACCCGCTGCGAATCGTGTCCGCTCCTGGGTGCCTGCGCCCCGCGCCGCGGCAAAGCCGACCTCTCCACACGCACTCAGCGCCGCAAGGCGGCCCTCTACTCGCAGGGCCGAATACGTTTCGTGGCCGTGAGCGAATGGCTCCGCCGCAAATGCGCCGCCTCGTCGCTGCTGCGCGGCCTCCCCGTGGAGGTGATCCCCAACCCGCTCCCTGTCGGGAAACTCTGCGCCCTCCCTCTCCGGAAGGCCGACCTCGCCTCGGGCGCCCCGATAGAGGCCGTGATGGCCGCCGCGCGTCTCGACGAGACTGTGAAAGGGCTCGACATACTCGCCGGTGCCCTCCGCATCCTTGCCGACAAGGAACCCGCTTTGGCCTCAAGGCTCCATATCACCTTCTGCGGCTCTCTCCGCGACCCCGACGCGCTGCGCGATATACCCGTGAGCCATACCCACACAGGCACGGTCAGCGCCGACGATCTCGCCGGCATACTCAGCCGCTCCCACCTGCTCCTCTCCCCCAGCCGCTACGAGAGCTGGGGCTACACTCTCGCCGAGGGTCAGGCCTGCGGTGCGCTCCCCGTAGCCTTCCGCAGCGGAGGGCAGGAAGATATCATTTCGCCGTCCGACGCGTTTTCAGGTTCCCTGGCGGCATTTGACGGTCCGGATGATAAACTATACCACTCATACGCTTCGGCGCTCTCAGAGGGCCTTAAAACGCTTCTGAGGGCCATTCCTGAAAAGCTGCATACTCACCTGCGCGAATCGGCCGGACGTTTTTCGGGCGAGAAGGTGGCCTGCGCCTACCTCAACCTCATAGGCCGTATGCGCTCCGCGACCGACACGAATCGGTAAGCGGCTTCGAGTGCTGAATCAGACCTCTGAAACAGCAAAACAGCAAAACGGCCTCTGTTTGGCCGAAATAAACCCCGAAAGTTGGCAAATCCGCAATAATTTGCTAACTTCGCAAAATCGACTCCCGGACCTCCCCGGGCGTCTCTCCGGAAAGAATTCTCTAACCAAAACCTAAATATCAATGTTCAAAAACCAACCAAAAGGACTCATCCCCGCGGCCTTGAGCAACATGGGCGAGCGCTTCGGCTATTACATCATGAACGCCGTGCTCGTGCTCTTCCTCTGCTCCAAATTCGGCCTCACCGAGGAGACCAGTACGCTGATCTACTCGTTCTTCTACGCCGGCATATACGTGCTTAGCCTCGTGGGCGGTATCATCGCCGACAAGACTCAGAACTACAAGCGCACGATCATCCAGGGTCTGATCATCATGACCGCCGGATACGTGGTGCTGGCTATCCCCATCCTGGCTACACCGGGGAACAAGACCTGGCTGCTCGTGGTCACCTGCGCCGCCCTCTTCCTGATCGCTTTCGGCAACGGCCTCTTCAAAGGCAACCTGCAGGCTATCGTGGGCCAGCTCTACGACAATCCCCGCTACGCCGCTCAGCGCGACTCAGGTTTCCAGATCTTCTACGTGTTCATCAACATCGGCGGTCTCGTGGCTCCCTTCGTGGCTCCTATGCTCCGCTCATGGTGGCTCGACTTCAACGGCATGGTCTACAACGGCGACTTCCCCGCCATGTGCCATCAGTTCCTCTCCGTCACCGACTCCATGAACACTGAGACACTCAACAACTTCTACGCACTCCTCACTCAGGTAGGCTACGACGGCGCCACCTCAGCCACTGCAGCCGTGCAGGAATTCTGCACCAGATATCTGGAGGTGTTCAACACCGGTGTGCACTATTCATTCATAGCCTCTGTGGGCGCCATGCTTGTCTCGCTCGCAATCTTCGTATGGGCAAAGCGCGGTCTCCCCAATCCTCCCGCAAAAGAGAAAGCTGCCGCCGCCACTTACACTGCCGAAGAGAAAGCTGCCATGGCAAAAGAGATCAAGCAGCGCATGTATGCTCTCTTCGCAGTGCTCGGCATAGCCGTCTTCTTCTGGTTCTCATTCCATCAGAACGGCACCTCGATGTCGCTCTTCGCCCGCGACTTCATGGACACCTCATCCATACCGCCTGAGATATGGCAGGCCATGAACCCCTTCTTCGTGATTGTGCTCACTCCGGTGATCATGTTCATCTTCAGCCGCCTCTCAAAACGCGGCAAAGAGATCTCCACACCGAAGAAGATCGCCCTCGGTATGGGTCTGGCAGGTATCGCCTACCTCTTCATGACCGTCTTCTCGCTTGTGATGGGCTATCCTTCGGCCACCGACTTCAAAGCACTCTCCGTCACAGTGAGAGAGACCATGATGGCCGGCCCGTGGGTACTTATCCTCTACTACTTCTTCATGACAGTGGCCGAGCTCTTCATCTCGCCTCTCGGACTCTCCTTCGTATCCAAGGTAGCGCCCAAGAGCATGCAGGGTCTCTGCCAGGGCCTCTGGCTCGGCGCCACAGCCGTCGGCAACCTCATGCTCTGGATCGGCCCGCTGATCTATAACAAAGCGCCTATCTGGGTGGCTTGGGCAGTCTTCATGGCCGTCTGTGTGATCTCCATGGGCGTGATGTTCGCCATGCTCAACTGGCTGCAGCGCGTCACCGACACTCCCGCCGAACCCGCTCCCGAAGCAGCAAATTAATTATTTCATACTCCTTTGATTCCCGTGGCCATCCCGGCTGCGGGAATTCTCTTTTATACCCTATCCCCTCCTTCCCTCCCTCAGCGATTGCCCTCCTCTCTCCCTCCTCTCAAAATCTTTGTTCCCGGGGCCGGCTCCTTGGGGCCGGTTCCCCCTCTACCGCCTATCCTTTCCTTCCCTTCTCCTCCTCCCTCCCGCGCAAACAAGAATCGCCCGCACTTCCAAAAAAGCGCGGGCGACATTGCTCAAAATCTAAATGATATCCTCTTCTGAAAGACCGGTGCGGCACTCGCACACCTTGAGATCTGAAGCTATCTGCTTGCCGTTGAGATAGACATTGTAGGTGATCTTCGAGCTGTCTATCCAGCCGTTATGAATACTTTTTAACGTTACTGTTCCAAACGTAGAGTCCCGCTGTGATGATAGAAAGTTGTGATGATAGGAAATCTAAAAAAATGATTTATCAGCCCGTTTATCACGAAGCAGAGGCTGCTGCAAGAAGAAACTATTCTCGCAGCAGCCTCCGTAAAAATATGATAGCTATTTAGAGCTTGTTTAATAAAAAAGCTCTTACTCCTCAACAGGTTCTTTCATGTTGTGGTAGACATTCTGGACATCCTCGTCGTCCTCGAACTTCTCAAGCAGCTTCTCGATTGCGGCACGCTGCTCCTCGGTCACCTCCTTATAGTCGGTCGGGATACGCTCAAACTCGGCGCTTGTGATCTCGTAGCCGCCCTCCTCGAAATATTTCTGAAGAGCCGCGAACTGATCAAACGGGCCGTAAGCTATCCATTCCTCCTCTTCGGCCTCAAGATCGTCGACACCGAAGTCGATAAGCTCAAGCTCGAGCTCCTCGAGCTCCACACCCTCTTTGGGCTTGATATGGAACACGCTCTTGTGGTCGAAAAGGAATGAGAGTGAGCCGGATGTGCCCAGCGAGCCGCCGAACTTGTTGAAGTAGGAGCGGACATTGGCCACTGTGCGCTGATTGTTGTCGGTGGCTGTCTCCACAACGATAGCCACACCGTGGGGAGCATATCCCTCGTAAACTATCTCCTTGTAGTCGCCGGCGTCCTTCTCTGTGGCTTTCTTGATGGCGCGTTCCACATTCTCTTTGGGCATGTTGGCTGCCTTGGCGTTCTGCATCAGCACACGCAGACGCGGGTTGTTGTCGGGATCGCCGCCCCCGGCTTTGGCTGCGATGGTGATCTCCTTGCCGATACGCGTGAATGTACGGCTCATATTGCCCCAGCGTTTCAGCTTGCGGGCTTTGCGGAATTCAAATGCTCTTCCCATTTATATCTCTGTATATCTTGATGTTATTGTTTAGGCCTTGTTCCTTAACGCCTGTTGAAAGCAGGGGTCGCAAGCTTGCGTCAGATTCGGTCGGCAGACGAAGGAACATACTGACGTATGCGACTGAGTCTGACTGCCGAAGATGGCGTGAGATTGCGGGACGAATGTAACTTCTTCCTTTATCCTGTTTTGCTTCGTTAACATTTGCGTCGACGGGAACATCCGGCCTTTTATTATTAAATTGTTTAAAAAATTCTTCTTCATTTGTCCGCCATCTTGCTGGTGTTTTTCGCCAAGTTTCATCAGTTGCATAGCCCGCTATGCTCCTTCTTCAACTTGCAAAAAAACCTCGGCAATATGTCGCCCCCTGCTTTAACATTCGTTATGGAACAAGGCCTAAGTTCCTAAGTGCGTTTGCCGAATGATCAGCGGAGACTTGCGCCGAGCTTCTGCTCCAGATTGCGGATTATCTTCTGCATCACGGCATCGATCTGCTTGTCCTGAAGTGTCTTCTCGGTGTCCTGCAGGGTGATGTTGATGGCGTAGCTCTTCTTACCTTCGGGAAGGTTGCTGCCTTCATAGACGTCGAAGAGACGCACGTCGCGCAGCAGTTTCTTCTCGCTGTCGCGCACGGTCTTCTCCACGTCGGCGAAGCTGACTGCCGCGTCGAGCATGAGGGCCAGATCGCGGTGCACGGGATGTGTCTTGGGCAGATCGGTGTAGCCGGTCTTGGCCTTTACAGCCAGGGCCACGAGCTCGTTCCAGCGCAGCTGCGCGTAGCAGACCGGGTTGTCTATGTCGAGGCGCTTGAGCTCCTTGCGGTTCAGTATGCCTAACGAGCCGAGATGCTTGCCCGAGCGGGTGGTGATGTCGAGCTTCACACTGAAGATCGGATCGCTGCCCTGCGCAAAAGCCACAGCCTGCTGCGGTATGCCCAGACGGCGGAAGATGTCAATCACCGTGGCCTTGAGGTCGAATACGGTGGCTTCGGCTGCCGCTACGTTCCACGAAGCGCGCTGGCGCAGTCCGGTCATCCATATGCCGAGCTGCATCTCCTCGCTGAAGGGCGCTAAAGGCTGCTCGGGTGTCGACTCCTTGTCGGGGTTCTTGGAGTAGACATTGCCGAACTCGTAGAGCGCCAGGTCGGGGTTCTTGCGGTTGATATTGTGGGCTATGGTCTCCAGACCTCCGTAGAGCAGCGTGCGGCGCATCAGGGCCAGGTCGTTGCTCAGGGGGTTCATGAGGCGGATGGAGCCTTCTATGGGGTAAGCCTCGTTGTCTTCGTAATAGCTCACGGCGGTGAGCGAATTGTTCATGATCTCGCGGAAGCCGCGCGCCGTCAAATGGTCGCTGACAAGGTTCTGCAGCCGGTAACTCTCGTCGATGATCGAACGTATGCTCAGGTTGGCGTGCATACGGTCGGAAACCTCCACGTTGTTGTAGCCGTAGACACGCAGTATCTCCTCCACAACGTCGCAGGGACGCTGCACATCCACACGGTAGTTGGGCACTTCGAGCGAGAGCACTCCGTCCTTCTCGCCGCGTATCACAATCTCGAGCGAGCGAAGTATATCTTTCACCTCCTCGGCGGGTATATGCTTGCCTATCAGCTTGTCGCAGTAGTCCAAACTCATCTCCACAGCGAAGGGTGCCGCGGGCTTGGGGTACACATCCACCACCTCGCCGCAGGCTTCGCCGCCGGCCAGCTCCAGTATCATGAGTGCGGCGAGCTTGGCTGCGTAGACGGTGATGTTGGGGTCGGTGCCGCGCTCGTAGCGGAACGAGGCGTCGGTGCTCAGTCCATGGCGGCGCGCTGTCTTGCGCACCCGCGTGGGGTTGAACCAGGCGCTCTCTATGAACACGTCCGTGGTCGCTTCGGTCACACCGGAGTCAAGACCGCCGAACACACCGGCTATACACATGGGCTTCTCAGAGTCGCAGATCATCATATCCTTGTCGGAGAGTGTGCGCTCCACACCGTCGAGGGTCGTGAACTTGCTTCCCTGCTCGGCCGGACGGATCACTATCTTCTCGTCCTTGACCTTGCCCAGGTCGAAGCAATGGAGCGGCTGACCTATGCCGAGCAGTATGAAGTTGGTGATATCCACCACATTGTTGATCGGTCGCTGACCGGCTGCGATGAGCAGGTTCTTAAGCCATTCGGGCGACTCGGCCACCTTGATACCGCGAATCGTCACGCCGGAATAGCGATAGCACCCGTCGGTGTCGAGCAGCTCCACCGTCGCCGCTTTGGAGGCCGGATTGGTGGCGAAAGCATCCACGGAGGGGACGTTGACCTCGGAGCCTGTGTCGCCGTGGCGGCGCAGATAAGCTTTCAGGTCGCGGGCCACGCCGTAATGGCTGGCGCCGTCCACACGGTTAGGTGTGAGCTCCACCTCCAGACAATAGTCGCTCTCTACGTGGAAATATTCGGCCGCGGGTGTGCCGGGCTTCGCCGCATCCTCGGGAAGCTCCATGATGCCGTCGTGGCTTGCGCCAAGACCTATCTCATCTTCGGCACATATCATGCCGAACGACTCCACGCCGCGTATTTTCGATTTCTTGATCTGAAATTCCTCATCGCCGGAATATAGCTTCGTGCCTACCGTAGCCACAACGACTGTCTGGCCGGCAGCCACATTGGGCGCGCCGCAAACGATCTGCACCGGCTCGCCTGTGCCCAGGTCGCACGTCGTGATATGCAGATGGTCACTGTTGGGATGCTCTTCGCATGTGAGTACCTTGCCTATGACCACACCGCGCAGTCCGCCGCGGATGGTCTCCACTTCCTCCACGGTGTCACATTCCAAACCGAGCGAGGTCAACGCTGCCGCCAGCTCTTTAGGCGTCAGTGTGAAATCAATGAAGCGTTTAAGCCACTTATAACTTATATTCATAGCCTGAATATCTTATTTCTTATTCGAAAAGACCTTAAGGTCCTTATAGCCTGCAAAATTACAAAAAATCCTCCATATCCGCAAAACCATATCCAATCCTCTCCCTCAATCACCCTCAATCACCCGGCAATCACAGGCTTACTGACATTTCCGACCCGGTCCTGACGGGCCGTCATTCCCGCCTCGCCGTCACGCGAAAATGGTCTCCAATATCTCGGGCGACTTAAGCCCGGTCATGCCGGGGAAATGCAGGGCATAATAACGCAGCAGACCGTCGAGTATCTCGCCTCGGCGCGTGCGGTTGAGTCGCAGACGGCTCTGGTTGGCGAAGTTGAGCCTCACGAGCAGACGCGGCACACGCGCCGCCTCGCCCTGCAGATAGTCGCGGTGAACGGGCAACAAGGTCGTGTAGCGGCCGGCGCGCATATCGAAGACGGCATGCGGTGAGTAATCCTCCACGTCGGGCATGATGCCGGCAAAGGCTGTGAGTCCGGCTAAAAATGTGATGTGGAAATTCCCCACGCCCCTCTCCATGGCGTCGAGCAGCAGCAGCGACCGGCTTATGTAGCTGTAAGTGGGCGCGTCGGGCGTGGCTTCGCGCAGATATCGGCTCAGGAACTCGGCTAAGAATATCCCCACGGCATTCTTGGCCGGGTCGAAAAAGATAGTCCTGTACCCTACCGTGAGCGCCAGAGATGAGGCTCGGGGCAACGAGCCTACGCCCCTCCCTATGTCGGCAGTAAATTCTATCTGAGAGAGGGGCATCTGAGCGGCATTACGCAGTGACGCGCCGCGACCGGAGGCCGCTGAGACAGCCACCGCCATACGGCCGCGCTCCGCGGTGTAGATGTTGAGTATCGCGGTGCGGTCATTGTGGCGTATCCGCGACAGCACTATCCCCCGCAGCTTCTCTTTCATGCTCCGCTCTCCCCTATTTCTTCCGTTTCTCCGGCAGCATTTGTTCCGGCTCCGTCATCCTTCGCCTGAAAAGTTGCTTCGGCGGCTGCCTTCGTCTCGGCTCCGGCAGTCGGGATGCCAAGGGCGGCGGCTATCAGAGCGGCTTTGGTCTTGCCGACCACCGCCGCGATATCCTCCTCCGGGGCCTGCCGCAGACGTTTCACACTCTTGAAATGCGCTATGAGCTGCTCCACGGTCTTTGGCCCGACGCCTTTTATGGAATCGAGCTCGGAGCGGGTCTGCGACTTGCTGCGGCGGTTGCGGTGGTGCGTGATACCGAATCGGTGTGCCTCGTCGCGAAGTGCCTGCACCACTCTGAGCGACTCGCTTTTCTTGTCGATATAGAGCGGTATCTGGTCGCCGGGGAAGTAGATCTCCTCAAGACGTTTCGCTATGCCGACCAGCGCCACAGTGCCTCGTATACCCATCTCCTCAAACGCCTCCACAGCCGCGCTCAGCTGCCCTTTGCCGCCGTCGACAACCACGAGCTGCGGCAGCTCCTCGCCCTCGGCCATTAGACGCGTGTAGCGTCGGTGAAGCACCTCCTTCATCGAGGCGAAATCGTCGGCTCCCACCACGGTCTGTATGTTGAAATGCCGATACTCCTTGCGCGACGGTTTGCCGTTGCGGAACACCACGCAGGAGGCTACCGGGTTGGTACCCTGTATGTTAGAGTTGTCGAAGCACTCTATATGTGTCGGCTCGGAGCTCAATCGGAAATCCTGTTGCATCCTGAGCATCAGGCGTTTGACTCCCGCCTGCGGGTCGGTGGCATCGCGCTCTTTCTCCTTGTCGAGGCGGTAGCGGTTTATATTCTTCATGCCGATATCGAGGAGCTTGCGACGGTCGCCGCGCTGCGGTATCACCACGGTGAGGTCCTCGAATTCGGTGTCGGGTTCGAAGGGAGCTATGATCTCTTGGAACGTCGCGCCGAGACGCGAGGCCACCTCGCCGATAGCCTCGGAGAGTATCTCCTCTTTCTGCTCGTCGAGACGCTTGCGGTACTCCAGATTCAGACTGCGCACCACCGCGCCGTGGCGGATATGCATATAGCCAACATAGGCCGCGAGCGCGTTCTCGTCGTAGGAAAAGATGTCGAACTCCTGGGCCGTGGGCTGCACCACAGTGCACTTGGCCTGATAGCGCTCCACAAGGTCGTAGCGGGCTTTCACCTGGGCGGCCTCCTCGAAACGCCATGCGGCGCTCAGGCTATCCATCTCCTCGCGGAGCCGGTTCAGGATCGGCCCTGTCTCGCCGTTGAGGATGCTGCGGATCTGGCGTATGTAACCGTCGTACTCCTCAGGTGTGACGAGCCCTTTGCAGCAGCCGCCGCACTTGTGGATATGATAGTCGAGACAGAGACGCCCTTTGCCGGCGTCGACGTAAACGGCGTCGATATTATGGCGACAGCTGCGCACCGGATAGATCTGCCGTATCAGCTCGAGTACGGCCTTGGCTGACGACACATTGCTGTAAGGCCCGTAGAAACGCCCCGGCACCGCCCCTTTGTCGCGCGTCATGAAGATACGCGGATAGGTCTCGGAGGTAATCTCGATCCAGGGGTAAGACTTGTCGTCCTTGAGCAGCACATTATAGCGCGGCTGATACTCCTTGATCATGGCGCTCTCCAGATGAAGGGCATCTTCTTCCGTGGCCACGACCACGAACCGCAGATCCACGATGTTGCGGACGAGCAGATTGGTGCGCAGCACATCGTGGTGGCGGTTGAAGTAGGACGAGACGCGGTTCTTAAGCCGCTTTGCTTTGCCGACGTAGATCACATTGCCGTACTTGTCGATGTACATATACACGCCGGGCTCCTTGGGCAGCGCGAGTATCTTTTTGCGGAGATACTCGCCCGGACGGTTCTCGAGCAGTTCGCGGGGTGTGCGGCGGGGAATCTGCGGCATCGGCACGGCCATGTCGCGCATTATCTCGCGGCCTACGCTTTCGAGCCGGTTCGGCAAACGCGACATAAGATCCTCGCCTCCCCCGCCACTCTCTTTCCCTGCCGGTTCGGCGGGAAGCACAGCAGACCCGGCGGGAAGATTGAGGTTCTTCCCGGAGTCGGACAGAAGCTCCGGAGCGGAGGCGGTTATGTTTTTCTCGGAGTCGGACAAAGCTGTTGTCAATTAACGGCGGCTCGGATTACTTGAATTTGAGGAGTGATGTCACTTCGCAGTCGGCGGGAAGATTTTCGCGACCGTGAAGCATCTCGAGCTCTACTATGAAATTGATGTAGATTTTCTTCGGATTCATCGACTTCACGAGATCGTAGCAAGCCGCCATAGTGCCTCCGGTTGCGAGAAGGTCGTCGTGGAGAACGACTACATCATTTTCATCGATTGCATCGGAATGAAGTTCGATAGTGTCGACGCCATATTCTTTTGCGTAAGCTTTCTTAATTGTAACAGCCGGGAGCTTTCCGGGTTTACGTGCGGGCACAAATCCACAGCCGAGCTCATAAGCGAGTATGCTGCCGCCGATGAAACCGCGCGATTCGATACCGACCACCTTGGTAACACCTTTGTCTCTGTAAAGGTCGGCCAGCTGGCGGCTCATGTAATGGAGTGCCTCGCCGTCCTTGATCAGGGTGGTGAGGTCCTTGAACACGATACCCTTGGAGGGAAAGTCGTTGATGTCTCTGATTTTTGATTTCAGGTCTTCGGTTGTCATAGTTTATATGGTATTAATTTTTCAAAATTGTTTTATCTGTTGCTTTAAGAGCTACTCGTAATCTGTTGAAATTACATGATGTTATCT
>SFOK01000125.1 GCA_004552395.1 Bacteroidales bacterium | reverse complement strand
AAACAGCAAATCAAACCGTCAAAAGCGGCGGAAAAGGCGCTCAAACAGGCAGAGAAGCTATCGTCCGACGTCACCAAAGCCGGCGACGCCAGAAAGAATATTGCCGATGCGCTGAAGGATTCTGTCCTTGCCGGTGAAGCGAAAACATACTATGTGGCGGGAAGAATCAGCGACAACATCTACAATGACTATGTGAAGAAACTCTCAATCAACCCCAAAGATCCCAAAGTAGACAAAGGGAAGATGGCCGACGCGCTCATGGACGCCTATCACAATTTCACCCGCGCCATAGAGCTCGACACCGTAACAGACCGCAAAGGGAGAATAAAGACCAAATACAGTCCCGAACTCGCACTCTGGATCCACACACACATCCCACAGTTTTACAATGCGGGCATACAGTACACTTCACGCAAGGAATATTATCCGAAAGCGTGCGAGGCTTTTGAGGTGTACGCCACCTATCCTGAGAAGCCGTATGCCGTTCCACATCCCGAGCACAACGACTCGACACTGGCAAACGCCTTCTTTTACGCGGGAGTTTGCGCATACAATGGCGGTGAATATAAGCATGCCGCCGGCGACTTCCAGAAAGCCATAGCCCACAATTATCCACGTCAGGAAGCGCTTCTCAACCAGATGGTGTGCTACCGCCGGATGGCTGAAAACGACTCCACGCTGACCCGCGAATCACTAATCAAAATCACCGAATTAGCACAAGAGGGTCTGCGTCTCTACGGCTACAGCTCCCCTGTCTATATCCAGAAATTCGTGGCCGGAGCGCTGCAGCTCGACCGCAAGAACGACGCTCTCGACGCCATCACATCCTTGCTTATAAAGAATCCCGGCGACACCCGTCTGCTCTCCCTCAAAGCTGAAACACTTGCACTTACCGGTTTGCAAGACGATGCCATACCCGTGTATATGCAGGTATCTAAAGCCGACGACGTGGATTTCCCAACACTTCTTGCAGCCGCCAAACTGCTGACACACAAGGGAATCACAGAGCTGAACAAAGTGCAGACATCTGGACGGACAGCCCGTAAGAAACGGAAAGAGATTTGTGCCAAGTGGCTTACACCCGCACTTGAGATAGCCGACAAAGCAAAAGGTTTAGCGGCTCGCAACGACAAAGCTTATTCAGCAGCAGATCTGCACGACCTGGAGAATACCATCGCCACAATCCATTATTATACAGCAAAATAGTCGGCACTCCCCTCTCCGCAACCAAGTTTTAAGGGCGGAATCGGCAACTGCTAAATAAAAATCGAGTCGGGATAGTTCACCGAGTGCAGGAAAAGTGCATGACCCGGAACCGAATCGCCGGCCCTGCAGCGGTCTTTCGCCTCAATTATACGCATGAAACCTTCGTCGGAGAGTTTGCCGCGGCCTAATTCAACGAGAGTGCCTACCACCGCGCGTACCATATTGCGCAGAAAACGGTTGGCGGTAATCTCAAACACCATCATTGACTCACCGCCCATCTCAAAAATCGGCGCCGACTTCCAGACAGCCTCCGTGAGGTGGCAAATATTAGTCTTGGTGTCAGTGTGCAACTTGGAAAAACTCGTGAAATCCTCGACATCCTTCAACCGCGCGGCCGTGCGGTTCATCCTCTCATAGTCGAGAGTCCCCGGCACATACCATGCAAGCGGATACTGAAACGGGGTCTTGCTGTGAGTGATATAGTAATGATACGTGCGGCTCAGGGCGTCGAAACGCGCATGGGCATCGTCTCTTACCGGCAGAAGGTCATATATGGCTATATCCTTGCCGCACAAGTGATTGAGCGACCTCAGGAAGCCTTCTTTCCATGTAAGCAGAGACACCTCCGAATCAAAATGCGCAAACATCTCCGAAGCGTTGACACCGGCATCCGTGCGTCCGGCACCCACTACTTCGGTTTCACGCCGCAGGATAGTGGAAAGTGCTTGCTGCAGGGTGCCCTGCACAGACACGGCGTTGGGCTGGAGTTGCCAGCCGTGGAACGGTGCGCCCCGATAAGCGAGCCTGAGAAAATAGCGCATGGCGGCAGATCAGACCAGATATGTGTAACCGTACAGGCCTGATTTGTAATTGTTGAGGAACTGGCGTCCCTCCTCGGCCGTGATCCTTCCCTCCTTCATGGATGTGCTCACCCACGTTTCGAGATTGCGCACCAGTTTCTTGGGATTATACTGCACGTAATCGAGCACATCAGCCACAGTCTCGCCGTCGATGATCTGCTCGAGCTGATAGCCGTTCTTGTCGACACTCACATGCACGGCGTTGGTATCGCCGAAAAGATTGTGGAGATCACCGAGAATCTCCTGATATGCGCCCACCAGGAACACTCCCAGATAATAATGTTCGCCCGATTTGAGAGCGTGCACCGGAAGAGAATGCGACGATCCCTGCGGCGACACGAAATGTGAAATCTTGCCGTCGCTGTCGCAGGTGATATCCTGAAGCGTGGCGCGGTGCAACGGCTTCTCGTCAAGCCGCGAAATCGGCACTATGGGGAACATCTGGTCGATAGCCCAAGAGTCCGGGAGCGACTGGAACAGCGAGAAATTGCAGAAGTATTTCTCCGGGAGCATCCTGGCCACCTTGCGCAGCTCTTCGGGCGGATGCTTCATGGAGCTTGTGATGTCGTGGACATCGCGCGCCACCGACCAGAAGAGCTTCTCTATCTGCGCGCGTGTGCGCAGGTCGAGCAGACCGAGCGAGAAACGCTCCAGAGCCTCCTCGCGTATCTGAAGGGCGTCATGCCAGTCCTCAAACACACGTGAGGGGTTGATCTTGTCCCAGATCGTGTAAAGCTCCTGCACGAGTTCATGATCATCGGGAGTAGCCTCCTCGTTGTCGTTCCATATGGGCAGATGGGTGGTTTCGAGCACCTCGATGATAAGCAGCGAATGATGCGCCGTGAGGCTGCGGCCGCTCTCCGTAATGATGTTAGGCTGCGGCAGATCGTTTTTCTCGCAGACATCCACGAGCGCCGACACGGAGTCGTTGACATACTCCTGAATGGAATAGTTCATGGAGTTCTCTCCGCTCGACGAACGAGTGCCGTCATAGTCTACGCCGAGGCCGCCGCCTATGTCCACGAAATCTATGCTGAAGCCCTGCTTCTGAAGCTGCACATAGAACTGCATGGCCTCGCGGAGCGCGTTCTTGATGCGGCGTATCTTGGTTATCTGGCTGCCGATATGGAAATGTATCAGTTTGAGGCACTGAGCGGCCTTGTTCTTCTCCAGGAAACTGAGAGCATCGAGCAGCTCGGCCGAGTTAAGGCCGAACTTGCTGACATCGCCCCCCGATTCCTCCCACTTGCCCGAGCCTGAGCTCGAGAGCTTGATACGGATACCGATGTGAGGCTCTATCTTGAGGCGCTTGGCCACATCGAAAATGGTCTTGAGCTCGTTGAGCTTCTCCACCACCAGAAAGATATTCCGGCCCATCTTCTGCGCCAGCAGCGCGAGTTCGATATAGCTTTCGTCCTTGTAGCCGTTGCATATGATCAGCGAATTGGAGAACGGATTCAAAGCCAGTACGGCATGAAGCTCAGGCTTGCTTCCCGCCTCGAGGCCGATATTGTACTTGCTTCCGTGGCTCACGATCTCTTCCACCACCTGCCGCATCTGGTTCACCTTGATGGGATACACCACATAGTTTGTGCCCTTATAGTTATATTCGTCGGCAGCCTTGCTGAAGCAATTGGAAATCTTGCGAATACGGTCGTCGAGGATGTCGGGGAAACGAAGAAGCACCGGTGCCGACACATCGCGCAGACGGAGTTCGTCCATTACTTCCTGAAGATCCACCGACGCCCCACCCTCCTTGGGTGTGACCTGCATGTGACCCTTCTGATTTATTGAAAAATATTTGAGTCCCCACCCGGGAACGTTGAAGAGTTCTGCAGAATCTTCAATTCGCCATTTTCTCATCACAAAATATTAGTCAATGGTTAAAATAAAGCGATATAGCTATTGTCGGAGAGATCAGTGCCGGGTCGGTTCATCGCGGCCCAGGAACTCGAAACTGTCCACATAAATCTCTGTGGATTTGCGCGCAATGCCCGTTTTGTCGGTATACTGTCTCGTGCGCAGTTTCCCCTCCAGATAGAGGCGTGTCCCCTTGCGTATATATTGCTCGGCTATACGCGCATTGTTGCCGGTCATCACTATGTTGTGCCATTCGGTGCGGGTCATTCCTCCCGCGCCGCGTTCGTCGGTGGCAAAAGTGAAAAACGCCAGTTGCTCATCCTTTGTGGGATAATGCATGCGGGGATCCATGCCTACGTTGCCGATCAATATCACTTTGTTAACTCCCATAGTTACTGTCTGAGATTATCCGCAGCT
>SFOK01000124.1 GCA_004552395.1 Bacteroidales bacterium | reverse complement strand
TCGCATCAGCAAGTTTGTGGAGGCTGACAGTCTGCACCACACAGAGTGCGTGGAGCAGCAACGCCATAAGTTTTATGCGTGCTAGATTTGAAATCTCGTCAGAAGATTTTGAAGAAACGACTGGCGAAAAAGAATATCTGATGGTCTTCAGTCGATAGCATTAAGAATACCCGCAACGCTTCAAACTTAAAAGCTGAAACGTTGCGGGTAAAACAACATTCTTTTAATAATAATTCTTAACAATAATCTGCCCGGATCACTTCCCGGCAACCGGATAACCGACCGGGTTATTGATGACAGGAATCGAACTCTCTGCCAGTTTTAAAACCTTGGCTATAGCTGCATGATCCATGCTGGCTCTGGGCACAGTCACAAGACCGTTGGCCGCACAGAAGAGCATGATGTTCTGCGAAACAATGCCTCTTGTGGCCGGCACCACCGGCATATGGCTTGCTCTCGGTATCTCGGAGTTTCTCACCACGCTCTGTATCGTCTCGTTCTACCTGATCCGTCACCGCGCCAAAAGCCGTTCCTGAAGCCGTTGCTTCCGAGGAAGCCTAAGAGCCGGCTCGCGGTCACTGCAGGAGTGGAAGTATCTCCTCGGTGAAGATGCCGCGCTCAATCAGCCGGTAATGCGGATGGCAGGCCTCTTCGTAGGCTTTGCTGTGATGCGAGGCGTATTGACCGCTGTCGAGCAGAGTGCGGATAGCCGCAGCATCGGCCTCCATATCGGGCAGTGACAACCCTTTCTCGCGTATCGTCTTCTCTATCTCTGCCCACCGGGACTGCCAGTCGCTTATTTCCGGCAGACGGAAACTCTTTGCGCTGCGGAGAAAGGCGTCGAGAAATAAGGAGAAGGGGACCTTGCCGCTGTTGACCACTGAGAGATTCACCCTGACAAATTGTCCTGTCGCGCCTGTCAGCTCGTACTCGGGGCTGAGCGACGGCTCCCGGGCAGCTTCCTCGCACTCACGGCGCAGATATTCGGATGCACAGGCTTGTGCCTCGTCGCCATCATCGAGCAGATGTCCCGGACCGAAAGCGTCCTGAAAAAAGCTCTTGTAAAGATCTTTCAGCGTGGAGGCAGGGTAGGACGCCATCTGGCGATCGATCGCCCGCGAGACGGCCTCTGTGTCTGCCTGCGCCGACAGTCTCACCGGAGTGAGGAGGGATATCATAAGCAGCATCAGGAATTTTTTCATGGTGCGGAGTCTGTTTAGTGAGGGTCAGTAATCTATCTTCTCGCAGTTATGGAACAGGCCGCAAACGAGCGTAAGGTATTTGGGCAGCTTCCCGTCATTGCCCCAGAGCAGCTCCATGCCGAAAATATCTGTGAGTGTGCGGCTTATGTCGAATCCATAGGCCTCGAGCGATGGACGCACAAGCTCGGGATGCCGGCAGGGCTCTCTCTTCCGGCGTGCACACGTTCCTTCGGGACAGTGAAGACATTCTCCCGTATATGCGCAGGCCAGTCCGCCCGATTGAGTCTCCAACTCGAGCAACCGGCTCTCCAGACGCACTCTCTCGGGGCGGATCAGGTCGCGCGAGCAGGCGAGTGGCAGGTAGCTCTCTTCGGGCTCAATGCGAGTGGCTATGAGAAACACGTTGCGGAAGGGACGGAGTCGCACTAAAGGGTCATAGATGAATGGCGGACAGGCCCAGATACTCCCATAGTTGCGACATTCCTTGCAATACCCTAAAAAACGGTCGGCATCGAGGTAACGACGGATATATTCCTCGGCCGCAACGGATGCGGTGTAATCGGTAGAGGTGTATCTAAGTTCTTGCGCTTGCATATTCTGTTTAATCAGAGAGATTTAAAGTCGCTAAGGCCGCTAAATCCTTAAAGTCGCTATTGCTTCACCTTACACTTATATTGGCGCCGACGATGCGTGGCTCCTGGAAGGTCTCGCGTATCTTCTTGAAGAAGCTCTCCGTCTTGCTCAGCGGTTTGAGCGAGAGTCCGGCATAGCGCTTGTCGATAACTATATCGCTGCGCACTTTCACATGGTCGATGGCTTCCACTCGCGCCACGAGCTCTGCGGTCTGTGTGTCGAGCGCCGGGAGGTCGGCGGGCAGCGGCACACGGTCCCAGTCCCCCTCGGCCAACGTCAGGTTCTCCCATTTCCGCGCTTCCGACGGGATGATATACTCTTTCTCCACGAAATAGATCTCGGCTCGGGTGTTCACATAGAGCGGCTCGCCGAGTTTGCCGAAGCGGAATAAATTACGTGCCCTGCCGCGGGATTCGAGCGTGTAGGTCATGTGGCTCAAGTCGCGGGGCGTGAGGATATCGTCGTAGACATTGCGGTACTCGTAGCTGAGTTTGAACTGCTCAAAGTCGGTATGGTCGGAGAAGAAAAGGTCGAACTGCGGTATCCACCGGCGTGCAGACTCTACGGCAAGCGGATTCACATCGACGGTATATGTGGTGGTGTCGCGGTTCCATATCTCGCCGGCCTGATAGCGCCCCTTGATGGTGTCCACGGGCATGAAAGCGAGCGATTCGGGCACTGGCACGGCATCGACAATTCCGACCCAGTCGCCCCAGGAGAAATGAAGCGGCGAACGGTCGCTGACCGAGTCGAGGCCGTGGCAGTCGGTGAAACGGTAGCAGGAGTGTGACGATATGACTCGAGGTGAGTGCCAACCCTTGTACTTGCGTTTGCTGCCTACGGGTATCATGTAGTCCACCCACTTGGTGCGGTAGAGGGTCAGTGTGTCGGAATAGGAGGATAGTGTGGAGTATTCGCGCACATACCCGAGCAGGTGCAGCATAAGCTCTTTCTTCTGTTTGACCACGAACTCGGGCAACTCGGTGGCCTTATCCTCTTCGCGGTCATTGCCACGCGAAGCAGGCTGTTGGGCCTCGCCGGACGCAAGACCGCCATAGATAAAAATTAATGTCAGAAGTGATTTTGTTATCATAAACAGGTTAAGAGCTTGGCCACAGTTTCGATGAATTCGTCGGTAGGAAGGTCGAAAGGGAGCCAGTGTATCGGGAAACCGCGACGCTCCATGCCGCGGAACCAAGTCATCTGCCGTTTGGCGAACTGATGTATTGCTATCTCCAGATCGTGATGCATCTGTTCGACGGTCAGTTTTCCTATTGCGCAGAGTGTCAGATATTTGTATTCGAGACCGTAGTAAATGAGGTCGTCTGGCTTAACACATTCGTCCAAAAGACGCTTCACTTCGTCGAGCATTCCTGCACTGAGTCGGGCATCGAGCCGTTCGGAGATACGGCGCCGACGCAGCTTGCGCGGGATGTCGAGACCGACGATCAGCGCGTCGAGGGGTTTGGCAAGAGCGCGGTTGGCTGCCTGTGCCTCGTCGGGATGCGCGGCATACCAGCTCTCGATCTCTATGGCTCTGACGGCTCTCGCCTGGGTGTCAATGTCGGTACGGTTATGGAGTGTCTTGAAGCCGCTGAGTATGGAGGTAAGCTCAGCGAGTGTCTTGTCGGCAAGCTGCTCACGGAGCTGCGGATTGACCGGCACTTCGGGAAGGACGATGCCTGAAAGAAGGCTCTCCACATACATCCCTGTGCCGCCGCAGAGTATCGGGCGTTGTCCGCGGCTACGGATATCCTCGATAGCAGCCCTGGCGTCAGTGATGAAACGGTGAAGATTGTATTTCTCGCCGGCCAGACAGATGTCTATGAGATGATAGGGCACCTCGCCGTATTCTTCTATATCTTTGCCGGTGCCGAGATCCATGCCCCGGTAGACCTGACGGGAGTCACAGCTCACAATCTCGCCGCCAATAGCGCGGGCGAGCTCCACAGCCCGGCGTGTCTTGCCACAGGCCGTAGGACCTACCACAGCTATCATCCCGGCGGGAGTATCCATAGTTTGAGCCGTCTTATAAAAGGGTGTAAATTGACCGGCTCTCCGGCCCGGGCTGCTAAGTGTGCTGCCGTGACCGGAGGCCTGAGGGTTGGGGGATTACATATCTGTGAACTGACGGCTGCGTACTACTCCGCGAAGCCAGCGTCTGAGCCGGAAATTAGCCATATCGCTGTTGAAACATGCCACACGGATCCAGACATTATCCTGAAAATCTATGTCGGAATCGTGAAGTTCCGCGAATCCGAAAGAGGGACGGTATTGCTTCATGCGGATCTTCCGCTGACCGTTCTTGTCGTAGATTTTCGAGGTGACAAGAATAGTGGCCAGTCGGGTCATGTCTATGTTGAGCAAGGGGGAGAGCCTCAGGTTGGATTTGGCGAAAAGGCTCTTGAATTCCTTAGAACTGTACCACCTGCCTTTCACACCGTTGAGAGTCGGATAATCTTCGGGCTTTCCGGGTATGAAGTAGAAGTAGCGGTAGACGCGGTGCTTCTGGTTGTCCTGTGATTTTCGTGCGAAGAAGA
>SFOK01000026.1 GCA_004552395.1 Bacteroidales bacterium | reverse complement strand
ATCTCGTGGTTAATAACTGCGATATCTATGAGCATGGCATTCTCGGATGGTCGTCGATCGTGGCCACACCGATTATTGCTCTTGTGGCACTCCTCGTGGCAGTGCGCATGATTCGCAACGATGAGCGCAAACTCGCAAGCTATGACCGTATCCGCTGACAATTTAGAATCAAATTTCACCGGCAATAAACAAATTCTATTGGTTAAGAGCCAACAACTTCACTCTTTAAGAAAGATACAAATCACTCACACTTAAAACCTAATACCATGAGGAAACTGACAATCACCGCCCTCGTGCTTAGTGCTGCGACAGTTGCCGGAGCGCAAGAGACAGCCCCGCTCTGGCTCAAGGGTCCGGCGATATCGCCCGACGGCAAGACAGTTGCCTTCACCTACAAAGGCGACATATTCACAGTGCCGGCAAGCGGAGGACGCGCCATGCAGCTCACATCGAATCCGGCCTACGACTCCGAGCCGGTGTGGAGTCCCGACGGCACTAAGATCGCATTCCGAAGCAACCGCGAAGGTAGCGACGATATCTATCTTGTGAGCGCCACGGGAGGCACACCGCGACGCGTCACGACCGACTCAGGCCAAGAGACACCGATGTGTTTCACCGACAATTCCACTCTCCTGTTCGCCACATCGAGCGCCGATCCGTCGAGAGAGACCATAATGGGTCCGTTCGGTTTCCCCGTGATATACTCAGTGAATGTGGACAAAGAGGGAGCGCGTCCCGAGCTTTATCTCTCCACTCCCATGCGTTCGCTCTCCTATTCGCCCTCCGGTCTGCTCTATGCTGACCGCAAAGGATACGAGGATCAGCTGCGCAAACACGAACGTTCGTCGGGCACAGCCGACATCTGGCTCTACAAAGACGGAAGGTTCCGTAAGCTCACCGACTTCAACGGTCATGATCAGAATCCCGTTTGGGGAGCTGACGGCAAATCGTTCTATTATCTCAGCGAGGAAGACGGCACGATCAACGTCTACAGTCGCAACCTGGACGGCACAGCCAAGAAGCAGCTAACGCATTTCGAGAAACATCCCGTGCGCGGACTCAGCGCGTCGGCCGACGGCACGCTGGTATTCAGTTGGGACGGTGAGATCTACACACTTGCTCCCGGAGCCAACGAACCTGCCAAGCTGAAAATCAGCATCTATGCCGATGACTACGACACCGACCTCGTGAAGTCGAACAGAAGCAACGGCGCCATAGGTAAAGCTGTAGCTCCAGACGGATCAGAGGTCGCCATAGTGATCCGTGGCGACATATACGTGACATCCACCAAGTACAAGACCACACGCCGTATCACCGACACACCGGCGCAGGAGCGTGTAGTGGATTTCTCTCCCGACGGCAAGAAGCTTGTCTACGACTCAGATCGCGAAGGGTACTGGCAGCTCTTCATAGCCCATCCCAAAGACACCACAGAGAGCTTTGCTTACGCAACCGAGATTGTGGAAGAGCCTCTCTACAAATGTGCTACATCGGCTCAGCAGCCCAGCTTCTCGCCCGACGGCAAGAAAGTGGCATTTCTCGAAGACCGTACTGCAGTTCGTGTCATAGACCTTGACACGAAGAAGGTCACCACTGCCCTTCCCGGCGATGTGAACTATTCCTACACTGACGGAGACCAGTGGTTCGACTGGAGTCCCGATTCCAAGTGGCTTCTGGTGAACTATATAGGCAAAGGCGGATGGAACAACACCGACGTGGCGCTCGTGAAAGCAGACGGCTCCGAGGTTATCGACCTTACCGAGAGCGGTTTCTCCGACGAGATACCGCGCTGGGCCATGAACGGTGGCGCCATGACATACGTCACCTCCAAGTACGGCATGAAGAACCCCGGTTCCTGGGGCAACACCTACGACGTGGTGCTCATGGGACTGAACGGCGAGACATGGGACGAGTTCAACCTCACCGAAGAGGAAGCCGCCCTTAAAGAGAAAGCCGAGAAAGAGGCCAAGGATAAAGCCGACAAGAAAGATTCAGGCAAGAAAGACAAAAAGAAGAAAGGGAGCAAAGCCGATGCCAAGGATTCCAAGAAGAAAGATCTGGAATTCGAGCTCGCCGACACACGTTACCGCCGTGCCCGCCTGACCGCCAACTCCTCATTCATAAGCGATTACTACCTCTCCCCTAAAGGCGACAAATTCTATTACATAGCAGAGAGCACCGAAGGCGGATCGAACCTCTATCAGCGCGACCTGCGTAAGAAAGGCGAGACCAAAGTGCTTCTCGGCGATGTGAGAGGCGGCATAGTTGCCGATGCCAAAGGCGACAACATATTCGTATTCTCAGGCTCCTCGCTGAAGAAAGTCTCCCTTCCCGACGGAAAAGCCGAGACAATAGAATATTCCGCCCCCTACGACCGCAAGCCCTCGCTTGAGCGCGAATATATCTACGATCATATGCTCCGTCAGGTCCACGACAAATTCTACGATGCTAACCTTCACGGCGTCGACTGGGATTATTACGGCGAGCATTACCGCAAATTCCTGCCTTACATCAACAATAACCGCGACTTCGCCAATCTGCTTAGCGAAGTGCTCGGCGAGCTCAACGCCTCCCACACAGGAGGTCGTGCGTCGGCCGGCACGGCACAGCATCCCGTGGCCCGTCTGGGCGCTTTCTTCGACCACGCCTACCAAGGTGAAGGCCTTAAGATAGCCGAGATACTTCCCCGCGGACCTCTCAGTCCCCGTAAGGCCAATATAGCCGTCGGCGATGTTATAACAGCCATCGACGGACATCCCATAGAGGCCGGCAAGGACTACAACGCCCTGCTTGAGGACAAAGCCGGACGTCAGACACTGCTGACCGTACGCAAAGCCGACGGCAAGGAAGTGACAAGCAAAGTGAAACCTATCTCGGCATCGGCTCAGGAGACACTTCTCTACAACCGCTGGGTTGAGCGCAACGAACAGCTTGTGGATTCACTCTCCAACGGACGGATTGGATACGTGCATGTGGAAGGTATGAACACCGACAGCTTCCGCACCGCCTACGACCGTCTGCTCGGCAAGTACCGCAACTGCGACGCCGTGATTGTGGATACGCGCTGGAACGGCGGCGGATGGCTCCACAACGATCTGGCGCTGCTCCTGAGCGGCAAAGAGTATGTGAAGTTCATGCCCCGCGGCCGCTACATCGGACACGAGCCCTTCTCGCAAGTGACAGTGCCCTCCGTGATGCTTGTGAACGAGTCGAATTATTCCGACGCTCACGGCACACCCTACACATATCAGACACTCGGTATAGGCGACGTGGTCGGCGCACCGATACCCGGCACCATGACAGCCGTCTGGTGGGAGACGCAGATTGACCCGGGTATCATTTTCGGAATCCCGCAGGTCACCAACGCCGACCTCAACGGCAAGGCGCTTGAGAACCGTCAGCTCACGCCCGATGTGATCATCTACAACAACCCCGCCGATGTGGAGCATGGCCGCGACGCGCAGATAGAAGGCGCCGTGAAACACCTGCTCGACAAGCTGAAGAAATAATCAGTTGATTACCGAATCAACCTAATCAACTACGACACTTAAAAGAGGCGTCACCGCTAAACCGGAGGGCGCCTCTTTTTGCTTAGCTGCGAAGGGATGCCGGTTGCGGACGACAGCAAATCGGTTCGGTCCTTTTCTGCGGAGGAACAAGAAACGAGTCAGCCTCTATTGGCAGTCGGAGCGGAAACGAGTCAGCCACTTGCAGCCACGGGCGAAGAAAACGATTTTTAACGCATTTTTCGGCATTTTTCACTTGCAATATCAAGCTAAATGAGTATATTTGCAACGCGATAAAAATCCCCTCCCGGCGTATCTGTCCGTATGCCTTCAGAGAGGATTCAGCGAGCGCTCGAAGACAAAGGAAAGCGCATAAAAAAGAAGAATAGAATATGAAATTAATCGGAGCACATGTCAGTGTGGAAGGAGGCGTGCAGAACGCGCCTCTGAGAGCGAAGGAGATTGGAGCCAAGTCATTTGCAATCTTCACTCGCAGTCCGTCGCGCTGGAAATCGGCCCCCATCTCGCCGAAAGCAGCCGAGGAGTTCAAGGCCAACTGTGCCGCCGCCGACTACGGACCGTCGGCCATCCTCCCTCACGACAGTTTCCTGATCAATCTCTGTGCGCCCGACAAGCAGAAGCTGCATCTGTCGCGCGAAGCCTTCCTCGACGAGTTCCGCCGCTGCGAACAGCTCGGTCTGACGATGCTCAACTTTCACCCCGGCAGTCATCTCAACGCGCTTGACGAGAAATCCGCGCTCGATCTGATAGCCGAATCCATAAACCTGACTCTGGACATGACACAAGGCGTCACGGCCGTGCTGGAGAACACCGCCGGTCAGGGAAGCAATCTCGGCAACGAGTTTCGTCATCTGGCCTATATCATAGACAAGGTCGAGGACAAGAGCCGAGTGGGAGTCTGCATAGACACCTGCCACACTTTCAGCGCCGGCTACGATCTCTCCACCGAGGAGGCCTACGAGCGCACATGGAAGCAGTTCGACGAGACGATCGGTTTTCAGTACCTGCGCGGTATGCATCTGAACGACGACAAGAAAGAGTGCGGATCGCGCATCGACCGCCACGAAAGCATAGGGAAAGGCACCATAGGTAGCGACTTCTTCGTCCGCCTTATGAACGATCCCCGGTTCGACGACATACCGCTGATCCTCGAGACACCCAACGAAGCGATCTGGGCTGAAGAGATAGCGATGCTCTACGGAGCGGTCCGACAGCGGGAGTAAACAATCCCTCCGAGGCACTCTCCGGTGCTCGCCAAAATACCGAAGAGGTTCGGACTCTCCGAAGCTCCGACCCTCCTCTCCCCGCTAACACTTATACCAAAAAGGTGCCGATACACTCAGACAGAATCGGTACTGAACGAAGAAACACAAACACACCGGCAGAGCTTCACTGCCTGCCGAAGACACAAAGCCGCAACAAGCTCCGTACAGAGCGCGGCCGCCTTAAATTCTAAGACATGATGACTAAAAAGCCAGATATGAATACCGGGCAGCTGTGGAACCTGAGTCTGGGTTTCCTCGGCATCCAGATAGCGTATGCGCTTCAGAGCGCGAACGCCTCCCGCATATTCTCCATAATAGGCATCAGCTCTACGGCTCTCAGCTATTTCTGGATACTCCCGCCCCTGCTCGGCATGTTTGTGCAGCCGCTTGTGGGCAAATACAGCGACCGCACATGGTGCCGCTTCGGCCGGCGTCTGCCCTACCTGATACTCGGCACCGTCGTGGCCATGGCCATGGCTATACTGCTCCCGAACGCCGGAGTGTTCGGCTTCAGCTTGTCCACAGCCACTCTCTTCTGTGCCATGACGCTGATGTTTATGGACACATCGCTGAACACCTCAATGCAGCCATACAAGATGCTTGTGGGCGAGATGGTGAACGAACGGCAGAAAGGCCGCGCCTACTCCATACAGTCGTTGATTTGCAATGTAGGATCAGCCACCGGCTTCATGCTCCCCTTCCTGCTCGGCTGGTTCGGCCTGAGCATGACAGCTCCCGAAGGCGAAGTGCCCGCCGTGGTGAGCGTCTCCTTCTACATAGGAGCCGCCATGCTTCTGCTCTGCATGATCTATTCCCTGCTCAAAATCAAAGAATGGAATCCCCGGGAGTATGCGCGCTACAATCCGCAGCCCGGCGGCGAGGTGAAGAACCCCGGCATGCTTAAACTGCTGCGTCGGGCGCCGTCCACATTCTGGAGTGTGGGGCTTGTGCAGTTCTTCAACTGGTTCGGCTTTCTGTTCATGTGGACCTACTGCACCGGGACAGTTGCGCAGAACACCTTCCATACACCCGCTGTAGAGAAAGTAACCTCAATAGAAGCTGCCGGTAGCCGGCTCGAGACCGCAGACAAAGTGATACTGAACTCAGCCGGAGAGGTAGTGCTCGACCACGGCAGGGATAGCGAGGGCCTCTTCGCCAAACTCCCTTCACCCGCCGAGCTGACCATCTGCAGCCGAGTGAAACACGACCGGGAGACCGGCGCCGTGATTCCGATAGAATACGAACGAGTGATTGTGCCCGACATTCACAATGCTAACGTTACCACCGAGTTGAGACCCGATGCGTCGAGCGAGCTATATTCCGAAGCAGGCAACTGGGTCGGTGTGCTCTATGCCGTGCAGGCGATGGGGTCAGTGCTCTGGGCGCTCGTACTTCCGCGCTTCCGCAGTCGCAAATTCTCCTACGGCATCTCCATGGCGATAGGCGCAGCCGGATTCGTGCTCTCCGGAATCATATCCGACAAATGGCTGCTCTTCATCCCCTACATGATGATAGGTACCGCGTGGGCCGCATCCATGGCCTGGCCTTTCGCCTTCCTGACCGACTCGCTGAAAGGACGCGACGTGGGTTCCTACATGGGCCTCTTCAACTGTACCATCTGTCTGCCGCAGATAGTGGCGGCGCTTTGCGGCGGTCTGCTGTTAGGTATGATGACACAGCCCGGCGAGCTCGCTCCGCAGTACATGATGATGATACTGGCCGGTGTCTCGCTTGCCTTCGGTGCCATAGCCGTGACCTTCATAAAAGATCCGCTTAAGAGAGTTCCGGAACCTGTGGCAGACCCGGCTATCGGCGAAGGAGGCGTCTATTAAATGCTGTGATCCAAAATGTTAAAAGCAATACATTAAAGAAAAGCATTAACCCTGAGCCTCGCGGCGAGCCGAAGCAATGCGATCCTTATTTGAAGAGAAATAATAAACATAACTCCATAAAAACCAGAAAAACAGAACATTAAAACCTTAAATGACATGGATTCAAAAATCAGATTATGCCCCAACAAGGTAGTGCGTTTCCTCGAGAAAGCGCCTTCCGAGTTCCGCAAGAGCGACATCATCCGGTTTGTCAACGAGAACGGTATCAAGATGATTAATTTCATGTATCCCGCAAGCGATCACCGTCTCAAGACACTGAATTTCGTAATCAACTCCGAGGAATATCTGGAATCGATCCTCACATACGGCGAACGTGTGGACGGTTCGAGCCTGTTCCCCTTCATCGAGGCAGGCAACTCGGATCTTTACGTGATACCGCGTTTCAGCACGGCGTTCGTGGATCCTTTCGCAGAGGTGCCTACACTTACCATGCTTGCCACATTCTACGATAAAGAGGGCCACCGCATGCAGTCCTCGCCCGATTACACGCTCCACAAAGCTGTGGAAGAGTTCCGCAAAGAGACAGGACTCGACTTCTATGCCATGGGTGAGCTGGAATACTATGTAGTGGCCGATGATGCCGGCCTTTTCCAAGCTACCGACCAGAAAGGTTATCACGAGTCAGCACCGTTTGCCAAATTCAACGACTTCCGTGCCAAATGTATGGTCTATATCGCCGAAGCAGGCGGACAGATCAAGTATGGCCACAATGAAGTAGGCAACTTCACACTCGATAACAAGATATACGAGCAGAACGAGGTTGAATTCCTGCCGATTCCCGCAGAGCAGGCTGCAGACAATCTGATGATAGCCAAGTGGGTGATACGCAACCTCGCTCTCCGCGAGGGCCTCGATGTGACGTTCGCACCCAAGATCACAGCCGGGAAAGCCGGCAGCGGCCTGCATATCCACTTCAAACTGATGCAAGGCAATCAAAACGTGATGATACGTGACGGCCGACTGAGCGACGAAGCCCGCAAGGCGATAGCCGGTATTCTCGACCTGGCCCCCGCGATAACGGCCTTCGGCAACAAGGTGCCCACTTCTTACCTGCGTCTCGTGCCTCACCAGGAGGCTCCCACAAGCATTTGCTGGGGTGACCGCAACCGCTCCGTGCTTGTGCGTGTGCCGCTGGGATGGACAGCCGACGGCAATATGTGTGCCGACGCCAATCCGCTCGAGCAGGGAGTGCCTATCGTTCCGCCGCAGAAGCAGACCGTGGAGCTCCGCAGCTCCGACAGCTCAGCCGATATCTATCAGCTCATAGCCGGCATGATAGTGGCCGCACGCCATGGTTTCGAGATGGCCGATTCTCTCAAGAAGGCCGAGGAGAACTACGTGGATGTCAATATCCACGATGAGGAGAACAGCGACAAGCTCCACAGCCTTAAGAACCTGCCCGACAGCTGCGACGCTTCGGCCAAGTGCCTGCAGGAACTGCGCGGCTATTTCGAGGCTAAGGATGTGTTCTCGCCCCAGCTTCTTGACGGTGTGATCGAGCGCCTGCTCAAATACAACGACGCCAACCTGCGTGACAAAGTCAACGCCTCACCCGCGGCCATGATGAATCTGGTAAGCAAATACTGGCACTGCGGCTAAGACTCCAAAGAAAAATCTACTGAAAAAGGCCGTATCCGGGAGACTCCGGAGCGGCCTTTTTTCTAAATGAGGCAAGGTTAGCTGCTATAGCTGTTTTAGCTATGATAGCAAACTTATCTATTTTAGCTACTTCAGATACGGCGCAGACTGTTGCCGAACTTTAGTATAGTCCAGGAGGTTATTTTCTATATAGACTCAGTCAATTAACCGGCTTATGAAGAAGATTATAATCATGGGCGCAAGCTCAGGTATGGGGCTGCGTGTGGCGGAGATGCTCGCCTCGCGCAAGGTAAGAATAGGTGTGGCCGGCCGCCATACGGGTCCTCTGGAGGCTCTGAAACGTAAATATTCTGATTATGTGGAGTATGCGTCGATAGATGTCACTAAACCTGACGGCCCTATGCTGCTCGAAGAACTCGCCGAAAAGACGGGCGGCATGGACATATATCTTCACATGGCGGGAATCGGCTATGAGAATCTCGACCTCGATCCGGAACGTGAGGCGGCGATTGTCAGCACGAACGCCGTCGGTTTTGCCCGGATGATCGATGCCGCTTACCGCTATATGCGCAGTCGCAGCGTGAGAGGTCATATAGCCGCAGTGACCTCTGTGGCCGGGACGAAAGGTATAGGTCGATTGTCGGCGTATTCGGCTTCGAAGGCTTTCGGTCGTACTTATCTCGTGGCTCTCAGACAGTTGGCCTGTGAGGAGAAGAGCGGCATATTCTTTACCGACATACGGCCGGGATGGGTTGATACCCCGCTTCTGCTGAGCGATGTGAAGTATCCGCTCATGATGACGGAGGATTATGCCGCGCGGCGTATCATTAAGGCGATGGCTCATCGTGAGAGCGTCTGCACTTTCGATCTGCGGTGGAAGATGCTGACAGAACTGTGGCAGCTGCTGCCCGACTCGCTTTGGGTACGTATGAAAGTGAAAATATCCAAGCCCGACCTCCCGCTTCCGGCTCGGCTCACACCCGAGGCTGTCGCGGCGGCAAATCGCAAAAACGCCGGAGTCATCGGGGAAACGGCCGCAGAAACCGGCGAAAAGAAAGATTAAAGACAGTGAGAAAAGAGATGGAACTTACCGACGGACAGCAGCGGCGCTACAGCCGCAATCTGTTGCTTGAAGGATTTGGCGAAGAGGGTCAGCAACGTCTGCTCGGAGCACGGGCACTTGTGGTTGGTGCAGGCGCTTTAGGTTCGATATGTGCCATGTATCTGGCTGGCTCGGGTGTTGGACATATCACCGTGGCCGACTTCGATACGCTGGATATCAGCAATTTGCAACGGCAGCTTTCTTTTACCGAAAATGAGCTCGGGCAGAAGAAAGCCGCGGCGTGTGCCTCGCGTCTGCGCTCTATAAATTCGGAAATAGATATTGAACCGCTCGATATGCTCCTCACCGCAGAGAATATCGACGCGCTGATACGCGATTTCGACATAGTGGCGGAAGGATCCGACAACCCCGCCACCAAATATCTGGTGAGCGAGGCCTGCCAACGTGCCGGCAAACCGTATTGCCTCGGCGGTGTAAGTCAGTTTTACGGGCAGGTGATGTCGTGGAAGCCTGGTTTTCCCGGTTACAGCGCACTTTTCCCCGATTCAGCCGAACCGGACGGTTACCTGCCGTGCAGCGTCGGAGGGGTGCTGGGCCCGTTGCCGGGAGTCATAGGCTCGTTGCAGGCCGCCGAAGTTGTGAAGATACTCGCCGGAATCGGCGAACCTCTGTTCGGTCGTCTGTTGCTTTTTGATGCGCTGACCATGCAGTCACGCACATTGCAATTCTAAAGTGTTGGATTAACTCAGATAGTATATACGATTGAACTTCAGTTATTTGCGGTATCTGGAATAAATAGCGGCACCCATCTTTTTAGCTTTCGCTACACAAGCCGGGTCCGATGCGTCGATACCATATTTCGATGCCGGAGGTATCACAATTTTAGTGCCCGGCCTGATGCGGTCGGGGTGACCGAGCATGGCCTCATTCTCTTTGTAGATGAAGGGCCAGAGATTATAGTCGCCGTAATGTTCCTTAGCCATGGTGGTGAGGAAACGGGTCTTGGATATGTAATCATAGACAGGCTGATCCGACGGCTTGGTGGGCACTTCATCGGTAGCTGAGGGCGTAGCCTCAGTGTCAACGGCCGGTGCGGCCTCCTCTTTCAGCTTTTCCTCCTGATCAGCTTTCTGAGAGGCTACAGGCGCGGGTGTCGCTTTGGGCTGAACGGCTGCCGGAGCGGGCATGGTAGATGTGGTGACAAGGCCTGTCACCTTAGTGAATGAATCAGGAGCGAAGTAACGCCAGGCCCAGAGCCCAAGAAGGATCGCGACCGTGCAGCCCACGCCCGCAAGTACGCCGAGCCAGAAATGCGACTTGTGTTTAGCGGACGAAGTATCCTCTTCTTCCTCTTCTTCGGGATAATCTGCGGTATCCTCTGCTGCTTCGGCGGTTTCAGAGGCTGCTTCTTCTGCCTCAGCTTGTTCAGCTTCATTAGCCGGGGCCTCAACTTGTGGGGCGGAGCTATCTGCCTCCTCAGCTTGCTCAGCGGCGGAGCTTTCTGTATCCTCAGCCCACTGAATCTCCGGCATTTCCACAGGAGCTATCTCGCGGGCCACAGCGGGAGCCGGTTCTGGATTGGAGCTCTCGGAGTTATCGGAGTTATCGGAGGTCTCAGAACTCTCGGAACTCTCGGAACTTTCGGAGGTCTCGGAGTTATATGATGTCTCGGAGTTATCGGCAACCGGTTCCTCTTCGGCAGCAGCGGCGCTTTCGGCAGGTGCGAGCAGTTCGAGCTCGTCTTGCGAGAGGTCCGATGACAGTTCCACGGATTCAAAAGCCGAGAAGGGAGCGTTGACCAGCTCGGCGAGTGCTTTTTCCGGTGTGAAGCTCACGCGGCGGTAGGCGCCTATGGTGATCCTTTCTCCCGATGCGAGGTCGCGTGTCTCGCGCGGTTCCACAGTGCTGATCTTGAATGTGCCGAGACCTTTTACCTTGACATTGTTGCCTTTGATCAGTTCTGCCTCTACGAGTGAGAACAGAGCGTCTAAAACGGTGCCGACGCGTTCCTGCGGCAGATTAGCGGCATCAGCTATGCTCCGTGTAAAAGATGTGAGGGCTAACTTCTGATCCATGGTGCTTTCGAGTAGGAGATTAGACGTTCTTAGAGGCTGTTTCTTCGTTTTGCAGGCTGTTGCGCAGGGCGGTTGACGGGCGGAAAGTGATCACCTGCTTTGGGGGCACGAGGAGCCGCTTGCCCGAGGTGGGCATTACCACTACCCTCTCTTCCCGTTTACGAGGTTCGAAGGTACCGAAACCGACCACGGCCACCGAGTCGCCCTCTGCGCAGGTGTTGCCCAGCACGTTCTGCAGTGCTCCGAGGATCGCTGATATATCTTTTTTGGTGACGGACGTTTCCGCGTGAAGTGTCTCTATGAATGTCTTGCTGTCCATATATCAAGCAAAGTTAATAAAAATATTTACGTGGCGCAAAGATTGTCGGAAGAATTGGTTATCTTTGCGGTATCGGCGGATTTTCCCCGCTGTTTTAATGCTAATAACAGGATTATGAAACACAAAACTTTGATTCTCCGGCTCATCGCGGCTATCTGTCTGATTGCCGGACCGCTGACCGCGGGAGCACAGATCTTTTATAAAGTGACTGGCAACGGGCTCAAAGCTCCCGCTTACCTCTTCGGCACGCATCATCTGGCGCCCAACTCTATGGTCGACAGTGTGCCGGGCGTACGCGATGCTCTCGCTCAGGCCGACAATCTTATTGTGGAGGTGGTTATGACAAATCCGGTGGAGATGGCCGGGAAACTGCAGAAGTATATGTTTGCACCGGCCGACAGCACGCTCTCGTCGTTCTTCTCGGCCGATGAGTTTGCGCGGATGGATTCCGTGTGCGGCACTATAGCCCCGGGCGTGTCGCTGAAGATGTTCAACGCCATGAAACCTATGGCTGTGAACTCGGCTCTCACCATGATGCTTGTGGCCAAGGACCTCGCGGAGACGGGTCAGCTCGACAGTTGGTTCATGACTGAGGCCAAAAACGAAGGCAAGGAGCTGACCGGACTTGAGACACCGGAATTTCAGGCAGAGCTGCTCTTCAACTCTGTGCCGCTGCAGCGCCAGGCCGAGATGCTCAAGGAGATGCTCGACGATCCGGAAGAGACGGTAAGCCGCATGAAGGAGCTCAACAGGGCCTATATGGCTCAGGACGCCCCGGCTCTTCTTGCTCTGAGCGAGGAGGAGGAGGACGATGCCGAATTCACTGACGCTCTGCTGCGCAAACGCAACGACAACTGGATGAAGGTGCTTCCGGACCTGTTTGCCGAGAGCAAATCGTTTGTTGCCGTGGGTCTGTTGCATCTGCTTGGCGATGAGGGTCTTGTGAAGCGTCTGCGCGATCTCGGCTATACGGTTGAGGCTGTCGCAGCGGATCCTGAGCGGCACTGACCATCGCCGGCTGCAGGGCGTTTCATCTCGGGCCCGGCAGACTGCCTGAAAGCTGCGGCGGAGACTTTTAGTGGCCGCTGTTGGAATTTTGGGTAAATATTATTTGCATTTACGAAATATAATAGCTAATTTTGAAGCCGAAAGCAAGTGTGTGGCGTAATGGCCGCACACTTGCTCAAATCGAACAAAATTTTCTTATCCTATCTAATATTATGGAACTTCCCTTTGCAGAATCTTGGAAAATCAAGATGGTAGAGCCTATCCGCAAAAGCACTCGCGAACAGCGCGAGGAGTGGCTCCGTCAGTGTCATTACAATGTGTTCATGCTTCGTGCTGATCAGGTTTATATCGATTGCATCACCGACTCCGGCACAGGTGCCATGAGCGACCGCCAGTGGGCCGCACTGATGATGGGCGACGAGAGCTATGCAGGCGCTACGAGCTTCTACCGTCTGAAAGAGACTATCAACCGCATCACGGGCTTCGACTATGTGCTTCCCACTCATCAGGGCCGCGCTGCCGAGAATGTGCTCTTCAGCTATCTGGTTCACGAGGGCGACTATGTGCCCGGCAACTCTCACTTCGACACCACAAAGGGTCACATCGAGAGCCGCAAGGCATTCGCTATCGACTGCACAATCGACGAGGCCAAGGACACTCAGCTCGAGCATCCTTTCAAGGGCAATGTGGACCTGAAGAAGCTTGAGAAAGCTCTCACAGAGCACGCCGGCAAGGTGCCTTTCGTGATCGTCACAATCACCAACAACACAGCAGGCGGTCAGCCCGTTTCCATGCAGAACCTCAGAGAGGTGAGCGCCATGTGCGGCAAATATAATGTGCCTCTGATCTTCGACAGCGCACGTTTCGCCGAGAACGCTTATTTCATCAAGACCCGTGAGGAAGGCTACAAGGATGTCACTATCAAGGAGATCTGCCGCGAGATGTTCTCTCTGGCCGACGGTATGACCATGTCGTCGAAGAAGGACGGTCTCGTCAACATGGGCGGCTTCATCGCCACCAAGCACGAGGAGTGGTACGAAGGTGCCAAAGGCTATCTGATCTGCTTCGAAGGCTTCCTGACCTATGGCGGTATGAACGGCCGCGATATGGACGCTCTCGCCGTCGGACTCGACGAGAACACCGAGTTCGATATGCTCGAGACTCGCATCAAACAGGTGCAGTATCTGGCTGCCAAACTCGATGAGTACGGCATACCTTATCAGCGTCCCGTTGGCGGTCACGCCATCTTCCTCGATGCCGACCGTATCCTCACCCATGTGCCCAAAGAGGAGTTCCCCGCTCAGACTCTCACAGTCGAGCTCTATCGCGAGGCCGGTATCCGCGGCTGCGAGATCGGTTATATCCTCGCCGACCGTGATCCTGTCACCAAGGAGAACCGTTTCGGTGGCCTCGACTTCCTGCGTCTCTGCATTGCACGCCGCGTATATACCAACAACCACATGGATGTGATTGCTGCCGCTATCAAGAATGTTTACGACCGTCGCGAGCAGATCACACGCGGTCTGAAGATCGTCTGGGAGGCTCCCCTGCTCCGTCACTTCACAGTGAAACTGGCTCCTGCCGGTGAAGAGTAATCCACCGCTTCAAATCGACACATAATAAGAACGCCGGAGGCTTCGATGCTTCCGGCTTTAATTTTGCTGATAAACTGTCACTCTGTGCAGTTGGACTGAGTGTATGTCAGACCTTGAGCAGACGGAAAAATTCTTCGCGGAGGGCCGGATCTTCGGCGAACCGTCCGCAATATTCCATAGTTGTAGTGGATGATTCCTGACTCTCCACTCCCCTCATCTTCATGCAGAGGTGCTGCGCGTTGCAGGCCACTATCACACCCTTGTTTGGCACCACACGCTCTAAGAGCCGGCAGATCTCGGCCGTGAGACGCTCCTGCACCTGCAGCCTGCGGGCAAATGTGTTGACGATACGCGCCAGCTTGGAGAGGCCTATTATCTTGCCGTCGGGGATATAACCCACCGAGACCTTGCCGAAGAAGGGGAGTATATGGTGCTCGCAGAGGCTGTAGAACTCGATGTCGCGCACCATCACTATCTTGGACCCGTCGTGATTGAAAATAGCTTTGGAACCAATCTGCATGGGGTCCTGACGGTAGCCGACGGTGAGGTCTATCATGGCCTTCGCGGCTCGCTCGGGCGTCTTCTTAAGCCCCTCGCGCTCAGGATCTTCGCCGATAAGCTCAAGTATGGCTCTGTAATGGCCGGCGAGCTTTTCCACAAGTTCCCGGTTGTGCTCCTCTTTTCTACTCACTGTTATGGAAATTAATGTCGCGGGAGTCGTCTGCCGGTCGTTTGCCGAATGTTGACGTATCCCCCTTTCTGTATTGTTTCAGTCTACTACCACAATTTTACTTCTCACCACACGCATCTCACCGGCAAACGATGGGAATGCTCTCCGAAGTTCGGCCAGAGCTGCGTTGGCTTCCCTCTGTGTGCGGAAATTACCGATGCGGGTGTACCATTTCGGTGCTTTCGAGAAGGAATAGACCTGAAGCCTGTATTGCGGAAAACGTGAAAGCACGGCGTTAGTGCGCACATTGGCGCGTTGCCGCAGTGTGGCCTGATTGCGGCCGTCGCTGAATATCTGTATGCGGAAGCCGGTGACCTCGCGCGGTCCTGTGGAGACATTGCGGTTGCGGTTATTCTCCTTGGCCGACTCTATTTGCTGACTTTTTTCAGCCGGAAGCACATATGGCATCACTTGCGAAGGTATCTCGACCTCGATGTTGTTGCCGGAGGTCTCTTCGATTATCTCCACTATGTTCTTCTTCTGCTGCGGTTCCTCCTCCGTCTGTGCGAAGGCGCGGGCCGGTAGAAGCATGATGCATATCAGTGCCGCCAAATAAATCAGCTTGTTGGTCATGGTGTTCAGGATAAAGGCGTTATCTCGGTGTCCCGGATTTTAATGTATATATGCCAGGGAACGGCACAGGAAGCGACGTTCCCCGGCATTGAAGGTAAAAAGTCTGATTAGTTGAAAGCCTCTACAATTCCCATGAAGGAATCAGCCTTGAGAGCGGCGCCGCCGATGAGGCCGCCGTCTACGTCGGGCTTTGCAAAGAGCTCCTTGGCGTTGGTGGGCTTGCAGCTGCCGCCATAAAGGATCGATGTTGCGTCGGCAACTTCCTTACCGTATTTGTCAGCTATGACTTTGCGGATGTGGGCGTGCATGTCCTGTGCCTGGTCGGCTGTGGCTGTCTTGCCTGTACCGATGGCCCACACGGGCTCGTAAGCAATCACAACCTTACCGAAATCCTCGGCGCTAAGTCCGAAGAGTGCCTCGAGCTGTGAAGAAACCACATCGTTGTATGTGCCGTTCTCGCGCTCCTCGAGTACCTCGCCCACACAGAAGATAGGCTTCAGGTTGTTATCGAGTGCTTTGCGGGTCTTGGTGGCGAGCTGCTCGTTGTTCTCTCCGAAATACTGGCGACGCTCGCTGTGGCCGAGGATCACATAGTTGGCGCCTGTGGAAGCTACCATCTGTGCGCTTACCTCGCCTGTATATGCGCCTTTGTCGTGTTCGGAGCAGTTCTCTGCGCCGAGACCGAGCTTGTTCTGGTCTATGACTGCATTGACAGCGGTGAGGTGTGTGAAAGGCACACAGATCACAACATCGCAATTGGTCTTGGCGTCCTTGAGGAGTGCGTTTACCTCCTGGGCGAGCGATACACCTTCCTGCACGGTGGTGTTCATTTTCCAATTGCCGGCTACGATATTCTTTCTCATTTCTTTGTAATGTTAAAAAACTTGGATTCAGTATCTTATTCTAGGTCGAGGGGAAAGGTTCCCGGATCTCAGTCGCCGGATTCCGGGGGCTGACCCGTCCGGTTTCCTGGCCTGAGTCAGCAGGTCCCGTTTTCGGTCTGTTTCAGACTGCAAAATTAACAATTTTTCCGGAGATAACCAAATACCGCGACAGACGATGCAACAATTCCCTAACCGAACTTGTTGATTCTACAAAATGAATCAATTTAAGTAAGTCGAAGAAATTAGCTTATAGCGATTTTGATAAGGATTTGAGCTGATTTTTCTGATTGAAGGAAGGTGCTCGGCGCGATCTGAGTCTCTTAGCGAAAACAGGAAATGCAATCCAAATACTTCAGTATTTCATAAGCAGTTGGTTGACTTACTGTTAGAATTAATATTAACTGATTTCTGAGAATTACTCATGTTACAGTATATAGTCAAATCCGACAACGTAAAAGATATCCTTGCCGAAGCGCGTCAGGCTTTGAAAGGCGGTTGCCGCTGGATTGAAATAAAGGCTCCGGCAGCTCTCTCGGATGAGATTTTGAAACCTGCTCTGAAGGAACTGCTCGAAGATGTGAGGAAGGCTGAAGGAATGCTTCTCGTTGCCGACCGCGTCACTCTCTGCAAGGACGCCGGATGCGACGGAGTGCAGCTCTATCGCGATGATATGCCGGTCTCGGCCGCACGTATGGAGCTCGAAGCCGCACCTATCATCGGCGTCACGGTCAACAGTTGGGAGGAGATCCTCCGTCAGTATCGCCTCGATGTGGATTTCTTCCGCTATGAGCCGGCCTTCAACGGCGAGATAGACAATCTGCCTCTCCTCCGCGAAATTGCCGACAAGGTTGCGGAAAACGATGTGGAACGTCCCCTCGCGGCCACCGGAGGCATTACCTGCGACAATTTCCGCGATGTGCTCGCAGCTGGTGCGGTTGGCATAGCTGTCGACTCCTCGCTTGCCCAAGCACACGATGAGTCGCTCACTGAAGCCGTGAGACGCCTGATCGGACTCATGGGCAGGGACTGACCCCCCCCCCGGCCCGATTCACGCCTTAATCAAGCTGCAACGGTCCTGCAATCAGGCTGCAACTACGACGATATTATTAACTATTAAATTAAAATACTATGAAATTTGTGCAACCACGTCTCCCCTATTCGCCCGATGCTCTCGCTCCGGCGATAAGTCAGCAAACAGTAGAATACCACTACGGCAAACACGAAAAAGCGTATATCGCAAAACTCAACGAACTCGTAGAAGGAACAGCCTTTGCCGACATGGCACTCGAAGAAATCATCCGCACAGCCGACGGTCCTCTTTTCAATCAGGCCTCCCAGGCATGGAATCATATCTTCTATTTCTTCCAGTTCTCGCCCAACCCCGTGAAAGAACCCTCAGGCAAGTTTGCCGAGAAGATCAAAGAGACATTCGGATCCCTCGACAACCTCAAAGCCGAGATGGAGAAAGCCGGAGCGCAACTCTTCGGCAGCGGCTGGGTATGGCTCTCCGAAGACGAAGGCGGCAACCTCTTCATCACACAGACCTCCAACGCCGGCAACCCGTTGACCGACGGCCTGACCCCGCTGCTTGTGATCGACGTGTGGGAACACGCCTACTACCTTGACTATCAGAACCGTCGTCCCGACTACCTCCACAGTATCTGGGACATCGTCGACTGGTCCGTCATCGAAACCCGCTACTAACCCGTGCCCCAAATGCAACGTCCCGCGTATTTGCTAACACGCTTAAGTTCAGGTAAATACCATGCAATGTAAGGACATGACTTCGGCATGTAGGCGACGCCCATGTATTGGATAATTAGCTGAAGTGCAGGTAAATACCGTGCAATGTAGGGACATAC
>SFOK01000123.1 GCA_004552395.1 Bacteroidales bacterium | reverse complement strand
ACAAGTAATAACTAATTAAAAATCAATCATATAACTGACAAAAATTAATTTTTGTCATCTACTAAAATTTTTCAAATAAAAAAGGGCGCGTTCCGATGAGGGGAATCTCAGGGGAACGCGCTCTTAAGTATCTAATTTATAGGGAAATTGGTAATTTTGGAGAGATTAGGGGAATGACGCGGTCGCGGCAGGCCGGCGACCCTACAATTCGATTTAGCGACGTTAGCGGAGTATTAGCTAATTTAGCTACATTAGCTATTTTAGCCATAAGATCTTTACACTTTCAGGACCTCTCGTCGCCTACATGTCGAAGGCATGTCCCTGCAAATGAGGATGGACTATGCTTCGGGGAGGGCGGGGATTAGTCGCGGAATTCGAGGTCGGAGTTGACGATGACGTGCCAGGGGAGGCCGTTGGCGGCAAGGGCTTCGAGGAATGGATCGGGGTCAAATTCTTCGACGTTGCGGACGCCGGGCTTCACCCATTTGCCGGTGAGGAACATCATGGCGCCGACCATGGCGGGTACGCCTGTGGTGTAGCTGACGGCTTGTGCGCCGGTCTCTTTATATGCGGCCTGATGTGAGCAGTTGTTGTAGATATAGTATGTGCTCTCTTTGCCTTCTTTGTCGAGTCCTGAGATGCGGCATCCGATTGAGGTCTCGCCGGTGTAGTTCTCTCCGAGCGATCCGGGGTCGGGGAGCACGGCTTTGAGGAACTGGATGGGTATGATCTCCTGACCGTTGTACATGACGGGGTCGATGCGGGCCATGCCTATGTCCTGAATGACGCGCAGATGTGTGAGGTATTCCTGTCCGAAGGTCATCCAGAAGCGGGCGCGGCGTATTGTGGGGAAGTTGAGGACGAGTGACTCGAGCTCTTCATGGTAGAGGAGGTAACTTTCGCGTTCGCCTATGTTGGGATAGTTGAGGGGGAGGTGGAACTCGAGGTTTTCGGTCTCGACCCATTTGCCGTCGAGCCAGTATTTGCCTTTCTGGGTGATTTCGCGGATGTTGATCTCGGGGTTGAAGTTGGTGGCGAATGCTTTGCCGTGGTTACCGGCGTTGCAGTCGACGATATCGAGATAGCGCATTTCGGAGAAGTGGTGTTTGGCGGCGTAGGCCACGAAAACGGCGCTTACACCGGGGTCGAATCCGCAACCGAGAATGGCTGTGAGGCCGGCTTTCTCGAAGCGGTCGCGGTAGGCCCACTGCCAGCTGTATTCGAAGTGAGCCTCATCTTTAGGCTCATAGTTGGCGGTGTCGAGATAGTTGACTCCACATTCGAGACAGGCGTCCATGATGGTGAGGTCCTGATAGGGGAGGGCCACATTGATGCAGAGCTCGGGTTTGTGGCGGCGGAAGAGCTCCACGATCTGAGGCACCTGATCGGCATCGACGCTGTCGGTGATGATATTGGCTTTGGGACAGCGTTCTTTGACGCGTGCTGCGAGGCGGTCGCATTTCTCGCGGGTGCGGGATGCGACCACGATCTCACTGAATACTTCGGGATGCTGGGCGCATTTGTGGACCACAACGGATCCGACGCCTCCTGCTCCGATGATAACTACTTTAGACATGGTGTGTGTATTTAGTTGTTTATTAGTGCGTTGTAGAAGTGCCAGATGGCTATGCCCGAGCTGACAGAAACGTTGAGGGAGTGTTTGGTACCGTGCTGAGGTATCTCGAGCACGAAGTCGGCGGCGTCGACGACGGCCTGGTCCACGCCGTGAATCTCGTTGCCCGCCACGATGACGTATTTGCCATTCGGGTCGGGGGTGAAGCGGTTCAGGGGTAAGGAGTTGTGTGTCTGTTCCAGGACACAGATCTGCCAGCCGTCGGCCTGCAGGGAGCGCAATGCGGCGAGAGTGTCGTCGCAGTGGCGCCAGTCCACGGATTCTTCGGCGCCGAGGGCGGTCTTGTGTATCTCCGGGTGAGGCGGTGTGCCGGTGATTCCGCAGAGGAGGAGCGAGCGCACCATGAAGGCGTCGCAGGTGCGGAGGAGCGAGCCGACATTATTGAGCGAGCGCACATTGTCGAGGGCCACGATGAGCGGCAGTTTGCCGGCGGCGCGGTATTCCTCGAGAGAAGTGCGTGTCAGCTCTATGATATTTTTCTTTTTGTGTTCCAAGGCGGGAGGGTATTTCAAATCGGGTTGGTGAAGAGGAGGGTGGGTTATTTTACGTCGTAAGTAATTCTCAAAATTCAATCAAAATTTCTATAAGTTAATATATTCCTCAGCCGGGGCGGCCTATTGAGCCGGGGCGTCCTCTGCAGCCGCTTCAGCCGGGGCGTCCTCTGCAGCCGGGGCGGCCTCTACGGCTTCGGAGTAATAAGGATCTTCGTAATAGTAGCCATTGGAATCCTCTTCGACGTAACTGTGGCGTGATTTTCTGATGCCCAAGAAGAAGACTATAATACAAACAATCATAGCGAGGATGCAGAGAAAGATGCAGCCGATGTTGGTACTACTTTTCTTTTCACGTAAAGCGAGGTCTTTCGCCGGTACGGTGCCTTTCGAGGTATCTTTCGCCGGGTCGTAGGGAGGGAGAGGTTCGGGCTTCACGGACTTTTCTTTAGAGTCGCGGTTCATATATTCGTCCCAGGCGCGGAGTTGGCTTACATCAGGCTGTGAAGGGGCAGGCGGGGGTGTCCGGCTGTCGGCTTCCGGGGTATCTGCTTTGAGCGACGAGACTTCCCGGAGCAACTGTTTGTTCTGCTGTTCGAGGGAGTCGAGGCGTTCCATGAGCTTGCTGAGCATTTCGCTCTCCGACTTGCCGGTGATGCGGACATTTTTGAGCGTCTCCTCCAGTTCGGGTATGTCGGATGCGGTGCGGAACTCGGTCCATCCGGTGGCGAAGAGGCGGTCGGAGGGGAGGAGTCCCTGAGCGGCGAGTTCGTCGACAGAGAACGGGCCGGTGAGTTCTTCGCCTTTCTTGAGGTAATATTTCTTTGAGGTATCCATGGGGGCGAGGGGGATAAGGTCAGATGAAGAGGCACGAGTCACCGTAGGAGAGGAAGCGGTAGTCGCGGGCGAGGGCTTCGTCGTAGACGCGGCGCCACTCGTTGAGCGGGGCACCCGTGCGGGAGAGGAACGAGGATACGAGGAGGAGGAGTGTGGACTGCGGCTGATGGAAGTTGGTGACCATAGCGCTGACGATGCGCCAGGAGAATCCCGGAGAGATCATGATGGCTGTGGAGGCGGTGAAGGAGTCGCGGTCTTCGTCGTCGAGTTTGCGGAGCAGGGCTCGGAGGGCGTCGAGGGTAGAGAATTCGTCGCCCTGATAAGGCTCGAACTGGTCGACATGGAGGTCGTCTACATGGAGCGAGGGGTCCTTCATGAGGCGGCGGCCCATGTAAGGGAGCGACTCCAGGGTACGCACCGTGGTGGTGCCGACGGCGGCGACGGTGCGGCCCTGCGCGAGAGCTTCGATGAGTTCGCGGAGCAGGGAAGCGGAGACGGAGAAGACCTCCGTGTGCATAGGGTGACCGCCTATCTCCTGGCTCTTGACGGGCTGGAAAGTGCCGGCTCCCACATGGAGTGTGAGTTCGCGCATGTCGGTGCCGTGGGCGCGGAGGTCGGCGAGTACTTCAGGGGTGAAGTGCAGTCCGGCGGTGGGGGCAGCCACAGAGCCTTTGATCTTGGAGTAGACCGTCTGATAGTCGGTGGAGTCGGCCTGCTGCGAGTCGCGGTTGAGGTAGGGCGGGATAGGTATATATCCGGCGGCTTCGATTATGGAGGCGAAAGTGGCGTGGGCGGGTTCCCAGGCGAACTCTATGAGGCGCGAGTTGCCCTTTGCGGGCGCGAGGTTTGCGGCGCGGAGGAGGGCACGGGAGCCGTCGGGGAGGGTGAGCTCCTTCTGCAGCTCGCCCTCCTTCCAGCGTTTGAGGTTACCGACGAGACATATCCAGCGGCAGGAGCCGGTGGCAGCGAACATCTGCGCGTAGTCGCGGGGCTGCTCCGGCTCGAGACAGAAGATCTCTATCTCGGCGCCGGTGGGTTTGCGCATACGTATGCGGGCGTTGATCACACGCGTGTTGTTGCAGACCATGAGGGTGTGCTGCGGGAGGAGGGCCGGCAGATCGCGGAAGATATGATGCGAGATCCCGGCGTCGCGGTCGCGCATGAGCAGTTTGCAGGCATCGCGCGGCTCACAGGGGTGTGGTGCTATGCGGCCATCGGGGAGGGGATAGTCGAAGTCGGCTATATGTATGCTTTTGACTTGATCGGAAAGTGATGTCATTTAGAGCCTATTCCACAAAATTTGTTAACGTCAGGGCGGCGGATTGTCGAGAGAATTTCCCCGAGTTGAAGAAAGAGCGATGCGGGCATCGTGACTGATGAAACTCGAAGAAATTCGCCGAAAAGACACCGGACAGAAATAAAATTAAATATAAACCGGAGCCGGTTCTGAAAAAATGTTAATGGATTCACGACAAGGAAAAATGTCAGAAAAACAAGGTCTCGCAG
>SFOK01000025.1 GCA_004552395.1 Bacteroidales bacterium | reverse complement strand
TCACTAATCAAGTATGGTCTGGAAGAAATCGCAAACGTTCTTCTAAGACCGCTCTACAAGCCGAAATTCGATGTGTTCAAATTTTTGTCATGTACTTAAGAGTTTTATTTAGAGGGGAATGAACTGACGGGGTCTATTTTATGAGGTCGAATTTGCGGGCTATGATCTTGCGGAGCGGGCCTTCGGGGCCGTCGAGCGAGTAATCCCAGTACATGGCTCCGCGCAGGCCGTTGTCGAGGATATAGTCGCATTTCAGGCCGATGGAGCGCGGGTTGTCGAAGCCGAGCACGAGCGTGCCGTCGGGGCCGATGATATACGGCGCGCAGGCCTGGTCGTCCCAGCGCTCCTCGCAGCCCGGCTTAAGCTCGAGGAAGCGGTAATCCACGAAGTCGGTGTAGGGATCGCGGCCGCGGCCGTAGAGCGGCAGGCCAACCACGAGCTTCTCTTTCGGCACGCCGGCGTCGAGATGCATCTTCACAGACTCGTCGACGCTGCGTCCTTTGTCGCCGAGGAGCGCCTGCGAGCGGTGGAGCGGCGAGTGATGGAGCGGCACACGGTTCATATCGTAGGTCATAACGTTGACGAAATCGACATAGGGGAGGAAGTCGCGGAAGTTAAGGCCCTGCAGCTCGCTGCCCGAGGCGAGAGTCAGGAGACGGTCGCTGCCCAGGGCCTCGCGCAGGTCGCGCATCAGGAGCACGAAATTCTCCGGGTCGCGTTTCGACCACGATATGCCGGCCGAGCCGTTGCCCGGGTATTCCCAGTCGATGTCGATACCGTCGAGGCCGAAATCGTCGGCAATGCTGCGGCAGGCACGGGCGAAGGACTTGCGCGAAACGGCATCGGAAGCCATCTCACTGAAGTTGCCGCTCGTCCAGCCGCCTATGGAGAGGAGCACCTTGAGGTCAGGGGCGTTCTGCTTGAGGGCGGTGAGCCGGCGCAGATTCTCCGGCCTGTCGATCTCCACAGAGTCGAACGAGGAGCTGACATGGCCGAACGCATAGTTGAGGTGAGTCACTTCCTGCGGGTCGGGGATCGCATCGGACCAACCGGTGACATAGCCCACCACCACTTTCTCCTGAGCCGAGCCCGAGAGCACGGCTAAGGCGGCCGGCACAGCCGCTGCAAGTATCTTCTTCAGTTTCATGACGTTTGCAGTTTTATGCCTCTAAGTTAGCCATTTCCCGCCATATAGCCAAATCCGAGGGCCGCTGCGCATATTCGGCAGGCTGCTGCGTCAAATCGGCGTGGGCGGCTTGGGTTATTTCGGGACCATGAGGGTGAGCTTGTTTACAACTGTTAAAGTATCGCGAAAAAGAGCCGAAACGGGGTCGGGGCTTTGAACGGCAATGATGTCACAGTAGCGTTCACACCGGCAAACGTCAATGTGGACGGTGTGACGATGGCGGCTACATTTAGCCCCGTGGAAGGCAGCTCAGCGATCTATACGCTCGACGAGACCGGTTCAGACCGGCTCTGCGGCAATACCGATGTGGAGCCGTTCCGCACGTACTTCGCGCTTCCCGAATCGCTTCAGGGCAACACGGTGGAGCTTAAGCTCGAAGACACGCCCACAGGTGTGGTCACATTGCGCCTCACGCCGGTTGACGACCTTGTCTACACAGTCGACGGCCGCTGCCTGGGCAAACTCACGGACAGTGAGCTCAAGAATCTGCCCGGCGGTGTCTATATCCGGCAACGGCCGCAAGTTCATGGCCGGCAAATAAGAGCCCGTTGCACAAAATTTGTTAACGGCAGGGCGGCGAGTTTTCGAGGGAATTTGTAAACGTAGTTAAGCAAAGAAGAAATGCAAAAAAGCAAAAGGACTCGCATCAGTGCGTCAGATTCGGTGCTGTGAGCGATTGAGCATAGCGGGCTATGTGATTGAGCCATAGCACCGGATATGGCATGCTGATGCGACCCTGACGTTAACAAATTTTGTGCAACGGGCTCTAATGCCTGAATAATCCGGCTGCGGCCTGAGCCAACGGACCGCAGCCGCAGCAATCCGAGCAATTCCCGATACCGGGTGATCGGAATAATCCGAGCAATCAGAGAGATCCGGTTGCCCGGATTTTTTTGCGGCCGCCCGCAGAGCTGACCCGGGTCTCTGCCGACAGCAAACAGCAGGGGCCGCAACCGTGAAGGTAGCGGCCCCTGTAATAAGGAGTAATTAAGCGGCGTGTGGATCAGCCGTTGTATTTCTTCATGCAAGCGATGAGGTCGAGCACCTTGTTTGAGTAGCCGATCTCATTGTCGTACCAGCTGATCACCTTGACGAACTTGTCTGTCAAGTAAACACCGGCGTTGGCGTCGAAGATAGAAGTGAGGGGGCAGCCGAGGAAGTCGGAAGAAACGACAGCGTCCTCAGTGTAGCCGAGCACACCTTTGAGCTCGCCTTCGGAAGCCTCTTTCATAGCCTTGCAGATATCCTCCTTAGTAGCGGGTTTAGCGAGGTTGCAAGTGAGGTCAACAACAGATACGTCGAGAGTGGGGACACGCATCGAGATACCTGTGAGTTTGCCGTTGAGCTCGGGTATAACTTTACCTACAGCCTTAGCGGCACCTGTTGTGGAGGGGATGATGTTGCCGGAAGCAGCACGACCGCCGCGCCAGTCCTTCATAGAGGGACCGTCAACAGTCTTCTGAGTGGCTGTGGTGGAGTGAACGGTTGTCATAAGGCCCTCTACGATGCCGAACTTGTCGTTGAGCACTTTAGCGATGGGGGCGAGGCAGTTGGTGGTGCAGGAAGCGTTGGAGACGAATGTCTGGCCGGCGTATGTCTTCTCGTTGACACCTACTACGAACATGGGAGTAGCGTCTTTGGAAGGAGCGGACATAACCACATACTTGGCACCGGCTTCGATGTGAGCCTTGGCTTTCTCCTCTGTGAGGAAGAGACCTGTGGACTCAACCACATACTCAGCGCCAACTTCACCCCAAGCGATCTCGGCGGGGTTCTTGCAAGCTGTGACGCGGATGGGCTTGCCATTCACGATGAGGAGGCTCTTCTCCACGTCGCACTCAACTGTGCCGTCGAAGCGACCGTGCATTGTATCGTACTTGAGCATATAAGCCATGTAATCTACGGGGAGAAGGTCGTTGATTGCTACAACCTCGATGTCGTCACGCTTTGTGGAGGCACGGAATACGAAGCGACCGATGCGACCAAAGCCATTGATACCTACTTTTGTCATTGCTGTAATTTTATTGTTGGGTTTATATATAAATTGCGTAAAATCTTAGTCCTGCGGGCGGTATCCCCTTGGCAGACCGAATCCGGCGCCTGACCGCACCTCTTTTTCAGACTGCAAAATTAGAAATTTTTTGCGAGATAATGAAGCGATTCAAGAAATTTTTCTGTAATTTAGTGGCGATTTTGATTTCCCCTCTCTGGAAAGGAGCCCGAAGCCGCCGTCTATCCATTATTTTTTCAACGCTTACGGAACCCTTTCTTGTTCACAATTGTTACACTATTTAACAGTTAAGTTATTTTTTATGGGAAAATTCATACAGGATTTTAAGCAGTTTGCCCTCAAGGGCAATGTTATAGATATGGCAGTCGGCGTAATCGTCGGCGGCGCTTTCGGCAAGATAGTCACTTCGCTGGTGAACGATATCATCATGCCGTGCATCACTATAATGACGGGCAACAGCGGCTTCGAGAACATGAAGTATGTGATCAAGGATGCCGTAAAAGAGGCTCCGGGTGTGGCTGCGCAGGAGGAAGTGGCGATCAACTACGGCACTTTCATCATGGATATTGTGGACTTCTTCATCATAGCCCTGAGTATCTTTGTGGCTCTGCGTGTGGTCATGAAGTTCATGCACAAAGAGAAGGAGGCCGAGGCCGAGGCTCCCGCCGAGCCGAGCAAGGAAGAGACGCTTCTCACCGAGATCCGCGACATACTCAAGGAGAAAAAGTAATCCGTCGGGAGCCATTGAAGACAATCTCACAATTCGCCTTATGAGTTTCAGCAAGAAAGCCAACGAAATATTTGACCGCGCGGTACGCGATTACCATGTCACTGACTGTATCGATGCCGCTTACGATAATCCTTATCAGGCCGGTTCGCTCGACGCCGTGCTCTACGACAAATGCCGTGTCGACGCCGCGCAGTGGCACATGGAGGATGTGGTCCGCGACCCGGATGTGAGCCTGGAGGAGGCCATAGGTCTCAAGCGCCGCATCGACCGCTCGAATCAGGTGCGCACCGACATGGTTGAGGATATCGACACTCATTTCCTGAGCCGCTACGCCGATGTGAAGCCGCTCCCCGACGCCACGATCAACACCGAGAGCCCGGCGTGGGCCATAGACCGCCTATCCATACTCGCCCTCAAGATCTGGCACATGCGCGAGCAGGCGGAGCGTGCCGACGTTTCGGAGGAGCATCGCGCCAAAGCCGAGGCCAAGCTCGCTGTCCTTCTCGAGCAGCGGCAGGACCTCTCGCTTGCCATAGACCGGCTGCTCGCCGACATTGAGGCCGGCCGAAAGTACATGAAGGTTTACCGCCAGATGAAACTCTACAACGACCCGGCCACCAACCCGGCTCTCTACGGCAAGAAATAACCACTCGGACTTTTGAGACAACAAAAGAAAGAACCGCGCAATCTGCTCGTGGCCCGTCTTTCGGCTTTGGGAGACGTGGCCATGACCATACCTGTGCTCTACAGTGTCTGCCAGACTAACCCGCAGATCCGTTTCCTGCTGCTGACGAAACCTTTCCCGGCGAAAGTCTTCATCAACACGCCGGAGAATCTGACGGTCGTGCCGGTGGATTTCGACCGCTACAAGGGGATCGGCGGGCTGCGGCGGCTCCACAAGGAGCTGATCCGCGAATACGATATCGATGCTTTCGCCGACCTTCACGATGTGTTGCGCACCAAGATACTGCGCCTCTTCTTCCGGCTGTCAGGCCGGCGTGTGGCCCGAATCCACAAGGGGCGCCGGGGCAAACGGGCTCTGACGCGCCGAAGCCATAAGGTGATGCTTCCGCTCATCACTTCGCGCGCCCGTTATCGCGAGGTGTTCTGGAAGCTCGGCATACCGCGCGAGGATACGTTTCACAATCTTTTCACAGCAGATCATCCGGCTTCACCGGAGGTTTACGCCGCAGCCACGACGCCACGGCGAGAAGGGGAGACGTGGATAGCCATAGCGCCGTTTGCGCAGCATCCTGGCAAGATCTATCCGCCTCATCTCATGGAGCAGGTGGTGGGCGAGCTGGCTTCGCGTCCGGGCTACAGGATCTTCCTGTTCGGAGCCGGAGCCGGCGAGCACCAGACTCTCTCGCAGTGGCACCGGAAATATCCGGATCAGACGGTGGATATGTCGGAGCTGCGGCTCGGGATACCGGCAGAGCTGAACCTGCTCCACGACTGCGACGCCATGATCTCAATGGACTCCGCCAACATGCACATGGCCTCCGTGGTGGGGCTGCCTGTTGTCAGCGTCTGGGGCGCCACGCATCCGTACTGCGGCTTCACAGGCTGGCGCCAGGACAAGCAGGACATAGTGCAGCTCGACATGGTGTGCAGGCCCTGCTCCGTGTTCGGCAACAAACCGTGTCACCGCGGCGATATGCACTGCTTGTACGGCATTCAGCCGGCTTATATAATTTCCAAGCTCGATGCGCTTCTTGCCCGCCGCGCAAAATAAGTAACTAACTCGCAAAAACATGAGCAACAACAATTCCGATTATCAGGCGGTCGCCCCGAGTGCCGCCACAGGTTCCGAAGAGCAATATAAAGGTATGCTGGCCAACGGTTTTCTTATGCTTGGCGTGGTGCTTCTGCTGATTGTCGGCGCTATAGTGCTCGTGAGCACCGGCTCGATGGATCAGGAGGCAGGCACAGGCAGCGAGGCGCTGAATATGGCCGAGATCATAGCCGGAGTCATATTCTTCATACTGGCCGCGGTGAGCTGCTCGGGCTTCTTCTCGCAGCAGCCGAATCAGAGCCGCGTCATGATCTTCTTCGGCAAATACAAAGGGACGTTCCGCGGCACCGGCTTCTTCTGGTGCAACCCGTTCATGAACCGCGTGAAGATGTCGCTGCGCATCCACAACATGGATATCGAGCCTATAAAGGTCAACGACAAGACGGGTAATCCGGTGATGATAGGCATGGTGCTCGTGTGGCGTGTGAGCGACACATACCGCGCCGTCTTCGATGTGGACGCCGCATCGACACTCGGCGCTTCGCAGGGCTCGGGCCACGAGAAAGCGCTCAATTCTTTCGTGCGCATACAGGGCGACGCCGCGTTGCGCGAGGTCACGGGCCATTACGCTTACGACACGCTCGACGGCACGTCCGACGAGATAACGCTCCGCTCGGGCGGCGACGAGATCAACGAGCTCCTTGAGCGCAAGATCAACGACCGTCTGGCCATGGCCGGCATCGAGGTCGTGGAGGCGAGGATCAACTATCTGGCTTACGCGCCCGAAATTGCCGCCGTGATGCTGCGCCGTCAGCAGGCCGCCGCCATCATATCGGCGCGCGAGAAGATTGTGGAGGGCGCCGTTTCCATGGTACGTATGGCGCTCGACGAGCTGAAGGAGCAGGGCGTGGTAGAGCTCGACGAGGAGCGCAAGGCGGCCATGGTGAGCAACCTCCTTGTGGTGCTCTGTGCCGACGAACCGGCTCAGCCGGTGGTCAGCACCGGCACCCTCACCCGGTAATCTCCGGGCGACTACTCCAAAAAAAATTACCGCCGACAGAGGGACTTTATCTCACTGCCGGCGGCCTCTTTTTTCGCACTCGGCGGGACCTTTACGGGTTGAAGCGGTCAGTGGAATGGAGATCGTCGGCGTGCGGATCGCCGGGAAGGGTGTCGGAGAGATCGGAATGGTGGGGAAGGTCGTCGCCGAAGGGGTCGTCGGGTGGCGTGAGACTCAGTTCCACGGAGCTTTCCGCACGGCTGCGGTTGGTCACATCGGTGTAATTCTTTCGTCGGTTGCGGCCTAAAGCACCGAAGTCGATAGGTTCGATGGCGTGGGCTGACGTCTCGTAGCGCGCGTCGAGCATCGCCTTGTAGTCGTTGCGTTCCGAGCGCAGCAAGTCTGACTCGCGGCGCAGCATCCGGTTCTGCCGTTCGAGCTCGTCGATCTTCGCGGAGCTGCGCGCATGAAGTTCTTCGGCGAGGCTGAGGCGTTTCTCCGTATCGTCGCGCAGGGTCATGAGGTCTCGACGCGCTTCCTGCAGGGCGAGTTCCAGGTTGAGCTTCTCCTTCTCCAGAGCTACCTTGGCTTCGGATAGATCCGCTATCTGCTTGTCTTGCAGCGCGCTGCGTTCGCTCGCGTCGGAAAGCTCCCGCTCAAGCTCCTCGATCCTTCTGCTCTTTGAATTAAACATGCCTGCGACTACAATCCGTTAATAATCAGCTTCTAAAGCCTAACTCCCAACTCCTAACTCTCTCACTAACAACTTTCTGCCGGCTTCGCCACGATGCCGGCCGACTTGCGGCCGTTGATAGCGATAGTGAGCGGGGAGGCCACTTCTACGATACGTATCCTGTCGCTCTCGTAGACAGCCGGCTGCGCGTCGAGCCATTCCAGATCGTAGAATCCTTTGCCACGGGCCGGGTCTACGGTGAAATAGCCCACACCGAAGCTGGTCAGGTTCTGGAAGAAATGCGTGCCTTGCGAAGGCTCCACGGCGAATCCTTTCATAGCGGCTTCCACTATGAGCCTTGCGCCGGCAATCTGAGGCCACCGCACCGGGACGCCAAGGGCCGGATCGGAACTGCCCCATCGCCCCGGGCCTATGAGTATGTAGCCCTGGTCGCGGTCGGTGAAGCCGCGGTTTATCTCCTCTATCTCGCGGGCTATCTCCGGTGTCTCGGCTGAGTTGAACCTGTCGGGACGCACATAGACGATATGGCGCACACCCTCCATGAGACCGTGGCCCAGAGCCGTGTCGGAGCGTAGTATCAGCTCCGAGTCGGAGCGGTCCAGAATCTCGTCGGAGAGCATCTCCTTGCGATCCACGATGGGACGGATCTGGAGCCAGTAGAGGGTCCCTTTCTCCTCCGAAGAGGCGCTGATGCCCGGCTTTATCATGCCGGCAAATTCCATCTCTATGGGGCGTCCCATCTCGTACTGACCGGTGGAGAGCATGAATTCAAGGGCCGGGGCGAGCGGGAATATGTCGTGGTTGAGTATGTTGGCGAAAGTCACCACTTTGCGGCCCGGTCCGCTGTCGGTGTCGCGCATATATCCGTCGCGGAAGTCGTAGCTCGAGACCATGTAGCGCATCGAGCCGTTGGCCACGGCATCGGATATGTTGAGTGTGGCTATGTTGAAATCGTCGTGGACGGAGAAGCTTTCCGGTATGTCGGCCATGGGGAGGGCGTTGAAGCGTGTCTGAGTGTCGCGCAGAGCCAGGTCGAGTGTGGAGGTCTGCAGCACATTGTGGGGATGGGCCGGCGAGAAGCGGAGCGCCCTGCCGCCGTCGACGATATATTTGCCCAGACCCACGGCCACTTCGGCCACACCCTCTTCGATCTTCTCGCCGCCGATCGGATAATAGTTGAGCGAGCGGCCCACACCCGAGAACGAAGGATAGAAATAGCCGTCGTGGTCTTCGCCCACGACCTCCTGAAGGATCACCGCCATCTTCTCCTGGTCTATGACGTTGCGCGTCACATTCATGTAGGCTTTCGAGTCGCGGAAGAACACCGAGGCGTAGACGCTCTTGACGGCATCCAGGAGCAGCTCGAGCATACGGTTGTGGTCGTCGAGGCGCGGGATCATGTAGGTGGAGTAGACACCGGCGAACGGCTGATAATGCGAGTCTTCAAGAAGCGACGAGGAGCGCACGGCCAGCGGCTTGTCGATCACCTCGAATATGGCCATGAAGTCATCTCTGAGGCGCCCCGGCATGCGGGCATGGAGGAAGGCTTGCAGTATCTCCGAGTCGCTGCGGTCGGAGAGCGCTATCTGGTAGAGGTTGTTGCTCTCCATGAATTCGTCGAATATGTCAGTGCAGAGCACCACGGTGCGCGGTATTGTGATCTCCACGCCCTGAAAATTCTCGCACTCGGGATGGCGCTTGATAATTGAGTCTACGAAGGCGAGGCCGCGTCCCTTGCCGCCCAGCGAGCCGTTGCCTATGCGCGCGAAGTTGGAGTAGCGGTCGAAGCGGTCCTTGCGGAACACGGCCACGACGCCGCGGTTCTTCATGCGGCGGTACTTGACTATGCACTCGAAGATGAGGCGGCGCACATCGGGCGTCTGGCTCATGTCGGTGAAGCGGTAATGCTGCAGCACAGAGGCTATGGGGAAGAGGGCGCGGGAATAGAGCCAGCGCGATATATCGTTGCGCGAGCTGTGATAGAAGAGGCTCTCCGAGGGGATGTTGAACACATTCTTCTGCAGCTCCTTGAGGTTGCGGATCCGGAGCACCTCCTTGCCGGTGTGCGGGTCGCGGACCACAAAGTCGTAGAAACCGAAGTTGCGGCGCACAGCGTCGCGCAGGTCCTGCGGCAGCGTCTTGGAGTTCTTGTCCACGAAAATACCCTGGAAGCGGCCGGCCGTCTCTGAGGCCGTGGCTTCGGAGCTCTCGAAGATTATCGGTATGTAGGGGTCTTTCTCCCGCACTATGGCGGCGAGCTGCGCTCCGGCATCCTTGCAGAGCTTGCCGTCGACGGGGAAGGCCATGTCGGATATTATGCCGAGCATGCGGTGGCCGTAGCGCTTATAGAGCACGCGGGCCTCGTCGAAGTCGCGCGCCATGATCACTTTGGGGCGCCCGCGCATTCGCAGTCGCGTCTCATGCTCGTTCAGAGCCTCGGTGGAGAACTCTCTTGACTGAGTCAGTATGAACTTGAACAGATACGGGAGCACGGCCGAGTAGAAGCGGATGGAGTCCTCCACGAGCAGGATGCACTGCACTCCGATCTCCTCGATATCTTTCTGCGCGTTCATGCGGTCCTCGAGCAGTTTGATTATGGCCACGATAAGCTCCACGTTTCCAAGCCAGGAGAACACGTAGTCGACCACACTGAGATCTTCCTTCTCGAGACGGCGGCTCACCTCCTTGCTGAACGGCGTGAGCACCACGAACGGGAGCTCCGGATACTGGAGGTCGATCTCGCGGGCCCACGCGAAGGTGCCGTGAATGTCGACGCCCGGCATCGCTATGATCAGGTCGAAGGAGATCTCCTGCAGGGCGCGGTCTGCCTCCTCGAATGTGGCCACGGTGGTGAAGCGGGGAGGCGCCGTGAGGTTCAGCTCCTCGTATTCCATAAAGACCTGCTCCTCGACGCGGCCGTCTTCCTCGAGCATGAAAGCGTCGTAGGGCGAAGCCACGAGCAGCACGTTGGTGATATGTTTCTGCATAAGGTCCTGAAAGGCGGTATCTTTCAGGTACAGGCGCCGGAGCGCTCCTTCGTTGATTCTGTCCATAGTGTTTGCGGCCGCGGCCGTTTTCAGTCAAACAAATGTAGATAAAAATTCCGACATATCCTCGCCGGGACGAAAATATTTTTGCTTTCCGGAGCGTTATATAGAATAAAGGTCCGCGTAAGGGGAGTTCCGGCCCTCCGGCGCACCGGGCCGTTTCTCTCTTTTCAACACAATTTTTTTAGCCATGACCGCAGCTGCTGCAATCTTAATGATAATCTCCATTGTCTCGTTTCTGGCATCAGTCTATATGGTGTTCAGGCGCGAGATGCTGGCGCCGCTTTTCGGCTTTCTCGGACTCCTTTTCATGTGGCTTTCGGGACTCTTGCCGCTCAACGGCACGATTATCATCATGTGGCTGTGCATGTCGGTGCTCGTCATGGTGGTGCCGATGCTGCAGACGCAGGAGATGCGCAGCCTCAAGGCCGGCAAGGGTTATATGCTTGTGGGCGCGCTCACCGGCATGGCCGTGGGCCTGCTCGGTTTCAGCTTCGCCGGCTCGCTCAGTTTGCTTTACGGCATCATGATTGTGGCCGTGCTCGCCGGCACATTCTTCGGCTTCGTGCTCTTCTCCAACACTCCCAAGGGGCGCCCTTACGCGCTCGCCCGCCGCGGTTCGTTCTCCTATCTGCTCGCCAAGGGTTTCCCGATTGCGATCACGGTGATGGAGATCGGCGTGATATTCGTGCTCCTGCTCGCCGTCTCCAATGCCGACAGGCTTGCGGCAGCCGCAGCCTGACGCCTCGCGGTCCGCTTCTCCTCCCTCTCTCTGCCAAGCTAATTTTCCGCTTACTCCATTATGAAAAAAACAGCACCTTTCCTGATACTGGCCGCATTGCTTCTCTGCCTCGCGCTCCCCGCGGCTGCCCAGCGCAAGCTCAAGAAATCGAAACCCGACCTGAACGAGATCAAGGCTACGACGCTCGACCCGGAGAGCCCGTATTATTTCCCGCGGTTGGTGAAGATCTACAATCTCAACGACACCACGATGACCCCGGAGCAGTACCGCCATTATTATCTTGGCTATATGTTTCAGGAGGACTACGATCCCTACCGCGAGTCGCAGTATGCCGAGCGCACCGATTCGCTCCTGCAGCTCAACCGCGAGGCTGTGGCCAAGAACGACTCCACGCTCAAGGCTCTTGTGGCCAAGAAGGAGAGCCCCTTCGAACTCGATGTGCTCAACCGTGAGCTGCAGCTTGCCTCGCTCAAGGACCGCCGCGAGATTGTGAAAAACGCTGACCTGGCCCTCAAAGACAATCCTTTCGACCTCAACACGATCTATCTGCTCAACCGTGTGCTCAAGGATATGAAGAAGGATATGTCGGCCAAGATCTGGGACTATCGCCTCGAAAATCTCCTCGGCGCTATCCTCAGCACCGGCACCGGCCTCGACAAGGAGAACGCTTTCTATGTGATCTCGCCGGGGCATGAATATGTGGTGCTCGAGCTGATGGGCTACCGTCCGGTGGCTTATTCCGACGAGTATTTCAACGAGGGCTACGACTATATCGAGGTGGAGCCTATCGACCCGCGGCGCAAACGTGCCGACACGCCCAAAGGGTTCTTCTTCAATGTGCAGGAACCTCTCAGGCAGTATTCAATCAAGTATCCCGACGCTTACTCCGAGTAACCGGCCGGCGCTCCTTGGCGGGCACAGCAGGTCTTCTCGGAACAGAAATAATTCATATACATACATATACACACTCAATCAGTCAATATGGAAAATCCTAAAGTAGGGCCCGGCATGTTCGTGGCCTATTCATATAAACTCTACAACGACGCCGACAATTCGCTCCTTTTCGAGACTCCCGCCGGCGATCCCGACACCATGATTTTCGGTGTGAGCCGCGACGTGGTGCCCGGCCTCGAGACCGCTATGGAAGGTCTCGCCAAGGGCGACCGTTTCGGCGTGACGCTCTCGCCTCAGACGGCTTTCGGCGAGCGTTATCCCGAGAATGTGGTGGAGCTTGACCGCTCTATCTTCATGCGCGACGGCGAGCTGGCTTCCGAAGTGAAAGTGGACGCCGAGCTCCCTATGGTGACTCAGGACGGCCTCATGATCAAGGGCCGTGTGCTCGAAGTCGGTCCCGAGAAGGTGAAGATGGACTTCAATCATCCCTTCGCCGGACTGACCGTGCGCTACGAAGGTGAGATCGACGAGGTGCGTCCCGCCACACCTGAGGAGCTCCATCCGGCCCACGGCTGTGGCGGTGGATGCCACTGCTCGGGAGGCTGCGGCGACGGAGGTTCCTGCGGCAGTGGCTGTGGCGAAGGCGACGGCTGCGGTTGCGGCGACGGAGGTTCCTGCGGCTGCGATGACGGCGGTTCTTGCGGCAGCAAATAAGCCCCGTAGACGACGGTAATGCCGCTTCCGGTACCGCCCTGTCAGGGAGGACCTGAAACGGTCTCAGAGAGGCTGTAGACGCGCCGTAGACGCATCGAAATTTAGCGACAACATATCAGGAGACTGTGCTGAAGATTCCGGCGCAGTCTCTTGCTGTTTATATGCGCGTTTGCCGCAGGGCGCAACTATGCTTGCAAGGGCATTGCAGCGTTTGCAAAATTCGTTTGGAATAGGGTGGGGCAGGGGTCAGTCGAAAAGGGAGAGCTGGAGTACCGGACCGAAGCTGCGCCGGTGGGCCGGTGTTATCCCAAGGCGGGCCATAGCCTCGCGGTGCTCACGCGTGGGATACCCTTTGTTGCGCTCCCAGCCGTAGCCGGGATATTCCTCCGCCAGGCGGTTCATGAGCTCGTCGCGGTGAGTCTTGGCGAGCACTGAGGCGGCCGCTATGGACAGGTATGTGGCGTCCCCTTTCACCACTGTGGTGTGGGGGATTCCGAGCGGGTGCGGCTTGAAACGGTTGCCGTCGACTAATATGTGCTCGGGGCGGACCTGAAGGCTGCTCACGGCCCTCTGCATGGCCTCTATGGACGCGTTGAGTATGTTGATGCGGTCTATCTCCTCCGGGCCTATGAACACCACACTCCAGGCCACTGCTTCGCGTTCTATGACGGGGCGCAGGGCCTCGCGCTGTTTCTCGGTGAGCTGTTTGCTGTCGGTGAGAAGGTCGTTGCGGAAATCGGGCGGGAGGATCACGGCGGCGGCGGCCACGGGTCCGGCCAGACAACCGCGTCCTGCTTCGTCGCAGCCGGCTTCGATGCGTCCGGGCTGCATGAAGAGCTTGAGCGGCTCGCGGTGCTTGCGGGAGATGGCCATCAGTAGTCGCGCGCTATGATATAGTTGAAAATCTCTTCGAGGGCTCTGCGTGCCCTGCAGTCGGGATAGTGCATGATGAGCGGGGCGGCTTTGCTGCGCATATCTTCCATGACGGAGTATGCGTAGGCGATGCCGTCGTATTCCTTGGCGAAGGCTATCAGACGGGCTATGTCGTCGGCGCTCAGCTCATCTTTCTCCAGCAGATCGTACATGGGCCTTGAGGCTTCCTGCGGTGCTGTCCGGAGCGCGTGCAGGAGGGGGAGGGTCACTTTCCCCTCGCGGAGATCGTTGCCTGTGGGTTTGCCCACATCTTTCTCGAGATAGTCGAAGATGTCGTCTTTGATCTGGAAACAGATACCCATGGCTTCGGCGTAGCTCACGAGCGAGGCGGCTTCCTCAGCCGATGCTCCGGCTGTCAGCGAGCCCAGACGCGCGCAGTTTATGAAGAGGCAGGCCGTCTTCTTGTAGATGGTGCGGAAATATTCCTCCTCGCTCAGCTCGTGGAAACGCGCCACACAGATCTGGTTTATCTCGCCAAGCGACAGCTCGCGGCCCAGCTCCGAGATGTAGCTGATAGCCTCCATAGAGCCGGTCTTCACTGCCTCGGCAAGAGCCTTGCTCACGAAGAAATCGCCTGTCAGCACGGCTATATGGTTGTCCCACACGGCATTGATAGTGGGTAGCCCGCGACGGCGCTTCGATTCGTCGACCACATCGTCGTGGATAAGCGAAGCGTTGTGGAGCAGCTCAAGGGCCGCTCCGGCGTGGAGCACACGGTCGGATACTTCGGGTTCGCAACCGGCCTCCTCCATGGTGAGCATGGCGCTCAGGAGCACCATGATAGGGCGGATCTGTTTACCCTTGGAGATCAGGTATTCGTCGACAATCCGCTGGAGGATAGGCATATCCACTTTGAGGGCCTCCCGAATCATCACGTTCAGGCGGTCTATCTCTGTGCGGAGCTCACTTTGTATCTGCGGAAAATCCATGCGGCGGCGGCTGTTGATAGAGGTCGGCCCCCGGCACGGCGCCTGAGGACAAACCTCGAAATAGACCACAAAATTAGCAAAATTTTTTGAAACGGCTTCAATTCGCAGGCTCTCTGTGAGCAACCGGGCGCGGAGCCTCTCGCGAGGTATCTGTCGGGTTCAAAATCGCAAATTTGCAAAATGTTAAAAACAGTAGGCTGTAATGGACGTAAATTTAACGTCTGCTTAACTTTGTGACACTAATATTAAGTATATCGGCCGCGTTTGTAAGACAACTACTAACCCAATCCCCGGAGAGGGGGACTCATATTAACTGTCTTTAAACGCGAAAAGCACGATTATTTTGGGTTATATACATCAATTTCTATCAGCCGAACTGCAGAGCCTGTTTCCAGCGCCGCTCTCCTCCGGCTCAGCTTCAGGGTCGATTTGCCGGCCCGGGACATAATGCCGAAACGGCGCACACCGCAGTTCAGAAGCGAGGGATGTCGAGATGACACCTCTTGCTTTCTTTTTTTAACCTTTCCGAAGCCTCCGGAGCCCTCCCTTCCCTCCCTCGCCGAAATCCGTCCGACCTGTCTGACTTGTCAGACCTGTCAGACTCGCAAGATTCGTCCGACCTGCGGAGCATCCCTGCCTCCCTCTCCGGCAAATTTTATAGCTCCCGTCACGGCTCCTGTGATCGGAGGCTTGGTGGCCGAATCCGTGGGCTGGCAAGGTATATTCTGGGCTCTCCTCGGCCTGGGCGCCCTCATACTCGCCATGTGTGTGCCCTTCCGCGAATCCCTTCTCCGGCCGAACCGGAATAGCGGCAGTTGGATCAGCATATTCTCTTCATTCGCCAAACTGCTGAAACTTAAATACTTCGTCGTATACGTGCTGCTCTTTGCCTTTGCGCAGAGCGTACTTTTCGCCTATATATCCTCCGGCTCATTCAGACCCACTTCGGATTCCCCGCACTGGGCTTCTCGCTTGTCTTCGCGCTCAATTCGATAGGGATAGGCATAGGCTCCTGGCTCGCGCTCAAATTCAAGAAAATGACAAACGCCGCACTCTTTGCCGCCGCCGGTATGTCGATAGCCTCAGCCACAGCCTTAGGGCTCTACTACGTTTCAGACACATTTGTCATTTACGAATCACTGATCTTTGTCACACTGTTCTTCACCGGCTTCATATTCACATCTCTCATTCACTCGCGCGGCAGGAGGGGCTGAAGGGCGGCGGGCAGGTCCATGGGGTGCTTCCGGAGATCGGCCAGCACTGTCTCGCCGGCGGGGGTGAGCGCGAAGAGCATCTGCCGACGGTCGGTCGTGCCGGGCGCGCGCCTCACGTACCCTTTCGCCTCGACGCTGCGTATCACCTTGGAGGCGTGCGAAGGTACCAGACCGGTACCTTCGCATATCCCTGTGGCTGTCGGTGTGTCGCCGGCGATACAGCACATCACCATAGCTTCGTTGAGCGTCAGGCCGTGGCGGTCCATCAGCTCTCGTTCCATCCGGCCCAAAGCGCGCATCACTTCGCACATCAGGCATATCGATTTTATCTTTTCCATCGCTGTTCGGTATCAGATAAAGAGGTTCACTCCGGCCTGCTCGGCGCGGTTCATATATGTGGCCACGCCGCCTATCGTCACATTGTCGAGCAATTCTTCCTTTTTCACGCCCATGACGTCCATTGACATCTGGCATGCGATAAACTCCACGCCGTTGTCAATGGCCTGCTGCCGCAGCGACTCCAGCGAGTCGATACCTTTGCGCTGCATTATGTGGCGCATCATGCGGCGTCCCATGCCGCCCATGTTCATCTTGGAGAGCTTGAGCTTACGGGAGTGGGAAGGCATCATCATGCCGAACATTTTGCCGAACATATCTTTTTCGACGCGCGGTTTGCGCTGCTTTTTGATGACGTTGAGGCCCCAGAAGGTAAAAAATATGGTCACTTTCTTACCGGTTGCGGCCGCGCCGTTGGCCAGGACGAAGGTGGCCAGCGCTTTGTCCAGATCGTCGCTGAACATGACGAAGGTCTTTCCGTCGGCTGCCGGAGCGCCGGTCTGTTTGGCGGCCGCAGCGCCGTCGGCTGTTTTGCGCCCTTTGATCACCCGCACGCTGTAGACTCCGTTCGCTTCGCTGCCGCTCACGAAGGTCTGGCCTGTCGTCGCGCACCAGGCCTCGGCATCGCGCGGGAAACCGGGGTCGGAGGCGCGCACTTCGAGCAGCTCACCGTCGCTCATCGTGTCTATCTTCTGTTTCAGCTTCATGATAGGCCCGGGGCACGACAGTCCGCAGGCATCAAGCATAAAGGCGGGGCTCACACTCTCGGCGGCGGACTTGGGCGCGGCAGGCGCCGTCTCTTTCTGCGGCCCGAAAGGCGCGGGCTCGGGCAGAGGGGCTGTGGCCGCCTTGTAGAGCTTCAGACCTCCTATCAGGTTTCTGACATTGTCAAAGCCGTTCATTCGCAGTATGTTGAGCGCCAGATAGCCGCGGAGACCGACACCGCAGAACACTACGACGGGAAGGCCGCGGGGTACCTCATCGAGGCGGTCGCGCAGGTCGTCAAGCGGTATGTTGATGGCTCCGGGCAGTGTGCCGAGAGCATATTCATCGGCTGTGCGCACATCGATAAGAGTGGCTTCTCCGGGTTTGAGGCCACTCATTTCGCGCCAGTAGATCGGCTTCATGCGGCCACTGACCACATTCTCGGCCACATATCCGGCCATAGCCACCGGGTCTTTGGCCGACGAGAAAGGCGGCGCGTAAGCCTGCTCGAGACGCATCAGAGTGCCGATAGTGCCGCGCTGCTTGATAGCCAGGGCTATCTCGTCGATACGTTTGTCCACACCGCCGCGGCCCACGATCTGCGCGCCGTAGAGCTTGCCGTCGGAGGGATCGAACACGAGCTTGAGCGTCATCATCTGCGCTCCGGGATAATAGCCGGCATGGTCGTTGGGATGTATCGTCACGCTCTTATAGCCGATGCCCCACTGCCTGAGCCGCTTGGCCGGGAGACCCGTGGCCGCCACGGTCAGGTCGAAGACCTTGGCAACCGAAGTACCGATCGCGCCCTCGTAGCTGTTCAGATTTCCGCGAACCATATTGTCGGCCACAAGACGCGCCTGACGGTTGGCCGGGCCCGCCAGGAAGTTGAGCCACGGCTTGCCGGTGAGCGGATGCGGATACTCGATAGCGTCGCCGACAGCATAGATATCCGGGTCGCTCGTCTGCAGATACTCGTTGACCTTTATGCCGCGCATCTCGCCCAGCTCCAGACCGGTGTCCTCGGCCAGACGCGTATTGGCACGCACACCGATGCTGAGGATCACAATGTCGGCCTCCACCTCCTTGCCCGAGGCGAATTTTACTTTCACACCGCCTGCCGTGCGCTCAAAAGCCGCCACAGCCTGCTTCAGATAGAGCCGCACACCCTTGTCGAGCAGATGCTGATGCACGATTGAGGCCATGGAATAATCTATGGGAGCCATCACCTGATCGGCCATCTCCACGATGCCGACTTCCGCGCCCGCATCGTGCAGGTTCTCAGCCATCTCCAGACCTATAAAGCCTCCGCCTATGATTAGAGCGCGGCGCACATCGCGGTCACGGACGTAGGCTTTTATGTGGTCCGTGTCGTCCAGATTGCGGAGTGTGAAGATCCCCTCGCTGTCTATGCCCGGCAGCGGCGGACGCACAGGCGACGCGCCCGGCGAAAGGAGCAGCTTGTCGTAGCTCTCCGTGTAAGTCTGACCGTCGGCGCGGCGCACAGTGACACACTTTGCGTCACGATCAATGACCGTAACTTCCTGCTCCACACGCACATCCACGTTCAGACGCTTGGAAAAGCCTTCGACAGTCTGCACGAGAAGCTTCTCGCGGTCAGCTATGGTGCCTCCGATGTAATACGGCAGGCCACAGTTGGCATAAGAAATATATTTACCCTTTTCAAACAGAATGATTTCGGCATCTTCCGAAAGTCGGCGCAAACGTGCTGCCGCGGTAGCTCCTCCGGCCACACCTCCTACAATGATGTACTTCATAATCGGATTTTCGTTGTATCTAAGCTGTTAATATTCAAATTTATATCCTGAGAGGGAAGACCGATCGGCCATCTCCCCGTCAGGTTTCCCCTGGGAAAACCAATTAGTTTCCGCTGGAAATATTTGCAAAGGTACAACTATTTTTCAAATCCG
>SFOK01000122.1 GCA_004552395.1 Bacteroidales bacterium | reverse complement strand
ACGGTCTCGTCGAACTTTGCCTTGCTTGCCTTTATTACCAGGCCGAATGCCTCCATGGGATCATAGAGGGCCTGCTTATCTATGAGCTTTGCGCTCTCTTTATAATTTTTACCTCTAAACAATTTCGTTTCCTCCTAAAAATGTGGTTGAGTCGGAATAAATCCTCCCACTTTTGCCTTTCCTCAGTCGCCGACCAGGACGCCCATGGAACGGCAGGTGCCTGCGATCATGCTCATTGCAGACTCAATGTCGGTGCAGTTGAGGTCAGGCATCTTCTGCTCTGCGATCTTGCGGAGATCTTCCTTGCTGATGGTCGCGACCTTGTCCCTCTGGGGAACGCCGGAAGCGGTCTCGATGCCGCAGGCCTTCTTTATCAGCAGTGCTGCCGGGGGAGTCTTGGTGATAAAGGTGAAGCTGCGGTCGGAGTAAACGGTGATAACGACAGGGATCATCATGCCCATGTCGCCCTTGGTGCGCTCGTTAAAATCCTTGGTGAACTGGCCGATATTTACGCCGTACTGACCAAGTGCAGGGCCTACAGGGGGAGCCGGAGTCGCCTTTCCTGCGGGAACCTGGAATCTGACATATCCAACTATTTTCTGTGCCATAATTCAGCACCTCTTTCTTATTATTCTTTGATTTCCTCGACCTGATCAAGCTCAAGATCGACGGGGGTCTCTCTGCCGAACATCGAAACGACGACGCGGACTCTGTCCTTATCGGGCTCAAGCTCCTCAACCGTGCCGAGGAAGCCTGCGAGGGGACCGTCGGTGACCTTGACGGTGTCGCCGATCTGATAGCCCGTGACGATCTCGTGACGCTCGACGCCGAGATCATATATTTCCTGCTCCGTGAGGGGGACGGCCTTGCCGCCTGCGCCGACGAAGCCGGTTGCGCCGCGGACGTTGTGGATAAGATGCCAGCTATCATCGGTCAGCACCATCTTGCACAGAACATAGCCCGGGAACACCTTGCGCTCGACGGTCTTTTCGCCGCTGTCGGTGATCTCGGTCACGGTTTCCATGGGGATGTTGACCTCCTGGATCAGATCCTGCATCCTGCGGTTCTCGGCAGCCTTCATGATCGCTGCCGCAACTGCGTTTTCATAACCGGAATAGGTATGGATCACATACCATCTTGCGTCCTCTGCCATGGCCACTAACCCGCCAGCTCGAAGATGACGTTAACGACCAGACCTGCCAGCTCGTCAAATCCCCAAAGGACGACGGCGGCAAGCGCCATAACGAAAAGTGCGACACCGGTGTTGGTCGCAAGCTGCTTCGGGGTAGGCCATACGACCTTCTTCAGCTCGCTTTTAAGCTCGCGGAACCATTTTCCGATGCGCTGGAAAAAACCAAGTTTCTTCTCTTCTTTCTTGACGGCGTTGGTGTTCTTGACAGGAGCAGCTTTTTTCTTCTCTTCAGCCATTTTTTACACTCATCCTTTCAGAAAGTTACTTGGTTTCGACGTGCTTGGTGTGCTTTCTGCAGAAAGGGCAATACTTGCTTCTCTCAAGCTTTTCGGAAGTATTCTTCTTGTTCTTGACAGTGTTGTAGTTCCTCTGCTTGCACTCATCACATCTAAGTGTGATTTTGACTCTGTTGTCAGCCATACTTTTCGGCACCTCCTATTTTATTTATCCGCGTTACGGTGCGGACATTTGCCTCCCTGTATGGGAACCCGGATCCCTGCCTGCGCCCAAATAAGCGCACGAAAAAAGACCTCTCGTCCGACAGGTAATCATTAATATACCATATAACCCCTCATTCGTCAAGGTTTTTTAGAGGCGAATTGGGGCGCCTACCAATACATTTATCTCTGGTATCCCGACCGGTGGGTACAGGCAAAACCGATACATATGTCAACAAGGTAGCGCCTACGGCGCGGACTTATTTACACCTCATCTGCCGCAAGCGGTATCTTCCCCTCAAGCTCCGCAAGGGGAAGACAATTAGTGGCGCATTACTGCACCTACGGATACAGTGATTGCGGTTGCCCGACCGGAAACAACTGAACAAACCATAGCGTTTCGCGCCCTGTTAGTACGGCGCTGAATTTTGCGCCGCACCACATTGGCTCACCTGTCAAGGGGAGCAGGCAGCTTTGCTGCCGAGGGGTTGAATTAAATCCGTGCGCTTTAGCACACACAATGGCTAACTGCTATTAGCTATCAGCTCTCAGCTGCGAAGCCGCCCGGTTTCCACCAATGTCCCGAACCGGGCAACCGCAATAACCGTATCCGTAGGTGCAGTAATTCGCCTCTAAAAATATTGAATTGTGGAGAGAATGTGATATAATAAGGTATTATAATTTGCCCTTGGAGGCAAGGGCAGCCGTAAGGTAAACGGAGGTTTTGAACATGGGTAAAAAACAATTCAAAGCTGAGAGCAAGCGTCTGCTTGACCTCATGATCAACTCGATCTACACCAACAAGGAGATATTCCTCAGAGAGATTATCTCCAACGCATCCGATGCGATAGACAAGCTCTGCTACATCTCGCTGACGGATGACAAGGTCGGCCTTGAAAGGTCCGATTACCGCATCCGCATCACCGTTGACAAGGACGCACGCACGATCACCGTGTCCGATAACGGCATCGGCATGAGCCAGGAAGAGGCCGAGAAGAACCTCGGCGTCATCGCAAAGAGCGGATCTTATAATTTCAAAAACGACATGAGCGCCGAAGAGGCGGAGAAAGACGACATATCCATCATCGGTCAGTTCGGCGTCGGCTTCTATTCCGCGTTCATGGTTTCCGACAAGGTCACCGTCATCACGAAGAAGTACGGCGAGGAAAAGGGCGTCAAGTGGGAAAGCACCGGCGCCGACGGCTACACCGTCACCGAGTGCGACAAGTTCAAACCCGGCACGGACGTCATCATGCACATAAAAGAGGACACCGACGAGGAGATCTACGGCTCGTACCTTGAGATATGGAAGCTCAAGGCGCTGGTCAAGAAGTATTCCGACTATGTCCGCTGGCCGATCGTCATGGACATCACCCACCAGGAGCAGCAGCCCACCGGCGAGGAGGACAAGGACGGCAAGCCCATCATGCACACCGTCAACGTCACCGCTCCCGAAACGGTCAACTCCATGGTGCCGATCTGGCAGCGCGCCAAGACCGAGGTCACCGACGATGAGTGCGTCGCGTGGTACAAGGAAACAAACCGCGATCAGACCGATCCGGCAGCGGTCCTGCGCATAAACGCCGAGGGTGTTGTGTCCTACAAGGCGCTGCTGTTCATACCCGGCAAGGATATCGACAACGGCATTTCCGGCGCAGCGAAGAAGGGCGTCAAGCTCTACTGCAACGGCGTGCTCATTATGGAGGACTGCGACAAGCTGCTGCACGACTATTTCGAGTTCGCGCGCGGCGTCGTCGATTCGCCCGACCTGAGCCTGAACATCTCGCGCGAGATATTGCAGCACAATCGCCAGCTCAAGGTCATCGGCCAGAACCTCGAAAAGAAGATCAAGGCCGAGCTTGAAAAAATGATGCGCGACGATCGCCCGAAGTACGAAACGTTCTGGAAAAACTTCGGCATCCACATCAAGTGCGGCGTCTGCGACGAGTACGGCCGCTTCACCGATTTCCTCAAGGACCTGCTGATCTTCTACACCTCCGAGGATTCGATGCGCTCGCTCAAGGAATACGTTGACGCAATGCCCGAGAGCCAGAAGGCGATCTACTACGCCTCGGCCGACACCGTAAAGCACGCAATGGCTCTGCCGCAGTGCGAGGAGGTCCGCTCGCGCGGCTATGAGATACTCTATCTCGACCACCCAATCGACGAGACCGTGCTCCAGCAGCTTCGCATGTACGAGGGCAAGGGCTTTGTCAACATCCTCACCGAGGATCTCGGCTTCCAGACCGACGAGGAAAAGAAGGCAGCCGAGGAGAAGGTCGTCGAGAACAAGGAGCTGCTCGACTTCATCCGCGACAGCATCGGCGATGAGAAGCTCAAGCAGGTAACGCTTTCGAGCAAGCTCGTTTCGTCGGCATGCTGCCTGACCTCGACCGGCGGCTTCACGCTCGAGATGGAAAAATACTTCCGCAACGGCCCGAGCGAGGAGATGCGCAAGCTGCGCGCCGACCGCGTGCTCGAGCTTAACGGCAAGCACGCCGCCTGCCTTGCCATAAAGAAGGCTTACGACGACGGCGATAAGGACAAGGCCGCTGCCCTGTCGAAGATACTGTACGCCCAGTCCGAGCTGATTGCCGGCGTCGAGATCGAAGACCCCACCGCCTACGCCGACCTTGTCTGCAGTCTTTTTTAGTGGCGATTTGGCGCACCTACCGATACGGTGATCTCTGGTTGCCCGGTTCGGGACATTGGCGGAAACCGTGGTTGCCACGCGCTTTTTTAGAGGCGCATCGGGGCAGCAACTAATACGGTTGGCTCCGGTAGCCCGGTTCGGGCATTGGAATAAACCATAACTGCTACGCAACCCGGTAGTGCGGTATTGGATTTTAGGACGTACCCCATTGGCTCACCTGTCAAGGGGAGCAGGCAGCTT
>SFOK01000121.1 GCA_004552395.1 Bacteroidales bacterium | reverse complement strand
GACGAGAGCAATTGTGCAATAATCTGAGAATCACGGTATTTGTGCAATAATAGTTTTGTTAAATAAGCTAAATCGTCAGCTTCTCTTTCTGAAAAGCGAGTATTTAGGCTACAAAATTAATAATAATTGCCGAGAAATTTGTTATCTTCGCAGAGAATTTACTGATGAATTTTATTATTACCCGTCAGAGGGAGCTGTTCGGGTATTCATAATATCACGAGAACAAAACAGGAATTCCATTATGACAAAAGTTGCATTTGCATCAGACCATGCCGGCTACGGGCTGAAGAATTTTCTGAAAGAATATATTAAAGAGAAAGGCTTTGAGCCGGTTGATTTCGGCACCGACAGTGAAGAATCATGTGATTATCCTGATTACGCACATCCGGCAGCCACGGCTGTGGAGAGCGGTGAGTGCGAGTTCGGAATAGCGATGTGCGGCACCGGCAATGGCATAGCCATGACTCTCAACAAGCATCAGGGGATAAGGGCCGCTCTTTGTTGGGCGCCTGAGCTGGCCGAGCTTGCCAAACAGCACAATAACGCCAATATACTTGTGCTTCCCGCCCGATTCGTCAGCAAAGAGGAGGCAATCAAGATAGTCGATGCGTATCTTGACTCCAAGTTCGAAGGCGGCCGTCATGAGCGCCGTATCGCCAAGATTCCTGTGGCCGGATGCGGCTGCAAGTGAGATATTTCCGGCAGAGGACTCTTAGTGCAGCATACAGTTATGTCCGGTTACAGATACTCAATAGAGCTGACTGACATACGTTTTCACGCCTTCATCGGTGTGATGGATCAGGAGAGAATTGTGGGCAACGAATTCAGGATCGATCTGAGTCTCGATTTTGCGGAGACAGATGCTCCTGCAGCCAGTGAGTCAGAAGAAGGACTTTCTGCTACCGTCTCTTACGCCGATGTCTACGCGATTGTTGAGGCTGTGATGAAAGCGCCGCGGAAGCTTTTGGAGACGGTGGCCGCCGATATTGTGGAGTCACTGACGAAGCGGTTCCTGCAGATCGAAGCAGCGAAAGTGAGGGTAGAGAAGGTGACGCCTCCGATACCCGGAATCACCGGCAGCGCGGCTGTGACTCTGTACTGGCACAGGTAGTGCTGACAAGTTAGGTTAAGCCTCTGTGGCGGCGAAGATAGTTATTAGATGTAAATAATCGAAAATATGAAAGGGATAATTCTGGCCGGAGGGTCAGGCACAAGGCTATATCCGATCACCAAAGGTGTGAGCAAACAGCTCTTGCCGGTCTACGACAAGCCGATGGTCTATTATCCGCTGTCGGTGCTCCTTGAGGCGGATATCCGCGACATTCTGCTTATCTCCACACCGGCTGATCTGCCTCAGTTCAGGCGTCTTCTCGGCGACGGCAGCAGCTTCGGAGCACGGATGAGCTATGCCGAGCAGCCGAGCCCCGACGGTCTGGCGCAGGCCTTCATCATCGGCCGGGATTTCATAGGGAGCGAGAGTGTCTGTCTGGTGCTTGGCGACAACATATTCTATGGCGCAGGGTTAGATACTATGTTGCTGAAAGCCAAGGACAACGCAGAGCACAGCGGCCTCGCGACTATCTTCGGATACCATGTGGATGACCCGGAGCGCTACGGTGTGGCCGAGTTTGACGAATCGGGCCGTTGTCTCTCGATCGAGGAGAAGCCGCGGAATCCGAAGTCGCACTACGCTGTGGTGGGGCTTTATTTCTATCCCAATTCGGTGGTTGGCGTAGCCGCGGGGATAAAGCCGTCGGAGCGCGGAGAACTCGAAATAACCTCTGTGAATCAGCATTATCTCGAACAGGGAGAGCTGAATGTGCTCACTCTCGGCCGCGGATTCGCTTGGCTTGACACCGGTACGCACGATTCTCTCGCCGATGCATCCATATTCGTGGAGGTGATCGAGAAGCGGCAGGGCCTGAAGCTGGCCTGCCTCGAAGGAATAGCTTACCGCAAGGGATGGATATCCCGGGAGACACTTGAGAGGTCTGCTGCCGAAATGGATAATAATCAATATGGAAAGTATCTTTATAAATTGGCAAAGGAGGTCTGAGAGATGCAGGTGATAACCACAGAGATTTCCGGCGTGAAGATCATAGAGCCGAGAGTTTTTCACGACTCGAGAGGCTATTTTTTCGAATCGTTTGCAGAGCGCGACTTTCGGCGCGAAGTTGCCCCGGGAATCAGGTTTGTGCAGGACAATGAGAGCCGCTCGACGCGAGGTGTGGTTCGGGGTCTGCATTTCCAAAGACCGCCGTTCACGCAGGCCAAGCTCGTGAGATGCACGCTGGGGCGGGTGCTCGACGTGGCTGTGGATTTGCGCAAAGGATCAGCCACTTACGGACAGTATGTGGCAGTGGAACTTTCCGACGAAAACAAGCGACAGCTCTTTATACCGCGCGGATTCGCCCACGGCTTCTCAGTGCTTTCCGACGAGGCCGTATTCCAATATAAATGTGACAATTACTACTCGCCCGAGAGTGAGGACGGCATTGACCTTTTCGATGCGGATCTGGCGGTAGACTGGCGCACAAAGCCGGAGGAGGCCATTCTCTCGGCCAAAGACCTTAACCGACAGAGTTTCAAGGATTTTGATTCGCCTTTTGTTTATGAAGAAATATAAAAGAAATATACTTGTAACCGGAGGCGCTGGGTTTATCGGCTCGCATGTGGTGCGCCGGTTGGTCAAGAGGTATCCTGATTATCGGATTGTGAATCTCGACAAGCTAACGTATGCCGGCAACCTCGAGAATCTTGCTGATATTCAGGAAAATGACAATTACTTTTTCGAAAAAGCAGATATCTGCGATTTCGAGCGGGTGAAGGAGATAATCCGCAGTTGCGAAATAGACGGCATCATTCATCTGGCAGCTGAAAGCCATGTTGACCGCTCTATTGTGGACCCGTTTATCTTCGCCAAAACCAATGTGTTAGGCACACTGACACTTCTCCAGGCAGCTCGCGATGTGTGGGAAGAGAGTGCCGACGGCTTCGCAGGCAAACTATTCTATCACATCTCCACCGATGAGGTCTATGGAGCGCTTCGTACCGGCAAGGAGCTGTTTACAGAGCAGACGCCTTACAGCCCTCACTCGCCTTATTCGGCATCGAAGGCTTCGAGCGACCACTTCGTGAGGGCTTTTCGCGACACCTACGCCATGCCGGTGGTGATCTCGAATTGCTCCAACAACTACGGACCGTTTCAGTTTCCTGAGAAGCTGATCCCACTCTTTATCAACAATATACGTCACCATAAACCGCTGCCTGTCTATGGCCGTGGCGAAAATGTCCGCGACTGGCTCTATGTGGAGGACCACGCGCGGGCCATCGACCTGATCTTCCACGAGGGACGTCCCGGCGAGACATATAATATAGGTGGCTTCAACGAGTGGCGCAACATCGACCTTGTGAAGCTGCTCGTGAAAGTGACCGATCGGCTGCTCGGCAATCCGGAAGGGTATTCCGACGAGCTGATTACTTACGTGACAGACCGCAAAGGACACGACCTTAGGTATGCTATTGACTCCACCAAGCTGAAGAGTGAGCTCGGTTGGGAGCCGTCGCTGCAGTTCGAGGAAGGGATGGAGCGCACCGCGCGTTGGTATCTGGATAATCAGGAATGGCTCGACCACGTTACCTCCGGTGACTATCTGCGTTATTACGAGTCGATGTACTCGAAGCGCTAAGCGATGGGAGCGCTCAGAATCTATTGGCCTGACCGTAAGGAAGATCCGGAGCTACGGGCTCTGCTCGCCGAGACCGGTCAGTTCGATTTCTGCCAAGGGATGGATGAGGATCTCGTCCTCGGCCATTTCGGCTCCGAAGATGCCAAGATGCTCCGACAGGCCGCAGAAGAGGGTGTGCCGGTGAGGATTCTGGAACTTCAAAGCACGAACTACCCGCACAATTTTCTGAGCCGCAGACGTCTGCGCAAGCTATGTGCGATGGCCACTCATATTCTGATGCGGTGTGGCAAAGGTGAGGCTGCGGCTTCGTCTGAGTACATGAGAGCTTTTCGGAGGATGCTGCGCGGGTGGGGTTATCAGGTCTGGATGAGAACAGAGGCTGAAAGCCAAGAAAATACTGCAGACGCAGAGTATAGCCCTGAGACTGCGGCGGTTACAGGCTACGAGGAGCCCGTCTTTATGGCTATTGCCGACGATACGGTCAAGCCCGTGGTCGACGGTTTTCTGCTCATGCTTGCCGAATTTCCCGATGCGAGTCTGCTGCTGAAAGTGGTGCACGAACTCTCGGAACAAGAACTTGAGCGGATAAGCTATTTTCCCAATATAAAGCTGATTAAAGATTTCAAAGGAATACCGGCCGATGTGAAGGCGGTGATGATACTGACCGGATGTGAGGATTTTGTTCCGATGGCTGTGGCAGCCCGCAAGCCTGTGATAGCGTTCGATACATCGGTCATTACGGACGGCGAGACAGGTATAACGGTTGATGCTGAGCAAAGGGACGAACTTATAAGAGCGTTGAAGCTTCTGATCCGCCAGCCCGATCTGGCCGAGATCATAGTGCAGGGAGCGTTGCGGCATGCGGACGAGACCGATGCCGTGAAGATG
>SFOK01000024.1 GCA_004552395.1 Bacteroidales bacterium | reverse complement strand
TCTTTCTGAAATATGCCGGCAGCGAGACTTACCGACCTCTTACTCTCACTAAGTCGTTCACAGTTTCGAAAAAGGAGTCCGGAATCGCATGGAATGAGACCACCGAAGTGACACTGAACCTCAACGTGGCTACCGATGTGGCCGAGATGATCTCCAACCCGAACAACCTGACATACACTCTTACATCGTCAGCTCCCGCCACCATAGCTGTGGAGGGCACCGTGCTGACAGGTAAGACAGAGGGCACCGCACAGATCACGATCGAATATGCCGGCGACGACACATACGGCACCGTGAAGAATCAGACACGCACATTCCGTGTAGTGAATCCGAACAAGCAGGAAGCAGGGTTGGCATGGACAGTAGCGAATCCGTACAGCGTGATGTACGAGTCGGAAGCGTTCGCCATTTCAAGCATCCTTCAGAATCCGAACAGTGTGGCTTACTCGCTGACAAGTTCGGCAACGAATGTGATCAGCGTGGATGGAGAGAACCTGGTGCCCGGCGAGATGGGCAGCACAGAGCTCACCGCCACGTTCGCAGGCGACAGCAACTACAACCCGCAGGAGATAAAGCTGACCGTGAATGTGGTGGCAGATCCGGAGAAGTCGACCGTCTACACAATGCTTGAGGATCCCACGCAGCTTGAGCCGGGCCAGCGATTCATCATGGTGGGCTATGTGGCAAGTACAGGGAAATATTACGCTTTGGGCCAGCAGATCAACCCGAAGGACAACGGATCGAAGTACCGCGACGCAGAGGAGGTGACCGTCAACGAGATTAACGGTGTAAAGACGATAGCTATTCCTCAGGGAGCGACTGTGGTACCTATCCGTATGCTCTATCATCCGAATTCCACAGGCTACAACTATCTGCTGAAGGATGACGCTTACCAGGCCCGAGCAAACAGCGGTTTTATGTTCGTGTCGCCTACAAAGGAGGGAGCACAGCTTTCGACATCGAACAGCGGCGGCATACAGGAGACCGAAGGCAGCGAGTCGCGCATGAAGATCGAGAAATATGCCGACTCGGCCGACAAGTGCCACTTCACATTCAATTATAACGCCGATAACACATCTGCTTCCCAGAAGACCCTTCTCTTCAATGCTACCTCGAAGCGCTTCTCCGCATACGACAAGAACAGCCAGCAGCAGGACTTCTACATCTTTGTTTGCAACAGCGGCGCTGTGACCGTGGACTTCACGGGTGGCGAGGAGATCAACGGAAGGCTCTTCGGTACTACAGCAATCACCGCTACAGTGCATGTGAACGGATTCTTTGAAGATGATAAGCTCTATTACAAGATGGTGGAGAACGGCGTGCCTGAGGAATTCGTGGGCATCTATGACGTATACGATGCAGAATATCTCGGCACCGAGCGCACATTCACGATCACTAATCCGAATCCGAACAGCACATACTGCGTAAGAGTAGCCGCGACTTCGGATGACGGCCAGACATGGGACTATCGCACCAGAGGCACATTCAAGCTCGATTACGTGCCTGTATTGGACAAGCTTGCCTCCATAGAGGAACTGACGGGAACTTATGACGATCCCGAAGATGCCGACATCAAAGGATACGCCATGCGTTTCGACAACGCACTGTTCCTTCCTTACGCAGTAAACGGTAGCGACCTTTATGTAGCTGACGATGCAACAGAACGCGGACATATCAAGATCACCAACGCGCCCTCATCAGGCGAACATGGTCCGAATATGAGCGTAGCTGATCTGCTCTGCTGGTATCGTGCCGATGCAAAGGGACACCCCTACTTCGACTATATCCGCGCGACCTACGATTACAAGACTTACGATACTCCGCAACCGATAGAGACAGATTTCGCCGGATACGAAGCAGCTGCAGGCAACATATACAAGTATGTGACATTCAAGAATGTATACGTATCGGATGCCGGCACAGTCCACGCCACAGCACCCGCATCGGGATCGAAGCGCCGCGTGGCAACAGACGAAAGCCTTAAGCTCAACGATATCTACGGTCTGCTTCCGAACGCCGCCACAAATACGAGGGTGAGCGAAGTGGCCGGCTTCCTGGAGCACTTCAACGGCGAGTATATGTTCGTGCCCACTAAGATAGGCGAATCCACTGTTTCGGCAGAGCTGCTGCCCACAGATGGCGCAGTGGTAGAGGCTGTCTACAATCTGAACGGCGTGAAGGTAAACGCAAGCGACCTGGCTACGGGCATCTACATAGTCCGCTACAGCGACGGCCGCACCGCCAAGATTGTGATCCGCAAATAAGCACACATAAGATTACACACATATGGATAGAGAACGGTCCCTGATGGTTCGGGGGCCGTTTTTTTGATTCCGGCCGGGGATTTGCGGGGGCGAGGAATAATGAGTAATTTTGCGGTATGAATTGCGGTATGAATGGATTGTCGGCGTTAAAGGCGTCGTACCATACGTTAGGGTGCAAGCTGAATTTCGCGGAGACATCGGCAGTGAGCCGGTCGCTGCGCGAGGCGGGTGTGGTGCGCATAGGTCCGGGCGAGAAACCGGATATATGTGTGGTCAACACTTGCAGTGTCACTGAGACGGCCGACAAGAAAGGGCGTCAGCTGATACGGCGGCTGGCTTCGCGTTATCCGGAGGCCACGATCGTGGTGACGGGCTGCTACGCGCAGCTGAAGCCCGCGGAGGTGGCTGAGCTGCCTCATGTGGCGATAGTGCTTGGAAGCAACGACAAGCTGCGGGCGGCCGAGTTTGTGGAGCAGTGGATCGCGGAGAGGCGTCAGCGTGTCTGTGTAGCTGACTCGCGCAGCTACCGCACGTTCATGCCGAGCTGCGAGCGGGGCGACCGGACGCGCTATTTCCTCAAGGTGCAGGACGGCTGCGACTATTGGTGCACATACTGCACGATACCTATGGCGAGGGGCCGTTCGCGTTCGGGGCGGATAGAGGATCTTGCGGCTCTTGCGCGGCGGACAGTGGCCGAAGGGGGCCGCGAGATAGTGATCACGGGAGTGAACACCGGCGACTTCGGCAAAGGGACGGACAGCAATTTTTTCGACCTGATACGCGCGCTCGACGCGGTGGAGGGGATAGACCGTTACCGCATTTCGAGCATAGAGCCCAACCTGCTGACCGACGATATGATACGCTGGATAGCGCGCGAGTCGCGGGCCTTCATGCCGCATTTCCACATACCGCTGCAGGCGGGCAGCGACGCGGTGCTGAAGCTGATGCGGCGGCGCTACGCCACGGATCTGTTTCGCGAGCGTATAGAGCTGATACGCAGCGAGATGCCCGATGCGTTTGTGGGTGTGGACGTGATAGCAGGAGCCCGCGGCGAGACCGGTGAGGAGTTTGAGCGCGGTGTGGAGTTCATAGCGTCGCTGCCGGTGCAGCAGCTTCATGTGTTCCCCTACAGCGAGCGGCCCGGCACACGTGCCTTAGAGCTCGACGCCTGCACCGTACCGCAGGATGAGAAGCATAGGCGGGTGGAGCGTCTCATGGCACTGAGCGCCGCGAAATACACCGCCTTCGTGGAGAGCCAGACAGGGAAGGAACGGCCCGTGCTGTGGGAACAGCCTCACGCCGGCGCCGCCGTGATGCACGGCTTCACCGACAATTATCTGCGAGTGGAGGCCCCCTACGACGAGCGGCTTGTGAACAGCATCACGCCGACACGGCTCGCGGAGCGGATCGCCGAGGATACCCTGCGGGGCGAGATCCTCGCCGTCCGGTGAGGCTAAATCGGACAAGTCGGACGCCAGGCGGAAACGGGCTTGTTGCGGGGAAAATGCAAACCGGGCGGGGGAGAAGTTTGTTTATTTGGATATATGTTAGTATTTTTGCAGACATAAAAACTCCTCTACATTGTCGCAGAACATGTATAGATATCCCGTCAATTTCATAAAGATCTACGAGAAAAGTTTCCGTAAACACGCACCGCTGCCGGCCATCTCGCTATTCAATCATCTGCGGACAGTCAGCTATCTCGACCTGGCCCGCAACATAGCCCACACACATATCCTGCTCGAGAAGCTCGAGATAAAACCGGGGCAGAGAGTGGCTCTCTGCGGCTCGAACTCGCCCAAGTGGGTGGAGTGTTTCATGGCCGTGATCACGTGCGGCTGTGTGGTGGTACCTATCCTCTCCGACTTCACTCCGAAGGATATAGTGAACATCGTGAACCATTCGGAGTCGGAGATTCTGATCATAGAACGCAGCATCTGGTCCAAGCTCGACACCGAGAAGGTGAAGGTGAAGGCCGTGTTCTCGCTCGAGGGGACGACCTCGGGGTCGCTGATACAGTCCACACGTCCGGAGTTTGTGAAGGAGGCTATATCGGCAACCGCTCTGGCTTTCGAGGACCGCTACCCCAACGGCTTCAGCGCCGAAGATATCAAATACCCGGAGATCTCCAACGATGAAGTGCTGGTGATCAACTATACGTCGGGTACCACGGGCTTCTCGAAGGGTGTGATGCTCACGGGCTGGAATCTGGCGGGCAATGTGGTGTTCGCTCTCAAGGCGCGTTTCCATCGGCGCGGGAGCGAGCTGCTGTCGTTCCTGCCGTTGGCTCATGCCTACGGCTGCGCCTTCGATATGCTCTCGCCGCTTGCCGCCGGCACACACCTCACCATACTCGGCAAGACGCCGACACCTACGATACTGCTCAAAGCGTTAGCTGAGGTTCGCCCCCACCTGATGCTGAGTGTGCCGTTGGTGTTCGAAAAGATATACAAGACGCGTCTGCTGCCCAAGCTGCGCACCCCCCGTATGCAGAGGCTTATGAACACGCCGCTGATCAACAGGGTGATCTACCGTCAGATACGCCGCAAGCTCATAGACGCGCTCGGCGGACGGATGAAGCTTGTGGTGATAGGAGGCGCGGCGATGGACAGCTCCACGGAGCAGTTCCTGCGGCTTATCGGGTTCCCGTTTACCGTAGGTTTCGGCATGACGGAGTGCGGCCCGCTGATCAGCTACACGCCGTGGGAGGAGTTCAAGCTCGGCTCGGCCGGACGCACACTGCCGCGCATCATGGAGAGCCGCGTGGACTCGCCCGACCCGGAGTCGATCCCCGGCGAGATATTCGTGCGCGGTCAGAATGTGATGAAGGGATATTTCCGCAACGATGAGGCGACCAAGGCCGTGCTCTCGGACGACGGATGGCTCAACACCGGCGATGTGGGTACGCGCGACCCGGACGGCACGCTCTATCTGCGCGGCCGCAGCAAGACGATGATCCTCTCGCCGTCGGGACAGAATGTGTATCCCGAGGAGATAGAGGCTGTGCTTGGCTCGATGCCGCTCGTGAAGGAGTGTCTGGTGATCGACCGCGACGGGAAGATCACGGCTCTGGTGCATCCGGACTACGACGCCGCGCGCTCCCACAATATCGACGAGGCCCGTCTGGCCGAGATCATGGAGAAGATCCGTGTGAAAGTGAACCGCGAGCTGCCCGCCTACGCGCGCATAGCCGCCCTGGAGCTCAAAGAGCAGGAGTTTGAAAAGACTCCGAAGCGTTCCATAAAACGTTTCCTGTATAAGTGATGACCGCGGAGACCGCTGACCGTAAAGGCGGGAAAGCGCCGGAGCGCCGGCTCACCCGCCGCATGCGCCTGACTTTCGCGCCTCTCGGAGGGCTGCTGTGGGCACTCGGCCTCGCGCCGTGGCCCGTGCTCGACCTCGTCGGCAGAGCCGTCACATTCATAGCCCGCGACGTGGTGCGCTACCGCTGCCGCATCGTGAGGCGCAACATAGCGGACTCTTTCCCCGAGCTCCCGGAGAAGGAGCGCCGCCGGATAGAGCGCCGCTTCTACCGGCATCTTGGCGATTACTTCACCGAGACGCTGAAGCTGCGCCACATGAAGCCCGCGGAGCTGATGAAGCGCATGGAGTTCCGCGATACCGGGCTTATCGACAAGTATCTGAGCGAGGGGCGCGACATAGTGATCTACACTTCGCACTTCGGCAACTGGGAGTGGATCACTTCCATTAGCCTCTGGTGCCGCACAGCTTCCGAGGCGGACTTCGCCCATGTGTACCGGCCGCTGAAGCAGCCCTGGTTCGACCGCTGGTGGCTCACCCTGAGGCAGAAATACAATGTGTCGCTGCCGATGAAGAGCGTGTTTCGCGAGCTTCTGCTACGGCGCCGCGCCGGGCGCAGGTGGATCACCGGCTTCCTGAGCGACCAGAAGCCGTCGCACGCAGGGACAGTGCGCGAGGCAGAGTTTCTGAACCGGCCGACGCCGTTCATCTACGGCACCGAGGAGCTGGCCCGCAAGCTCGACGCCGTGGTGATGCTTTTCGACACCGAGGTGACGGGGCGCCACCGCTACCGGTCGACCGTGAAGCTGATAGCCGAGCACCCCGCCTCGCTGCCCGAGGGGGAGATCACGCGGCGCTACGCGGCGAATCTCGAGGTGCAGATACGGCGCACACCCGAGGCATACCTGTGGAGCCACAACCGCTGGCGCCTTAAGAAAGATGAATTGAAATGACAGAATTATTAAGAAATATACTGCGCGCGGCCGCCGTGATTACGGCGGCCCTGCTGCTGCCGGCCTCCGGAGCCTTCGCCGCACCTTCGGCGCAGGCCGCCGCGAATGAAGCCGCAGCAGCCGCTCCGCAGCCGACCTTATCGCAGCCGGGCGCACAGGCCGCTTCGCTGACGGCGCCGCAGGGCGCCGCGGCCGACTCACTGCGCATCTCGCTGATAACCTGCGAGCCCGGCCCGGAGATCTTCGAACTCTACGGACATCAGGCTATCCGTGTGTCGCGTCCCGACCGCGACCAGGTCTACAACTACGGCGTATTCGACTTCAACGCGCCCGGGTTCGTGTACCGCTTCGTGAAGGGGGAGACCGACTATATGTGCGAGGCCGTGCCTACCTGGTATTTCCTCCACGAATATGAACGCCGCGGGTCGAAAGTGACCGAGCAGGTGCTCAACCTCACGCCCGCGGAGGCATCGCGTCTGGCCGCTCTGCTCGACTACGACGCCGACCCCGTGCACTCCACCTACCGCTACAAATACTGCACCAACAACTGCGCCACACGCGTGCTCGACCGACTGGACGAGGCCCTGGGCTACCCGGTGGCTTATCCCGACGGAGCGCCTGAGAACGCGACATACCGCGACGCGATACGCAAATACAACGAGGGTTATCCCTGGTATCAGCTCGGCATAGACCTGGCTTTGGGCTCGGGTATAGACCGGCCCGTGAGCGCGCGGGAGAAGATGTTCGTGCCGCTCGTGCTGAAGGAGTCGGCGCGGGGAGCGCGCAAGGCCGACGGGTCGCCGCTCGTGGGGCGCGAGGTGACGCTTCTGCCCGGGCAGGGCGACATGCGCCAGGCCCCCACCCCCGCCTACATGACGCCTCTTGCCGCGAGCTGTCTGCTGCTGCTCGTGGCGCTCTGGATAGCGTACGTGTGCTTCCGCAGAGCGTCGGCCGGGCGGTTCGCCGTGCCCGCGGGAGCGAAGATCTTCGCGAGCATCTGGCTGCTGATCACCGGTCTGGCCGGGTGTCTGGTCTGGTTCCTGGTGTTTGTCTCGGTGCATGAGGCCACATCGCCCAACCTTCTGGCCTGGTGGCTGACGCCGCTCGCCCTGGCGCTGATACCGTTCGTGTGGCTGCGCGGCCGCCGCGGGCGCGCCCTGGCTTCGGCGCTCTTCACGCTCTACGCCGTGGCTGTGCTCGGACTTCTCTGCGCCTGGCCTCTGCTGCCTCAGAACACCAACGAGGCGCTGTTCCCGCTCATGTTCGTCTCGCTGATAGTGGCCGCCACAGAGGCAATAATGCAGGGCGAATCAAGTTATATTAAAAGGAAATGAAGCAGACTCAGAAGATACAGCGCTTAGTGACCACGATGGTGTGCTCGCTTGTGGCTATGACGTCGGTGGCACAGACAGCCACCGGGCGCCCCAAGCTTGTGGTCTCCATCATGGTGGACCAGCTGCGCACCGACTATGTGGAGTATCTGCAGTCGCTCTTCACCGAGCAGGGTTTCCGCCGCCTCATGAAGCAGGGGGCTTACCTGCGCGACGTGGACTTCCGTCCGGCCGGGCTTGACATAGTGAGCGGCACGGCGCTTGTCTACACCGGGGCTATGCCGAACGCCAGCGGCGTGGCGGCCTCGGAAGCCTACAACCCGCAGACACTCAAGCGCGAAGCCACGCTCAACGACCCCGCGGCCATAGGCAACTTCACCACAGCCACTTACTCGCCGCGCGCGCTGGCTCTCTCCACCTTCAGCGACGAGATAATGATCGACGGCGCCGGTCTGGGCCTGGTCTACAGCATAGCCACCGACCCGCAGCAGGCCATCGTCATGGCCTCGCACGCCGGCACCGGAGCGCTCTGGCTCAACCCCTCAGACGGCCGCTGGTCCACAAGCACTTACTACAAGCAGGCGCTACCCACGACGGTCACCGACCTCAACTACCGCCGACCACTCTCGCAGCGCATCGACACCATGCAGTGGAAACCGCTGCTCGCCGATCTGAACCGCTACCCCGGCATACCATCGCAGAAGCGCCGCTATCCGTTCCGCTATACGTTCCCCTCGACAGGCCGCGACACATACCGCATGTGGGCCGCTTCGCCCAAGGCCAACGAGGAGGTGACTTCGCTCGCCATTGAGTACCTGCGTTCGCTGCAGCTCGGCCGCCGCGGCGATGCTATCGACATGCTCAACGTGGGACTCACGGCCGCGCCGTTCAAGTATGTGAAGGACGGCGACTACCGCCTCGAACTTGAGGACACTTACCTGCGTCTCGACCGCGAGCTGGCCCGTCTGCTAAACGCCATAGACAAGACCACGGGTCTCAGCAATACGCTGATATTCCTCTCATCCACAGGATATTACAATAACGCTACAGCCGACGACCCGAAGTACCAGATACCTTCGGGCGACTTCTCGGCCAAACGTGCCCTCTCGCTGCTCAACGCCTTCTACACCTCGCGCCACGGCTCCGGCAATTATGTGGTGGCGTTCGACCGCGGCCAATTCCACCTCAATCGCGCCCTCTTCGAGCAGAAAGGGCTCGACACCGATGCCGAAGCACGCGAAGGGAAGCTTTTCCTGCAGCGCATGAGCGGTGTGGCCGACGCCTGGACGCTCTCCGAGCTGCTCACCGCCTCCGACGCCGATCTGGCGGCCTTGCGCCTGAGCATCAACCCCAAGACGGCCGGACAGATCATCATAGCCGTGCAGCCCGGCTGGAACCTTATCGACGACACCGTCTACCCATCGGTAGTCACCCCGGTGCGCGACTGCGCCGTGATGACGCCGGCCTTCATCCTGGGCCCGGGCGTGGAGGCTGTCACCATAGGGACACCGGTCGACGCGGCCGCCCTGGCGCCCACCGTCACCGGGATACTGCGCATCCGCTCGCCCAACGGCGCCAAGGAGAAGCCGCTGTTCTGAACCTCTGCCAAAGGCTCCGCAATTAAGCTTCAGGTCCCCGGGAATGGCTCCGCAATTAAGCGCCTGAGCCACGGAAAGAGGCTCCGCATCAGCGGCCGGCGGGTCAAATCTGCCGAAATCTCACCATATTAGCGATTTTTTTGTTAACTTTGCAAATTATTTAGCCCCGGCCCGCTCCCACGTGCCGCGAGGCATTATATAACCCCACACTTAACACAATGGGATTCAGCAACATACTTAAGAAAATCTTCGGCGACCAGAGCGAGCGCGCCGTCAAACCGCTGTGGGAACGACTCAACAAGGAGATCAACCCCATATCGGAGGAAATAGTATCAATAAGCAACGACGAGCTGCGCCACCGCATCGACGTGATCCGCGACGACATACGCTCGTCGGCGCAGGTCTACAAGGACCAGATAGCCCAGACCCGCAAGGAGATCGAGCTGCTCGACTACGACAAGCGCGAGCCCCTCTGGAAGAAAATCGACGACCTCAAGGAGGAGTATTTCAAACTCTACGCCAAGAAGCTCGACGCCGCGCTGCCCGAGGTCTTCGCAGTGGTGAAGGAGACGGCCCGCCGCTTCAAGGAAAACGACACTATCGAAGTGACAGCCACCGACGCCGACCGCGAACTCGCCGCCGCTGGCAAGGACTTCATCACCATAGAGGGCGACAAGGCTATCTACAAGAACGAATGGATGGCCGGCGGCAACCTCATGAAGTGGGATATGGTCCACTACGACGTGCAGCTCATCGGCGGCCAGGTGCTCCACGGCATCATGCAGGGCGACAAGCCGAGCAACAACATAGCCGAGATGGCCACCGGCGAGGGTAAGACCCTGGTGGCCACACTCCCCGTCTTCCTCAACGCCCTCACCGGCGAAGGCGTCCATGTGGTCACCGTCAACGACTATCTGGCCAAACGAGACTCCGAGTGGATGGGCCCGCTCTATCAGTTCCACGGCCTGACGGTGGACTGCATCGACAAGACTACCCCCAACTCCAAGGAACGCCGCGCCGCTTACCGCTGCGACATCACGTTCGGCACCAACAACGAGTTCGGCTTCGACTATCTGCGCGACAATATGGCCACACAGACCTCCGAGCTCGTGCAGCGCGACGACCATTACTACGCTATCGTGGATGAGGTGGACTCGGTGCTCATAGACGACGCCCGTACCCCTCTGATCATATCCGGTCCCGTGCCCAAGGGCGATGACCAGATGTTCGAGACCTACAAGCCCAATGTGGAGAAGGTGGTCAACGCCCAGCGCAAACTGGCCAACGAGCTCCTTGTCGAGGCCAAGGCCAAGCTGAAAGCCGCCTGGAGCGACGACCCCGCCGAGATAGCCAAATACGGCAACGGCGCCGACGGCAAGCCTATGACAGCCAAGCAGCTCGAGGAAGAGGGCGGCCTGGCGCTCTTCCGCACCTTCAAGGCGCTCCCCAAATACGGGCCGCTCATCAAGTTCCTGAGCCAGGACGGTGTGAAGCCGCTCATGCTCAAGGTCGAGGCCAAGTATATGGCCGACAATAACCGCGAGATGCCCAAGGCTGTGGAGCCCCTCTTCTTCGTCATCGACGAGAAGAACCACTCCATCGAGCTCACCGACAAGGGTATCGACGTGCTCACCGGCACCACCGACGACCCGAAGTTCTTCGTGCTCCCCGACATCGCCGCACAGCTCTCGACCGTCGACAACGAGCCGCTCACCGACGAGGAGAAAGCCGCCAAGAAGGATGAGCTTCTCTCCAACTACGCCGTGAAGGCCGAGCGTGTCCACACCGTGAACCAGCTCCTGAAAGCCTACACGCTCTTCGACCTCAACGTGGAGTATGTGATCGACGACAACAAGATCAAGATCGTGGACGAGCAGACAGGCCGTATCATGGAGGGCCGCCGCTACAGCGACGGTCTGCACCAGGCTATCGAGGCCAAGGAGGGAGTGAAGGTGGAAGCCGCCACTCAGACGTTCGCCACCATCACCCTGCAGAACTATTTCCGCATGTACCGCAAGCTCGCCGGTATGACCGGTACCGCCATGACCGAGGCGGGCGAGTTCTACGATATATATAAGCTCGATGTGGTGGAGATACCCACCAACCGCCCCGTGATCCGCAACGACATGAACGACCGTGTGTACCGCACCAAGAAGGAGAAGTACGCAGCCGTGATCGAAGAAGTGGTCAAGATGGTGAATCAGGGACGGCCCGTGCTCGTGGGCACCACGAGTGTGGAGATCTCCGAGCTCCTCTCCAAGATGCTCAACCTGCGCCACATACCGCACCAGGTGCTCAACGCCAAGCTGCACCAGAAAGAGGCCGACATCGTGGCTCAGGCCGGTAAGGCAGGCACAGTCACCATTGCCACCAACATGGCCGGACGTGGCACCGATATCAAGCTGCCGCCCGAAGTGAAGGAGGCCGGCGGTCTCGCCATCATAGGCACCGAGCGCCACGAGTCGCGCCGTGTGGACCGTCAGCTCCGCGGCCGTTCCGGCCGTCAGGGAGACCCGGGTTCGTCGGTATTCTTCGTCTCGTTCGAGGACACCGTGATGCGTCTGTTCGCCTCGGAGCGTGTGGTCAAGACCCTTGAGCGCCTCGGCTTCAAGGAGGGCGAGATGATAGAGAGCAAGATGGTGAACCGCTCCATCGAGAACGCCCAGAAACGTGTGGAGGAGAACAACTTCGGTATCCGTAAACGTCTGGTGGAGTACGACGACGTCATGAACGCCCAGCGTAAGGGCGTCTACGGCCGCCGCCAGAACGCCCTCAAGGGCGAGCGCATAGGCACCGACATCGCCAACATGACCTACGAGATAGCTCAGGAACTCGCCTCGACCTACGACGGCAACTACGACGAGCTCTCCGACGAGATACGCAAGAAATTCGCCATGGAGCCCCCGTTCTCGCGCGAGGACTACACTCACATGGACGTCAGCACCGTGACCGAGACCCTCGGCGAGGCACTCCTCACGGCCCTTCACCGCAACGAGGAGAAGATGATCGAGCGCGCTCTCCCCTGGATCAACAACCTTGTGGAGAACGAGGACCTCACCCGCACTTCCGGCATGGTCGCCCTCCCCGTGGCTATCGGCAACAAGGCTACACAGCTCCGCTGCAACGTCATGGAGGTCTACAACAGCCAGGGCAAGTCCATGGCCAAGGACTGGGAGAAAGGCGTACTGCTCCGCGCCATCGACAAGTGCTGGCAGGAACAGCTCCGCGAGATGGACGAGCTGCGCCACTCGGTGCAGAACGCCAGCTACGAGCAGAAGGATCCTCTGGTGATCTACAAGCTCGAGGCCTACGAGCTGTGGAAGAAGATGCTCTACGAGATGAACTCCAGCTCTGTCTCCAACCTTGTGCGCGGCCGCATAGCCCTGCCCGACTTCAAGGAGGCACAGGCTCAGGCTCAGGCCCGCGCCGAAGAACAGGCCCGTCAGCAGGCCGAGGCTCAGGCCCGTCAGCAGGCTGCCAGCGGAGGTCAACGCACACCGCAGGCAGGCCCCGCCTACACCGGCGGCTACGGCAACTTCTCGTCGACAGCCAGCTACTCCGGACTGCAGAACAATCCCGCTTACCGCGCCCAGCAGCAGGCTGCCGCCAAGGCCGCGCGCGAAGAGGAGATGGCCCGCGAGCAGCAGCGCCGCGCAGCCATGAACGCCGGACGCTCCGCCGCCCAGCGTCCGCAGCAGGCCCAGGCCGTCAAGAAAGTGGGCCGCAACGATCCCTGCCCCTGCGGCTCCGGCAAGAAATATAAGAACTGCCACGGCAAAGGACTCTGATCCTCAGCCCCCTGCGGCAAAAGGGCTCTGATCCTCAGCCCCATGCGGCAAAAGGGCTCTGATCCTCAGCCCCATGCGCCAAAGGACTCTGATCCTCAGCCCCTTTGATGCAGCATAACCGATAAAACAATAAGACCCTCAGCCGGCCTCTCCGCCCTGAGGGTCTTCTCTATTATAGCCGATTTTCAAAACAATATTTACTCCCATTGCAAAATTATTTGTAACTTTGCGAAGCGATAGCAGCAACCCACAAGGAATGACAACTACAACCCAATTCAATAAAGAAAGATTGAATTATTTGCTTGCGCTTTTCGGCATGAGCAAAGAGGAATTGTTGTCCTGCTTAAACGAAGGCCGGAAGAAACTGATCACTCCGCAGGAGATCGACGGCGAGGAGATCAAAGTATCCCTATTGAAAAAAATCGATGAGATATTCCATAAAGGATTGCCGTTCTATCTGGATTTCACCCCGATAGAAATGAATCAGACGGAGAAAGTTTTCTTCAGAAAAACTAAATTCCGGACCGTCCTCTCAATAGAAGACAAGCGCCTTGTCGATTCCTTCGAATCGCTGAAAAGTCTGCTTGACGGTTATCGCACCTTAACCGACACGCTCTCCGCCGAATACCGCCTGCACAAGTCCTTTACAATCCACAGCGACCCCAAGTCGGCGGCCGATCACGTGAGAGACACTCTCATTCCTCCCCTATAAGATTCAGCAACCAACTGGATAATAATCTCTGTGTCCCTCTTCAGAAAAAGAGATTGAGCGCTGAGGCTTATGCAGTGCAAAAGGATCAGTATATGTCGACCGGCGACGCCAGGATGGTGCTCTACGCCCTGAATAACCTGGATATAAAACCGGTTATCATCACGGAAGAGACTCCCCTTAGCAATGACGGCAAACTCTTCAAGAAGCTCCCGGCTATATGCGACTTTCTTGATATCAGCCACATGTCTATAGCCCAATGGCTTGTCGCTAAAGGCATTACTCTCGATTGGTCTCACCCTGAATTGGAAAGGCAGATGACCACTTTCTGAACTGATTGTGGCTATGCTTCCCGGATCGCTAACAGCTGCATGGTCGGGGAAATTGATTGGATAATCTTCCGAATCGCAATTTTCTTTCAACCCTCAGCGCGGATCGAGAATCCCGATGACAGCTCTCTGAGTATGATACTGATAGCTCCCGACAAATTCAAAGGATCGCTCACGGCTCCTCAGGCCGCCGAACTGATCGCTGACGCTCTGCGCCTGTGCGGCTTCGAGGACCTGATGCTCGTCCCCATGGCCGACGGCGGCGAAGGGACTCCGCGCTCTCTCGGGGGCCGGAGCGTGATCCTCAGCAGCGACTTCGCAGGCTTCGGCTCGACCTCTCTGGCCGGGAAGTCGCTCATGGGCCGCAGCTCCTTCCCCCTGGGCCGCGAGATTCTCCGCCACGGCTCGGAGCCGATTTACATCGCCATAGGAGGCACAGCCACCTCTGACGGCGGCGCGGGCCTCCTCCAGGCTCTCGGCGCACGTTTCTTCGGCCCGCAGGGCGAGATACTCCGGCCTATCACTCCCGCCGATCTCCCCTCGCTCGTGCGCATCGACACGTCGGGGCTCGCGCATCCGGAACTCACGGGCCTCTCCGACGTCAGAGCCGCACTCCTACCGCCGGGACTGAGCGCTCTCGACTTCGCCCGACAGAAAGGAGCCTCCGATGCCGACATGAAGATGCTCGAAGCCGGACTGCGCCGTCTCGCTGAGCTACTCCCCGACTCGCCTCCGGGCCCTCACGCGGGAGCGGGCGGCGGCATAGGGTACGCTCTGGAGAGTGTGCTCAAAGCTCCTGTGGCCGACGGCGCCGTGGCTGTACTGGAGGCGCAGCATATCCCCTGGCAGCGCGTCTCGCTCATCATCACGGGCGAAGGCCGCATCGACGCGCAGACAGCCGGAGGCAAGGTGGTGAAGGCACTCACCGACAAGGCACGGCAGCTCGCCGTACCGGTGATCGCCATAGGCGGCTACGTAGAACCGCACCTCCGCAGCCGCAACGTGGTCTCCACCATTGATTCACCCGACGAATACGACCCCGCGCTGGCCGCCTCGCGTCTGCACGGCGCCGCGCTGAAAATAGCAAACAATCTCGGCCGCTGAATTGTAATTATAATGTTAAGGCCCGCGGGCTCCCGCGTCTATGCTTCGATGCCCCGATGCACCCGCAGCCGCCGCATACCCACATCTCTATGTTACTTGCAATTCTCTACACGATCTTAGGTCTGGTCGGCATACTCGTCGGCGCCAGTCTGCTCACCGACGGTGCCTCGGCCATCGCCAAGAAAATGGGCCTCTCGGAGCTCATAATCGGCCTCACGGTGGTCTCCTTCGGCACCTCGATGCCGGAATGGATCATCTCCACCATGTCGGCCATCGACCACAACGCTCCTCTCGCCGTGGGTAATGTGGTCGGTTCCAACATCTTCAACATCCTGGCCATCATCGGCATAACCTCGCTCATCCGCCCCATAAAAGTGAGCCGCGAGATACTTACGGTGCAGATACCGTTCGTACTCCTCTCCTCGGTCGTGCTCCTCGTCATGGCCAACGGCCGCCTGCTCAACGGCTCACCGGCCAACGTCATCAGCCGTTCCGACGGCATCATCCTCGTGCTCTTCTTCGCAGTGTTCATGTGGTACACGGTGAAGGAAGCGCTCACGCAGCGCGCCGGACAGGAACGTCTCGAGCGCAAGGAGGAAGACAAGCCCGACGACAAGGCCAAGAAACCGATCTCGCAGCTCAAGGCGTGGATCATGCTACTGGTCGGCCTGGCGCTCCTCATCTTCGGCGGCGACAAGTTCGTGGACGGCGCCTCCGACTTCGCCCTCCGTCTCGGTGTGAGCGAAGGCATGATAGGCCTCACCATAGCCGCCGTGGGCACATCGCTCCCCGAGCTCGCCACCTCGGCCGCCGCTGCCATCAAGAAGCAGAACGGTATCGCCGTGGGCAATGTCATCGGTTCCTGCGTCTTCAACGTATTCTTCGTGCTCGGCACCGCCGCCACTATCTACCCGCTCGCGCCCGGCACCATAGGCAACTTCGACCTGCTCACTCTCACAGGTGCCTCGCTCCTCTTCTGGATCTTCGGCTGGTTCTTCGCCAACAAAGAATTTACACGCACGGAGGGAGCCCTGCTAACCGCTGCATATATAGCTTATATGACCCTAATCATTATGCGCGCATGAAAGAACTGTTCAGCTTCCTGAAAGACCTGAGCGCCAACAATAACCGCGAATGGTTTCAGGCCAACCGCGCCCGCTACGACGCAGCCCGCGAAAAGCTCGACGAGATGGCCCGTCTCTTCATACTCGCCGTAGAACAGCATGACCCCGGAGCCGCACGACTCACCCCCAAAGACTGCACCTACCGCATCTACAGGGATGTACGTTTCTCGCCCGACAAGTCGCCTTACAAGACCCACATGGGCATCTTCGTCAACCCGCTCGGCGGCAAGAAAGGTATCGAATGCGGCTATTACCTCGGCCTCGAACCCGGCCGCACGGTCTTCGCCTGCGGCACCTACTGCCTCCCCTCGCCCGTGCTCCGCGCCGTGAGGCAGTCGATCTTCGACCTCACCGACGAATATCTCGGCATCGTCGAAGACCCCGAGTTCAAGCGCATCTTCCCCACGGTCGGCGCCGATCCGCTCAAGACAGCTCCGAAAGGGTTCCCAAAAGACTGGCCGCATATCGACCTGATCAAACCCAGGGAATTCGTGGCCATGACCTCGCTCCCCGACAGCTTCTTTTACGATGAGAAAGGCCATCCCGGCTCAGGCCCCGCCGAAGCCGGCCGCCGTCTCGCGCCCTACATCGCCCAGGCCAAGCGCCTCAACGACTTCCTCAACTTCACCATCCTCGAATACTCCTCCCTCCGCTAAGCCCTCTCTGCCCAAGGTGGGATCTTAATCTCATTTCCGCTCGGACAGTCGGCTGTTGTCGGACCGGAGCATCCATTTCCACGCCGGAACTATCTTCACCGCCACGCCGTCAAGATCAGTCTCATCCTCCTCATCGAAGGTGACTATGTAGCAGTTCTTGCAGCCGGTGGCCTTCATGGCCGCGCGCAGACCGCGCAGCTCGCGCTCGCGTGTGGCCTGGTCCTCCATGGTGTAGCATACCTGTATCAGCGCGTCGATATGCTCTTCGCTCTGTACCACAAAATCACACTCCACACCTTCGTCGAAATATGTGATCTTCTGGAAAGGCTCTATATTCCTGCGAAGACTCAGATACACGGCATTCTCAAGCAGCTTGCCATCGTCGCCGCTCTGCGGCATAAGCAGCGCGTTGCGCATACCGTTGTCGATAAAATAATACTTCGGCAGCCGGTTCGTCTCCTTGATCAGCGACGGCGACCACCGGTTCACCCGATAAAACAGAAATATGTTGCAGGCCATGTCGGCAACCTCATAGAGGCGGTTCTTGTCGACCTTCCGCCCTTGCGACTTTATGTCGTTGTAGATCGCATTTATCGATGTGGGCTTCGTTATGTTCATCATCAGGCGACGGAGGAAATACCTCACTATCTCCGGGCTGCTGAGCCCGTAATGCTCCACCATGTCGCGGAAAAGCATCGTGTTGAAATACCCCTGCAGCTTGCGTATCTTGAGCGACTCTTCCTGCATGAGTACTACCTCGGGGAAAGCGCCGGCATGGAGATACTCCCGGCTAAGCCGCAGCGCCACAGAGCAATCCTCCTCGTCATACGGCGATATTTCCACACTTTTGAAGCTGAGATACTCCCCAAACGACAGCGGAAACTCCTCATACTCCACCGGCCATCCGCGCAACGCCGTGGCTATCTGCGACGAGAGCATCCGCGCATTGCTCCCCGACAGATATATGTTGCGGCAATATGTCTTGTAGACCCGCAGCACAAACAGCTCCCAATGCTCTACCATCTGTATCTCGTCGAAAAACATATACACCTGCTTCAGATCCGAGTCTGGGAACATGTCGCGGTAAGCCTGCAGTATCTCGTCAAGATCTGCCGACGTCATCCCGTCGAGTCGCTCATCGTCAAAGTTGATCCACAGAACACGGCTGCGGTCCACACCCTCGGCTATCAGCTTGTTGGCCACTATCTTCATCAGCGATGACTTGCCGCAGCGCCTCACTCCGGTCACCGCCACTATCTGCCCCGCATCCGCAGGCAGCTCCATCTCCCTCTCCAAAACCGGGAAAGGAAGCTCCTTCTGCATCGTCGTTATGATCTGCTGAAATATCTGTTTCCGTTTCATACGGACAAAGTTACAAATTATTTCCGGATTTTCCGGAAAATCTCCCAGATTATTTCCGGATTTTCCGGAAATTCCCGCTTGATTTAGTCGAATAGTAGGGGCGCTCCACCCGGTGCCCGGGACTGACCGCCGCATCAACCCCCGCCGAACTCGACAGCTACCTCGCCCACTTCCAGCCACCCCTCCCCGACGAACACCCCCTCCTCCTCTAATCCCCGGCCTCGCCGCGGCTTCTCCCGCCTCCCGTTCTCCCGCCCCCCTCACTTTCCCTCACCCCTCCGGCCTCCTGTCCTGCCACCCCCCCCGCAGTTTCCCTCATTCGCCAAATTTTTTGTTCTCGGTGTCGATGGCTTGCCACCGGAGGCTTGCAGTTCCCGCATAAAAAAAAGGGGCTGTGTCGTAATTAAGGTTTACGGCGCAGCCTCTTTTTTTGAGCTCTGAGGTTTGGATATTATTCAGGCAACAGATTTTTGAGGATTTTCCGAAAATATTCGATTCTCAGGCGATAAAAATCGGAATATAATCAAATACAGGCCGGAATGGGGCGTATTTCCCCCATATTTGGCCTGTTTCGCTATCTTTGAGCACATTTTCTTAAGATTGAAGGCAATGGCGAAGAAGGCAAAGTC
>SFOK01000120.1 GCA_004552395.1 Bacteroidales bacterium | reverse complement strand
CTTGAGGACCTTCTTCTCGCCTGCCTTATTCATTTCATCGACTCTCTTCAGAAGCTCGGGAGCTGCGAAGGGGCCTTTCTTAACGCTTCTACTCATTTAACTTTTGCCCTCCTTACTTAGCGTTGCGGCGCTTGACTATGAACTTATCGGTGCGGTTCTTAGTCTTGCGAGTCTTGTAACCGAGTGCGGGCTTGCCCCAGGGAGTTACAGGGCCGGGACGGCCGACGGGGGACTTGCCTTCACCACCGCCGTGGGGGTGGTCGCAGGGGTTCATGACGGAGCCGCGGACGGTAGGACGGATGCCCATGTGGCGTTTGCGGCCTGCCTTGCCGATGGAGATGTTGGAGTGGTCGATATTGCCGACCTGGCCGATGACCGCGAAGCAGTCAAGGCGAACCTTGCGGTACTCACCGGAGGGGAGACGAACGGTAGCCATGCCGTTTTCCTTAGCCATGAGCTGTGCGGAAACGCCGGCGGAGCGGACGAGCTGAGCGCCCTTGCCGGGGTAGAGCTCGATGTTGTGGATAACGGTACCGACAGGGATGTTTGCCATGGGCAGTGCGTTGCCCGGCTTGATGTCGGCGTTGGGGCTGGATACGACCTTGTCGCCGGCCTTCAGGCCAACAGGAGCGAGGATGTAGCGCAGCTCGCCGTCTTCGTACTTGACGAGGGCGATGAATGCGCTGCGGTTGGGGTCGTACTCGAGGCGGAGAACTTCCGCTTCCATCTCGGTCTTGTTGCGCTTGAAGTCGATAACACGGTACTTCTGGCGGTTGCCGCCGCCCTTATGACGAACGGTGATGCGGCCGTAGCTGTTGCGGCCGGACTTCTTCTTGAGGACCTCAGTCAGGCTCTTCTCGGGCTTTGCGTGCTTATCAACACCGTCAAAGCCGGAAACGGTCATCTGTCTGCGGGCCGGAGTGGTAGGTCTGTAAGTTTTAATAGACATTCTTTGATCCTCCCCTTATGCCATGTTCTCGAACAGCTCAATGTTCTTGGAGTCTTCGCTGAGCTTTACGATGGCTTTCTTCCAAGAGGCGGTCTTGCCCATGGGGTACGAGCCGGTGCGCTTTGCCTTGCCGTTTACATTGAGGGTGTTTACCTTGATGACGGTGACATCGAAGATCTCCTCGATGGCCTTCTTTATCTCGATCTTGGTTGCATCCTTAGCGACTTCAAAAGCGTACTTTTTGATGTCCAGGTCTTCCATGGACTGCTCGGTGATGATGGGGCGAATGATGATATCATAAGCGGTTTTCATCAGGCGTACACCTCCTCGATCTTTGCAAGCGCTGCCTTGGAGACGACGAGCTTGCGGTTATTGAGTATCATATAGGGGCTGAGAATGGTTGCGATGGTGGTGGTCACGCCTGCGAGGTTGCGTGCAGACTTAACTACCTTCTCGTCAACGCTCTCGGTGACGACGAGGGTCTTGCCGGAGACGTTGACCGCATCAAGGAATGCCTTGAAAGTCTTGGTCTTGATCTCATCGACCTTGATATCGTCGATAACTACGATTGCGTCCTCTGCTGCGAGTGCGCTCAGTGCGCTCTTGAGAGCAAGACGCTTTACCTTCTTATTGAGGGTGTAGCTGTAATCGCGGGGCTTCGGAGCAAACGCTACGCCGCCGTGAGTCCACACGGGAGAACCCTTGTAGCCTGCGCGTGCGCGGCCGGTGCCCTTCTGGCGCCAGGGCTTTGCGGTCGTGTAGCTGACCTCGCCCTTGGTGAGTGCGCTCTGGGTGCCCTGACGGCAATTTGCCAGGTGGTTCTTGACGCTGTCATGAAGGACAGACTTGTTCGGCTCGATGCCGAAGATGGCTGCGGAGAGTTCGATCTCGCCGACCTTCTCACCTGCCATGTTGTATACGTTAGTAGTAGGCATTTAAGATACTCTCCTTTCCTTACTTGTTGCGCGCGGAAGCCTTCTGCGGGTTGACACGAGCAGATGCCTTCTGCGGGTTGAGGCTGATGCCAGCGCCCTCGCCCTTCTTGACGGGTGCGATCTTTGCGGTGCTCTTAACATAAACAAGGCCGCCCTTGGGGCCGGGGATAGCGCCGCGGATAACGAGCATGTTCAGCTCAGGGTCTACCTGGACGACGTCGAGGTTCTGAACGGTGACCTGATCTACGCCCATGTGGCCTGCGCCGATCTTGCCCTTGAAGATGCGGCTGGGGTCGGTGCAGGAGCCCATGGAGCCTGCGTGACGGTGAACAGGACCGCCGCCGTGGCTGGTGGGGGTGCGCTGTGCGCCGTGGCGCTTGATAACGCCCGCGTAGCCGTGGCCCTTGCTGGTGCCGGTAACGTCGACCTTATCGCCGGCTGCGAAGACGTCTGCCTTCAGAACGTCGCCGACGTTGAGCTCTGCCGCGTTTTCGAGCTTGAACTCTTTAAGGTGCTTGAGCATGCCGAGGCCGTTCTTCTTCAGGTGGCCGGCTTCGGGCTTGGAGATGTGCTTCTCGGTAACTTCTTCGTAACCGAGCTGGACGGCTTCGTAGCCTTCCTTTTCGACGGTCATCTTCTGAGTCACGACGCAGGGACCTGCCTCGATGACGGTCACGGGGATGACCTTGCCCATTTCGTCGAAGATCTGCGTCATGCCTACCTTCTTACCGATAATGGCTTTCTTCATTAGATATTTCCTCCTTCGGTTATTGGTTGCCTCGCTTAGCTTCAAGCCAGAGGCTGGCAACTTAACCCGTCCGCATTCGCAAGTTACGGACTATGGGTCGTTGACTTGGGTTTTCGGGGTTTTGCTTAGAGCTTGATCTCGATCTCAACGCCTGCGGGCAGCTCGAGGGACATAAGAGCCTCGACCGTCTTCTGGGTGGGATTCATCACGTCGATCAGGCGCTTGTGAGTGCGGCGCTCGAACTGCTCACGGCTGTCCTTATACTTATGAACAGCGCGGAGGATGGTGACGATCTCGGTCTTGGTGGGCAGGGGGATGGGGCCGGAAACCTGTGCATCGGTGCGCTTTGCAGCCTCAACGATGGTCTCTGCGGCCTTGTCGATCAGCTGATGATCGTAAGCCTTGAGTCTGATGCGGATCATGTTCTTGTTTGCCATTGTTTTTTCTCCTTTTCGTACAGTTTTTGCGGCGTCATTGGGATCGCCTCATGTCCCGTACGGATGAAGCGGATTTTTGCACACTCAACCATGTGTATCAAACCCTGTCCGAAAAACAAACCGGCCTTTTTGAGCCGGTCTGATACCGTGCAGGTGATATACACCATGTGCAGTACGCTTCAGCCGCCCGATTGTGTACCGAAATGGCATCGGTACCGGACATACTCCACGGAAGTTACCTCGAAAAACGAGCAATCTCCCGCTTCATCGCATAATACGCCCATTAGCAACGCACAGGCGCTCTAATAGGATACCAAAACTCCCCCTTTATGTCAAGGGGGAGTTTTGTACTTTTCGCAGAAATTTCGTGCGAATTTTTGTTGATTTAGCTTAAATGCATTTTTTCCTCGATCTCGGCAGCCATATCAAGCAGTTTCTTGGCCATTTCGCAGAGCTTTTCGCCCTCGGGAGTCAGCCCTGCTACGTGGTTATCGCGGCTTATAAGGCGCACGCCGAACTCATGCTCAAGCGCCGAAACGGCGCGCGACATTGTCGAGTGGCTCATATACAGCCGCTCCCCTGCCTTTGTGTAGCTCTTCTCCTCCGCCACGGCGACGAAGGCACGCAGTTGCTCAAGCTCCATATCAATAATTAAATGTATAGGGCAGCAGCTCTTTGAGCCTGTAGCTTACATATCTGCCGTCAGCCTTGCAGCAGAGTATCTCCAACTCGCCGTCGTTGAACTCGGACAAAAACTGGCGGCAGGAGCCGCAGGGCATGCAGTAGTTCTGGCTCTCGGCGTAAATGGCAAGGCGGACATAGTCCCTGTAGCCCTCGCTTATCGCCTTGACACAGGCCGTGCGCTCGGCGCAAATCGTATCGCCCAGCGCGGCGTTTTCGACGTTGCAGCCGGTGAACACACGTCCGCCGCGGCATTCGAGCGCCGCGCCGACTGCAAATTTGGAATAAGGAACATACGCTCTGCCGGACGCCTCTCTCGCGATCGCCAAAAGCTCCTTATCTGTCATAAGACACCTCTCCGTTTCTCAATCTTTAGTCGTATCTTCCGATTTCTTCACGTTTTCGATCTTAACAGTCCAGTTTTCTATATTGCACAGGGGATTATTCTCGTTTGCCTTTGCGCCCTCGACAACGCCGCGATGGCTTATAAGCTGATGGCGCTCGAACACCAGCGGCACGATGTAGGCCTTGTTTGCAATGTAGGCGCACATATTGTCGCAGGCTGTTCTGCGATCATCGTCGTTTGCGGAAAGATAAGCCGATATCAATTCATCAAGCTGCGAATCGGCAACCGCGCCGTAGTTCATCGACGCGCCGGACGTGAGCAGCTTGCTCGGGTCAAAGTCGCCGTTTAGGCGCACCTCGCAGTAGGCCATATCATAGTTGCCTGCGTCGAGCAGCTTTTTGTAATTATTCCAGTCCTGCTTGTCGACCGTGACCTGAAGTCCGATGCTCTTCATATCCTCGGCAAATTTCTTGGCGGCGTTGACCTTGATCGTGCTGCCGCTGTAAACAAGGAAATTAAGGTCGATCTTTATGATCTCCTCGCCGTTTTTAAACTCCAGGAAGCCGTCGCCGTCATAGTCCTTCATGCCGGC
>SFOK01000119.1 GCA_004552395.1 Bacteroidales bacterium | reverse complement strand
GAATTTTGAGGCATCCGAGGAGGATTTCCGAAGGTGATGCTGAGGGAATCCAAAGAAGCAGTCCGATAAAAGTCAGATACTTGTCATGAGCCATATATCAGAGACAATCAAAGAGTTGCACCGTGAGCTTGAGCCTTACGGAGCCACACTTGTGGCCGTGTCGAAGTTTCATCCCTGCGAGGCGATAGCCGAGGCTTACGCAGCCGGACAGCGGGTGTTTGGCGAGAGCCGCGTGCAGGAGCTCCTTGCTAAACAGAAAGAGCTTACCGAGACGCAGCCCGCTCTCGTCAGCGGCGAGGACCCTATACGCTGGCACTTCATCGGCCATTTGCAGACCAACAAAGTGCGTCAGCTCATGGGCCGCACAGCGCTCATAGAGAGTGTTGACTCGGAGCACCTGCTCTCGGCCATCGACACCGAGTCGCTCCGTGCCGGCACAGTGACGCGCGTGCTCCTTCAGGTTCACGTGGCTTCCGAGGAGACCAAGTTCGGCATGCTTCCCGACGAGTTTCTGAATTTCTTCGCCGAGCGCCGTTTCGAGGCCCTGAAAGCCACGCATATATGCGGCATCATGGGCATGGCGTCGAACACCGACGACACAGAGCGCGTCCGTAGCGACTTCCGCCGGATTCGTTCCCTTTTCGACAGAGTAAGAGATGACTCTTCGCTCGGTCTGAGAGACTTCGACACAGTGAGCATGGGCATGAGCGGCGACTACCGCATAGCGCTCGAAGAGGGGAGTACCCTTGTGCGCATCGGCACCTCGATATTCGGCCCCCGGCAATACTGACCCTCAGCCGCTCATAAAATCCCAAAGGCCCCGAAGAGTGTTTAACCCGTAGAAAAAGATAATTCAACCCGCTGCAGAGAATCCAACCCCCAAAATTAGGATCCAACCCCCAAAATAGAGATCCAAACCCAACAAAAGAGATTTCAAACCCAAGATACAGATAGAATCACACGAACAGTTTTACGCAAGTAGTATTAACCAATATAACCTTCAAAAACAATGTCAAACTCAAAAGCAGTACAGCAGCAGAAAGGCGGCAACTTGATGGTGATAATCATCATGTTCTTCCTCTTTGCTATGATTTCGTTCGTCACCAACCTGGCGGCGCCTATCGGTACAATCTGGAAAAACCATTATGAATGGGCCGGTATGGTCGGCAATATGATGAACTTCCTGGCATACCTCTTTATGGGTATCCCGGCAGGTAACCTTCTGGTGAAGATCGGCTATAAGAAGACATCCCTGCTGGCTATGGCCATCGGTTTCGCCGGCATGGGCATCCAGTATCTCTCGAGCTGCGTAGGCTCAGGCGTTGAGGTGTTTAGCGTCAGCGGCCAGCCAGTAGAGCTCAACTTCATCATCTATCTTCTCGGTGCGTTTGCCGGCGGTTTCTGCGTCTGCATGCTCAACACCGTTGTTAACCCGATGCTTACAGTGCTCGGCGGCGGCGGCAAGAAGGGCAACCAGCTCCTTCAGGCCGGTGGCTCAGTCAACTCACTCTCAGGCACTTTGACACCTATCTTTGTGGGTATGCTGATCGGCACAGTGACCAAGGACACATCCATGGCTACCGTGACACCGCTTCTCTGGATTGCAATGGGCGTCTTCGCTGTTTCCTTCCTCATCGTGCTCTTCGCCCGCATCCCCGAGCCTCACATGCGTAAGGACGGCGCCAAGAAAGTGAAAGACAAATACAGCCCCTGGAGCTTCCGCCACACAGTTCTCGGTGTGATCGGTATCTTCTTCTATGTAGGTATCGAGGTAGGTATCCCCGGTGTGCTTATCTTCTATCTGTCAGACAGCGCGGTATCCGGTATCACCACCAACGCGACAGCCGTTGCGACAGCCGTAGCCGCCATGTACTGGCTCCTCATGCTTGTGGGCCGTCTGACATCCAGCTTCATCTCCGGTAAGGTTTCGAGCCGCGCACAGCTGATCACCGTTTCTGCCACAGCCATTATCCTCGTGGTAGCAGCCATTTTCGCTCCCGCCAGCATCAAGGTGACAATGCCCGCTTACAGTGTTGAGTCAGGCTTCTTCTCCGCGCAGGTTCCTCTGAGCGCACTTCTTCTCGTGCTCGTAGGTCTCTGCACATCAGTGATGTGGGGCGGTATCTTCAACCTCGCCGTAGAGGGACTCGGCAAGTACACAGCCAAGGCTTCCGGTATCTTCATGATGATGGTAGTCGGTGGCGGTATCGTGCCTCTGATTCAGAACGCAATCGCCAACAGCGCAGGCTACATGACATCTTACTGGCTTGTAGTGGTACTTCTCGGCTACCTGCTCTTCTACGGCCTGATAGGTTCCAAGAATGTGAACAAGGATATCCCTGTCGACGACAAAGTACAGGACGCTGTCTGATCCCTATCGCGGGTGCCCGGTCCTATGTGACCGGGCGCTCTGCAATCCCTTTCAGCCGGTAACCGCTCTGCGGAACGGAAGACTTCCCTTCTCTCCGCCGCGACAACCCGCTGACTGATAAACCTCTCCGGGGAGTGATTCCCCCGGTCAGGACCACGACGGAGACCGCTCCGCAAGCCGGGCTACCACCGGCGAAACACCTCTCTCCGAAGGCCGGATCTTCCCCGGCGAAATACCTCTCTCCGAAGGCCGGATCTTCCCCGGCGAAATACCTCTCTCCGAAGGCCGGGCAGACCCCGGGTCTCTTCGCAAAAGGTTGTGAACCTTTAAATTAAAGCCATAATAAAGCACTTACCTATGGATTCTAAAGCACTTACACGCGGCGCAGACAACATGCGCGTCCTTATCGCCTCAATGGTTGAAAAAGCTAAATCGGGACATCCCGGCGGCGCAATGGGCGGAGCAGACTTCGCCAATGTGCTCTATGCCAAGTATCTTAACTACGACCCGGAGAATCCCCGCTGGATAGCCCGCGACCGATTCTTCCTCGACCCCGGCCACATGTCGCCGATGCTCTACAGTGTGCTCGCGCTTTCGGGCTTCTACACGCTCGAGGAGCTGCAGCAGTTCCGTCAGTGGGGCAGCATCACCACCGGACACCCCGAGCTCGACCCCGAGCACGGCATAGAAAACGGCAGCGGACCGCTCGGTCAGGGCCATGTGATGGCCGTAGGCTGCGCGATCGGCGAGCGTGTGCTTGCAGCGCAGTTCGGCGAAGTGGTCAGCCACAAGACCTACGCCTTCATAAGCGACGGCGGAATCCAGGAAGAGATCTCGCAAGGCGCCGGCCGCATAGCAGGCTACCTCAAACTCTCCAACCTGATCATGTTCTATGACTCCAATGAGGTGCAGCTCTCCACCATGGTCGACGATGTGACCGGTGAAGACACGGCCGCCAAATACCGCGCCTGGGGATGGAATGTGCTCGAAGCCGACGGTACCGACCCCGAGTCCCTTTCGGCAGCCCTGGAGACAGCGATCAACGAGAAAGAGCGCCCCACACTCATCATAGGCCATACCACCATGGCCAAGGGATGCGTGGCTCCCGACGGCAGCAGCTGCGAGGGATGGATCTCCACCCACGGTCAGCCGCTCAGCAAAGCAGGCGTGGATGTGCCGGCTACGATACGTCATCTCGGCGGTGACCCCGAGAATCCGTGGCAGATATGGCCCGATGTGGCTGAGATATACGCGAAACGTCGCGAGGAGCTCAAGAAGATGGCAGCCGAGCGCCATGAGCAGGAGCGCCGCTGGGCCGAGGCCAATCCGGCTCTCGCCGCCGAGCTGCAGAGCTATCTCGACGGCAAGCTCCCCCATATCGACTGGGAGGCGATCCCTCTGAAAGCAGACTCCGCCACACGCGCCGCCTCCTCGGCCGTGCTGACTGCCCTTAGCGAGAAGCTGCACAACATGATAGTATCCAGCGCCGACCTTGCCAACTCCGACAAGAGCGACGGATTCCTAAAGCATACCCACGCCATGAAGGCCGGCGATTTCAGCGGCCACTTCCTCCACGCAGGTGTGGCGGAGCTCACCATGGCTTCGATAATGAACGGTATAGCACTCCACGGCGGACTCATAGCCGCGTGTGCAACCTTCTTCGTCTTCTCCGACTATATGAAGCCCGCCATTCGCATGAGCGCCCTCATGGAGCTCCCCGTGAAATACTTCTTCTCTCACGACTCGTTCCGAGTAGGCGAGGACGGCCCCACGCATCAGCCCGTGGAGCAGGAAGCCCAGATACGTCTGCTCGAGGAGATACGCAACTCCGACGGGCGCCCGTCGCTGACAGTGTTCCGCCCGGCCGACGCATACGAGACAGTGGCCTGCTGGCGACTCGCCATGGAGAACACCGGAGCGCCGACTGTGCTCATCTTCACGCGCCAGAACGTCACCGACCTTCCCGGCGACAGTGTGCGGCGAGCTTACGAGGGATGCAAGCGCGGCGGCTACACAGTCGTAGATGCCGAGCATCCCGATGCGGTGCTCGTGGCCAACGGCAGCGAAGTATCGCTCCTTGTGGCCTGCGCCGAGCGTCTCAAGAAGGAGGGTTACAATCTGAAAGTAGTCTCCGTGCCGTCAATTGGTCTCTTCATGGACCAGAGCGCCGAGTACCGCGGGAGCGTGCTCCCCGCCGGTGTGCCGCAGTTCGGTCTCACCGCCGGCATACCCTCCACTCTGCTCCCCATCATGGGCTGCAAATCGTATGTCTACGGTCTTTCCCGTTTCGGCAGCTCTGCGCCTTTTAAGGTGCTCGACGAGAAATTCGGCTACACGG
>SFOK01000118.1 GCA_004552395.1 Bacteroidales bacterium | reverse complement strand
TGGCTCAATCACATAGCCCGCTATGCTCAATCGCTCACAGCACCGAATCTGACGCACTGCTGCGACCCTGACGTTAACAAATTTTGTGCAACGGGCTCTCAAGAACAACATCAACAACCAACAACCACCACACTATAAGCCATGATGAATTTAGAGTTAAAACTCCGGCTCGACAAACTGGAGAAGCACAGCAAGGACAGTGAAATACTCCGGGAAGTGGAATCGACACGAAAGACGGCGCTGCGCCTGCTCGAGGAGGAACGCTATGCCGATGCCTTCGAGCGCACAGTGGAGGGTCTGCGGCTTCTGCGCACCTTCTCCGACTTTGAGAGCGAAGAGTTCGGCGCCATGCTCGTGGCCCTTCTGTTCGATCTCGCTCAGATTCATTATGCCAACAAGGATTTCAAGCAGGCCGAGCGCCATCTGGAGACCCTCTTCAAGGTCCTTTCGCGACTGATAGCCAGGGACGAGGAGCGGTTCGGACCGTTCCACATACTGGCCATGGAGCTGAGCACCAAGATACTGCGTTCGCGCCGCAAGACACTCGATGTGCTGGCCAAGCAGCAGGCCGTCACCTATCAGCTGCTCTCGAAGGTGAACTCCGGAGTGAGCGCCGCCACCGACCGTCTGGTTGACTCACTGCGCAAGACGGCGCAGCTTCTCACCGCCACCGGCGAATACCGCTCGGCGCTCAAATTCTACGCCGAGGCGATCAAATACTCGAAGCGCCGCAGCGGGAAAGTGACCCGCAAGGAGGTGAAGATGACCATCGAGATGGCCGAGATCATGATGCGGATACGCGCCATGCGCCCCAGGGCCGTGCGCCTGCTAAACGCCATACTTCCCCACGCCATAGCACTGGAGACCATAGAGCTCGAGGAGGATATTCTGGCGCTTCTCGAGGTGATACAGTCCGATGTGGAGCAGGAACCGCGCTGGAAAGCGTTCCTGCACCGCCTGTCGCATCCGCGGGGCTCGGAGCGGAAGAAAGGCGAGCCGGGTGTGGACGAAGTGGCGGTAAGGGCCAGCCGCGCCGTCAGCGCCAAGAACAGCAAATAATCATCTATCCAAAAGAAGAGAATAGCAATAGAGAATAGCAATTATGTCAACAGTCATCAACAGCGAGCGCGGCGCCTTCGAGGTGCCGGAACTGCGCCAGCCGGAATCGTTCGTGTGCGCCATAGTAGCAGCCCGCTGGAACTCGCATATCACCGACGCGCTTCTTAAAGGCGCCACCGACACACTGAAGAGCGCCGGAGTGAAGGAAGGGAATATACGTGTGATCCGTGTGCCCGGCACAGTTGAGCTCACCTACGGAGCCAACATGGCGCTCGATTTCCATTCGCCCGACGCAGTGATAGTGATCGGATGTGTGATCCGCGGCGAGACACCGCATTTCGACTATGTGTGCAGCTCGGTGACACAGGGCATCACCACACTCAACACCGAGGACCGCGCTCCGGTGATCTTCGGTGTGCTGACCGTCGACAACGAGCAGCAGGCGCTCGACCGCGCCGGCGGACGCCTTGGCAACAAGGGCGCCGAAGCGGCTGCAGCGGCTATCGAGATGGCCAACCTGCGCTCCGACCTCATAGACCGCTTCTCGCCGTTCGACGAGGCCGACGCCGACTTCATGCGCAACCCCGACTTCCCCTCGGCATCCGACCCCGACGAGGAGCTCTGACCTCAGCGGCCCGATGCGCCATCTCTACATACACCTGCCCTACTGCTCCCGCAAGTGCATCTACTGCGACTTCTACTCCGAAGGCGCGCGACGGGCTGACTGGAGCGCACTGCGCCGCGGCCTGCTGCGTGAGCTCGCCTGCGCCTCCCGCGACGGTTTCCTGACCACCGGGGAGTATGCACGGCCCTGCGAGACACTCTATCTGGGCGGCGGCACACCGTCGCTTATGCCCGCTGAGGAGCTCGGCGCACTCCTGACATTGCCCGGAGTGAGCTTCGCACCCGGCGCGGAAAGGACCATAGAGGTAAACCCCGATGATGTGACCCAAGAACGTTTCGATGCCTGGCGCAAGCTGGGCTTCAATCGTTTCAGCATGGGTGTGCAGTCCTTCAGCGACGCTGAACTGCGTCTGATCGGGCGCCGCCACACCGCCGCGCAGGCCCGCGAGGCATGTGCCGTCCTGGCCCGGAGCGGCAACCTGAGCATCGACCTGATATTCGGCCTTCCCGGCCAGACGCGGCGTCAATGGTGCGAGAGTGTGGCCGAGGCCATAGCACTGCGGCCACAGCATATCTCGGCTTACGCGCTGATGGTTGAGGATGGGACGCCGTTGAGTGTGATGCTTCGGCAGAAACGGCTCAGCCTGATTCCCGAGGAGGAGAGCGAGGCCATGTACCTCTATCTCGTCGCGGCACTCCGCTCCGCCGGCTACGAGCATTACGAGATATCGAACTTCGCACTGCCCGGTTTCCGGTCGCGCCACAACAGCTCATACTGGAGTGGCGAGCCGTACTTGGGTCTGGGTCCGGCGGCTCATTCCTACGACGGTCTGCGGCGCCGGCGCGCCAACCTGCCCGATCTGCGGGCGTATAATGCCGTCTTCGCCTCCGGTGAAAGAGGAGGGAATGAGGTCGGGAACACTTGCCCAGGTGAGAACGCCTTTGACTGCGCTGCCGCTGCTTCTGTCCGCGAGGAGGAGTATCTGGGCGAGGAGGAGCTGCGCGACGAGTTTATCATGTGCCGCATGCGCACACGCGAGGGTATCCCTCTGCCGGCATTCCGCGATCGTTTCGGCGAGGAGTCGCTGCGGCGTCTGCTGAAAGCCGTCCGACCCGCGGCCGCCGACGGTCTGCTGCAGCTGAACGGCGAGTCCGTGAGCCTCACCGAGAAAAGCCTGCTGCGCTCCGATCCGGTGATTTTAGAGCTTACGATGTAGCGGAGAAGCGTAAAAACCGGCCCCGAATCGTCAATCGGGCTCCCGAAGTGTTAATTTTATTTAGACAGAGAGGGTGAATTGTTAAATTTTACGGAAAAAACGCTTTTTCTTCCCGAAAAATTTGGAGGCGAAAAAATTCCGCTTTACCTTTGCAGCGTTTTTGATAGCAAAAATTTTTGTTTCATTTTAAATTCTTACAACAATGAAGAAAGTTATTTTTTCTCTCGCTATTCTCGCTTCTGTAGCTCTCGTAGCTTGCAACAAAGCTAACAACAAAGATTCTGGGTCAAACGCTGCTGCTCCCGCTGCTACTGAGGAGACAAACGTTGCTGCCGCTGAGGAGACTGTAGTAGAGGAGGTTAAAGGAGATACTAACACTGTTGCTCCCGCTGATACTGTGGCTGTTGATCCCACTAAGTAATTCTACACGAGAGAATTTAAGCATTATAACCGATGCATGCTCACGCATGTGTCGGTTTTTTCTTTTTGTGGGGAAAATTTAGTAATTTTGCGGCAACATCAACGTTTAAAAAAGAGAGCTCTTAGATGAACAGAAAAATACGCTTCGCATATATGGCTGCTTTGGCCGCTTTGGCCCTCGCCGCCCAGTCGTGTAAGAAAGATGGCACCGGAGACAGTCAGGACCGCGACGAGATGCAGCAGCAGCTCGACTCACTGCAGATGGTCAACGATCAGCTCCGTCTCGATCAGCTCGCCGCCTCCATCGACTCGCTTCCGAACTATTCGGAGGTCAACCCGCAGAACCTCTCGAGCGACCAGCAGCAGCTTCTCGACAAATACAACGCCGCCCGCAACCAGATCGAAGGGCTCATGGCCGAGATACGGCAGCTCAAGAGCAACCGTTCGGCCGACAAGGCGGAGCTTCAGAAACGCGACGCCAAGATCAAGGAGCTCGAAAACGAGATCGCCACTCTCAAAGGGATAGCCCGCGACCTGCTCCAGCAGCTCACCGACCTGAACGCCAAATATGAGGCCGAGGTGCAGAAGAACACCGAACTGACGGCCCGCAACTCAGAACTCACCACTCAGGTGGGCGCCACCCGCGCGCACAATGAGCAGCTGCAGGAGAAGGTGGCTGTGGCCGAACGACTGTCGGTGACCGGCGTCAGCTTCAGCGCTTACAATAAGAAAGGGGGCAAGGAGAAGAAGATCGCCAAGGCCAAGCAGCTCGGTGTGAGCTTCACCATCACGCCTAACAACACTGCGGCGCCGGGCAACAAGGAGGTCTATGTGCGTATCAAAAGTCCGGAGGGGACTCTGCTCCCGGGCAACGGGTCGTTCCATTTCGACGGGGCTTCGATACCGTACACGGCCAAACGCACCATCGAATACAACAACGACGAGACGCCGGTATCCGTCTATTGGGATGTGACCACTTCGCTGACCAAGGGCGAATACACTGTGGAGATATTCTGCGACGGCAACCGTCTGGCAACGCGCCGCTTCACCATGAGCAAGTGAGCCGGGCGCAGCCCACTGACTGACTGAGACAGGTGTTTCAGCAGCGGTCTCGGCGGGGAAGCCGGCAGCCGTCAAGCGCCCTTTGGAGTGTAATTCAGGGGAAATAAAGAAATTTTTCAGTAATTTGTCTCGCGGAGTGAAAATAAATTGTTAATTTTGCAGTCGATTTAAAGACAAGCTCAGTACGGCCAAACGGCCGCGCACAAAATATCGAAAGCCTAAGAACTTATAAAGCAATACGTTTGTTAAGTAATAGGCAGACTTACGCAATTCAATTTATCTCAAAATTATATTATTCCCGATATGGCAAATTTGGATCTCGCCAAGTATGGCATCAAAGATGTAAAGAAAGTCA
>SFOK01000117.1 GCA_004552395.1 Bacteroidales bacterium | reverse complement strand
TCTTTAAAGTTACTAATTTTCAGGGACTTTTACAAGTAATAACTAATTAAAAATCAATCATATAACTGACAAAAATTAATTTTTGTCATCTACTAAAATAAAACTCATAAAACAGGCCCCGACATGCGCTCACTCCGTATTTTCGCAGCGGCTATATGCTGCATTTTCACTCTCTGCGCTGCAGCCTCTCCGGCGGCTGTCTCAGCAGCCTCTCCCGCTCCTGACCCGGTCCCTTACGAGCCCGAACCGGCGCCCGAGACTGACCTGGAGGCACTGAGCGACTCTCTGGCCCGTTTCGCAGTGGGTAAGGACGCCCGCATCGGAGTCGCTGTGGCTCTGTCGCAAGCGGAGATCGCTGGCACCGATATCCGCCGCCCGTTCCCAATGATGAGCGTGATGAAGTTTCCGTTGGCCCTGGCTGTGGCTACACACCTGCAGGAGACCGGCGGCTCCTACGCCGACTCCATACCGCTCGGCGCCGGCGACCTGAGGCCCGACACCTACAGCCCGATGCGCGATCGTTATGCCGGTTGCGTGCCGGAGAAGATCAGCATCGACGAGCTTCTGGACTACTCGCTGCGGCAGAGCGACAACAATGCGGCCGATATTCTCATGCGCTTCGTCAGTGGCCCGGAGGCTGTGGGCAACCTCATGAAGGAGCTTGGTTATCAGGACATTCACGTGATATGGAACGAGGACGACATGCACCGCGACACGGCCCGCTGCACCGCCAACAGCTCCACGCCGGAGGATATGGCTAAGCTCTTCCTCCTCTTCGACTCACTGCTGGCCGACGAACCTGAATACGCACCTCTGCGTGCCAAACTCGAGCAGTGCGAGACAGGCCGCAACCGCCTCGCCGCCCCCTTCGCGGAACAGGACATTGTGATCGGCCACAAGACCGGAACAGGCGACGTGATGCCCAACGGTCGGCTGCAGGCGGTGAACGATGCCGGATATGTGCGTCTGCCCGACGGACGCTCCTACGCCATCGCCGTCTTCATAGAGGACAGCGGCTACTCCCCCGCCGAGACCGAACGGCTCATCGCCGACATCTCCCGCCTCGTCTACCGCTTCCTCACCCACCCCTCGGATCGCTGAAATCCGCTCGCCGGATCGCTGAAATCCGCTCCTGTATAGCCCAAAAACTGTATAACTCGTACAAATCGCGGGTATCAAAAACTGCAAAACTTGCCAAATTAGGGCTTTCAAAACTTGCATATCTTGCCAAAACCCTCATCCTACGCAATCTTGTGCTGATAACAAACATTCCCGCCTGTAGGGGCGTAATATTTCGCGTCCGCGCCATCAGTCCGTTGGTAATCAGTATATTGATGTAGGAACGCACGGCTCGTGAGTCCGGTTCGTGCCCTTCGAATATGTTGTCGGCCGAGTATCAATGCGCTTCGAGCCAGTTGGAGGCGATGCCTGAACCGGCTGTCAGTGTGATGCCTCCCCGGTACGATTCCTGCATGCAACGGGTCACAAGCTCCCGAAGCTCGGCGGCTTCCTCGGGCACCACATCGAAATTCAACTCATCGTGCACCTGCATGATCATCTTGCTGCGCAGGCCGCGCTCCCTCATCTCGGCAAATATCCTGATCATGGCTATCTTAATGATGTCGGCTGCCGAACCTTGGATAGGCGCGTTGATGGCGTTGCGCTCGGCGTAGCCGCGGACCACCGGATTGCGCGATTTGATGTCGGGAAGGAGGCGCCGGCGCCCGTGTATCGTGGTGACAAAGCCCTGTTCCTGCGCGTTGCTTATGCTGTCGGCCATATACTGCCGTATCGTCGGGAACGTGTTGAAATAGTTGTCGATCAGCTCTTTGGCTTCGGCGCGCGGGATATGCAGCCGGTTGGCCAGTCCGAAGGCCGAGATGCCGTAGAGTATTCCGAAATTCGCTGTCTTGGCCTTGCGGCGTTCGTCGGGCGTGACGTCGCCCAGCTCGCGGTGATATATCTTGGCGGCTGTGGCGGCATGTATGTCGGTGCCGTCGTTGAAGGCCTTCACCATGACTGGATCCTTGGCGAAATCGGCCACAAGTCTGAGCTCGATCTGCGAATAATCGGCCGAGAGGAAAAGATGCCCGGGATCGGGTATGAAAGCGCGGCGTATCTCGCGGCCAAGTCCCTGGCGCACAGGGATATTCTGCATGTTGGGATTTGATGATGATATGCGTCCGGTGGCCGTAACGGTCTGATTGTAAGTGGTGTGTATCTTACCGGTGGCGGGATTCACGGCTTCGGGAAGAGCCACGAGGTATGTGTTGATGAGCTTCTTCAGCTGCCGGTAACGCAGTATCTCGTCAATGATGGGATTCTCGCCGGAGAGCTTGTCGAGCACCTCCTCTGAGGTGGAATATTTGCCTGTCTTGGTCTTTTTGGCCTTTGGATCGAGCTTGAGCTTATCGAAAAGGATCTCACCGACACGCGCCGGAGAACCGACATTGAACTCCTCGCCGGCAAGTTCCCAGCAATGCCGTTCGGCGTCGGCCATCATCCCTTCGAGCTGACGGCGTATCTCGGCCAGCGCCTTTATATCCACTCGCACGCCCTCTACCTCCATGGACGCCAGAATAGGCACGAGAGGCAGCTCCATGTCGGAGTAGAGCTTGCTGAGGCCCTCGGCCTCGAGCTCGCGCCGCAGCGGCTCGCGCAGACGCAGGGCAAGGTCGGCGAAACGGCAGGCATGGTCGCGGAGCCTCTCTTCGGGAAGCGCGGCCACACGCGCCGCGAGGTTCGTTTTGCCCCCGGCGAGATCCTCGAGCGACTCCACGGTGATGTTCAGGTAGCTGCCGGCCAAAGTGGGCAGATCGTGACGCAGATCGGGCTGCAGCAGATAGTGCGCTATCGAAGTGTCGAAGAAACGCTCGGGAAAGGCCGGCGCCTCCTCTCCGCGACCCACGGCGAAGTTGCGCAGGGCTATCTGGTCGTGCTTCATGTCGGGACTCACCAGCGTGATGTCGCCGCGCCCTAAGAGCGTCGAGGCCACAAGCGTACACACCTCCGGCGCCGATGCCGGGATATACACGGCCTTGCGGGGCCCGACTGCCACAGCGAGACCCAAGACCCTGGCGTTGAAGTCGCTTTCGTCGGGCGCCACGGCATAGAAACCGACGCAAGCTCCGCTCGGTATTGAGGCAAGCAGCTCATCGGTCTGCGGCAAAGTGGTCACCACGGAATAGTCCGTCTTCTCCTGATCCATAGAACGGCGCGGAGCTGCGGGCAGAGGTTGCGCGGCCTCGCCGTCGTCATCAAACAGCGACCCTTGCACCGGACCCTTCGGAACTGATGACACCTCAACAATCTGAGCATCAGATGTTTCGCCTCTCTGAGCTGCTATACGTTTCGACACACGGTCTTGCAGGTTCTTGAACTCCAGCTCGTTGAATACGGCAAACAGCCGCTGGGTATCTTCCCCCTCGCGGCGCAGCTTCTCCGGGTCGAACTCCACAGGCACGTCGGTGCGGATCGTGGCCAGGAACTTGGAGAACACGATCTGCTCGGCATTCTCCTCCACCCTCTTGCGGAGCGCACCCTTGAGTGTGTCGGCACGCTCAATGAGCTCCTCCACACTCCCGAATTCCCCTATCAGCCTGGAGGCCGTCTTCTCGCCCACACCCGGACAGCCCGGTATATTGTCGACCTTGTCGCCCATTAGCGCGAGAAGGTCTATGACCTGCGAGGGCGACTGAATACCGTAACGCTCGCAGACCTCCTTCGGCCCGCGAATCTCCGCGTCGTCTCCGCGATAAGCCGGCTTATACTGTAGGATACGGTCGGTGACAAGCTGACCGAAATCCTTGTCAGGCGTCATCATATAAGTGAGGAAACCCCTCTTCTCCGCCTCCGTGGCCAACGTGCCGATCACATCGTCAGCCTCGAAACCCGCCACCTCCATAACCGGAATACCGTAAGCCTCAATGATCCGCTTGATATACGGAATAGCTATGCGGATATCCTCCGGCGTGGCGTCGCGCTCCCCCTTGTACTCCTTGTAAGCCTCGTGACGGAACGTCGGCCCCGAAGGGTCGAAACACACCGCAATGTGCGAAGGATTCTCCTTGCGCAGAAGCTCCTCCAGAGTGTTCACAAATCCGAAGATAGCCGAAGTATTGATACCCTCCGATGTGACGCGCGGCACACGGATCAGGGCATAGTAAGCGCGGAAAATCAGCGCATAAGCATCGAGCAGGAAAAGGCGGGGTTCATCCATAGCAGTACAAGAGATGCAGTGAGAATAGCGATAGCAGCGGTGAGAATAGCGATAGCAGCGACCCGGGAGGAAGGCACAGAGACCTCTCCTACGGCCTGGCAGAGGACTCACCGCGGGGTTTACAACAGAGCGAAGTTACAAAAAAAATTCTTGAACAGAGAAAAAAGGGGCGGGAAATTTGCAAATGTCGGAAAGAGGCATTAACTTTGCAGTCGCAAAACCGCTAAGAACATCCGGAGAGGTGGGTGAGTGGCTGAAACCAGCAGTTTGCTAAACTGCCGTAGGAGTAATCCTACCACGAGTTCGAATCTCGTCCTCTCCGCTAAAAACGAGTTAAAACGCTGATAATCAATCGGTTATCAGCGTTTTGAGTTTCAAGGTCGGACAAGTCTCGGACAAGTCCGAACCAAGTGAGAACAAATCGAGTACAAACACTTGCATTCTTTTTTACTAAAGAATGTTAAAAAAATGTGCTCCGCACGAAAAAATTTCTCCCCCAAGAGTGAAGTCCTGAGCTTCACATATCCCCGTCTTCACACAGGAAAAT
>SFOK01000116.1 GCA_004552395.1 Bacteroidales bacterium | reverse complement strand
CCGAGGGATTTTTGCAAGTTGAAGAAGGAGCATAGCGGGCTATGCAACTGATGAGACTTGGCGAAAAGCACCGGCAAGGTGGCGGCAAATGAAGAAGAATTTTTTAAACAATTTAATAATAAAAGGCCGGATGTTCCCGTCGACGCAAATGTTAACGAAGCAAAGCAGGATCAAGGATGAAGTTACCTTCGTCCCGCAATCTCACGCCATCTTCGGCCGTCAGACCCAGTCGCATACGTCAGTATGCTCCTTCGTCTGCCGACCGCACCTGACGCAAGCTTGCGACCCCTGCTTTTAACAGGCGTTAAGGAACAAGGTCTTAGATCAGAAACACATTAACCATTAAATCTATAATAGGATCATGAACATCGAAAAAATCATGGCCGACCTCGAGGCCAAGCATCCCGGTGAAAAAGAGTATCTCCAGGCTGTAAGAGAAGTCCTCCTTTCAGTAGAGGAAGTTTACAATCAGCATCCTGAATATGAGAAAGCTCGCATCATAGAGCGTATGGTAGAGCCCGACCGTATCTTCACATTCCGTGTGACATGGGTAGACGACAAGGGCGAAATCCAGAACAATATCGGTTACCGCGTACAGTTCAACAACGCTATCGGCCCCTACAAGGGAGGTATCCGTTTCCACGCATCCGTGAACCTTTCGATCCTCAAGTTCCTCGGTTTCGAGCAGACATTCAAGAATGCGCTCACCACACTGCCTATGGGCGGCGGCAAGGGCGGCAGCGACTTCTCACCCCGCGGTAAGAGCGACGCTGAGATCATGCGTTTCTGCCAGGCCTTCATACTCGAGCTTTGGCGCAACCTCGGTCCCGACCGTGACGTACCCGCCGGTGATATAGGCGTAGGCGGCCGCGAAGTAGGCTACATGTACGGTATGTACAAGAAACTCGCCCGCGAGAACACAGGCACATTCACAGGCAAGGGTCTGAGCTTCGGCGGTTCACTGATCCGTCCGGAGGCTACAGGTTTCGGCGCTCTCTATTTCGTAGAGAATCTGCTGAACAAGGACCTGCACACCGACATCAAGGGCAAGACAGTGGCTATCTCCGGCTTCGGTAACGTGGCTTGGGGCGCAGCTACAAAGGCTACAGAGCTCGGTGCCAAGGTTGTGACCATCTCCGGTCCTGACGGTTACATCTACGATCCCGCCGGTCTGGATGCAGAGAAGATAGCTTATATGCTCGAACTCCGTGCTTCCGGCAACGATGTAGTAGCTCCTTATGCCGACAAATTCCCCGGTTCCACATTCTTCGCAGGCCGCAAGCCCTGGGAGCAGAAAGTGGATGTGGCTCTTCCGTGTGCCACACAGAACGAGCTCGGCGGCGAGGATGCCAAGCAGCTTATCGCTAACGGCGTGACACTGTGCGCCGAGGTTTCCAACATGGGTTGCACACCCGAGGCTATCGATGCTTTCATCGCAGCCCGCGTGCCCTACGCTCCCGGCAAGGCCGTGAATGCAGGCGGTGTGGCAGTATCCGGTCTTGAGATGACACAGGATGCAGAGCACCTGATGTGGACAGCCAAAGAGGTTGACGACAAGCTCCACCAGATCATGGAGTCCATCCATGCCAACTGCGTGAAGTACGGCACACAGGCCGACGGCTATATCAACTACATGAAGGGTGCCAACATCGCCGGTTTCATGAAGGTAGCCGACGCTATGATGGCTCAGGGCGTCATCTGATAAATAGAAATTCAGTAACTTTCCTTTAGCAGGCTCCCGGACTTCCTCCGGGGGCCTGCGCTTTTTCAGCGGGTTCCGAATCAAGGAACTGAAGGTCCTCCGGTGCAAAAAAATTCCGCCTGCGGAATGCAGCGGAATTACTTATGAGGGGTTCGTGGGAACTCTGTCAGGGAATTGTTTCGCTTGGGGGGCGAGGGTCAGCAATCTTCGCGGATGAAGTTCATGGGGTCGAAGGGCTCGGGCTCGGGATGCTGCTGACCCTGGAGCGACTTGAGCATCCAGGCCATGTTATGGCCGAGCGTGCGCATGGTCTGCAAGCCTTCGCGGTCTTTGGCAGCCTCGCCGGGATTGCGGCCGAACACCATGTTCCAGTACTGCGAGGAGACAACCGGCATACGCAGGATGGTGAAGTATTTGTTGAGCCTGTCGAAGGCGGCAGCTGCTCCGCCGCGACGGCAGACGCACACAGCCGCAGCCGGCTTATATATGGCGAACTTGCTGCTCGAATAGAACAGACGGTCAAGAATAGCGCAGAGCGAACCGGCCGGTCCGGCGTAATAGACCGGAGAGCCTATGATGATACCGTCGGCTTCCTCAAGTTTCCGGCGCAGAATGAGATAGAGCTCGTCTTTGAAGACGCATATACCTGTCTTGACGCAAGTGTAGCAGCCGATACAGCCCTGCACCGCTTTATTGCCGATCCAGAAAATTTCGGAGTCGATGCCGTCGGCTGCGAGAGTGCGGCTCACCTCTTCGAGGGCGAGATGTGTGTTGCCGTCCTTATGCGGACTGCCGTTGATCAAAAGTACTTTCATGTGGGTATCGGAGAGTTAAGTGGAACATGAGGTTGAGAACCGGGCGTGGGCGTCGGCAAAGGTCTGCGGCGGCCGGAGAGACGCTACCGCCCTGTAGATCAGAAATTATAGTCGACGCAAGCGCGGGACTCCTTGAGAGGGGCCACGATAGCGGCAGCGGCCACATGAGCCGGATGTTTGGCATACTTCTCCACATCGGCCATAGTCGGGACCACAGCCGTGAGCACCACATCCCAATCTTCGGCCAGGTTCTCGTTGAGGCCTACCTCGATAGATTTGAGCACTTCGATCTGAGAGGGGAGAGCCATCAGCGCGTCGCGGAAATCGGAAGCGGCTTTGCGGCGCTGCTCCTCTGTTCCTTTGAGTTTGAAAGTCACAATGTGTTTTACCATGTCAGCATATATTGTTTAAAAGGTTTTCTATCTTGCACCGGAGGCCTTTACTCCGTCGGGGCGTGGTAGAGACGTTCGACTGCAGCTCCCTTTACTCCGTCGCAGCCGGGTAGAGACGCTCGCGGGCTGCGGCCACACGGTCGTCGGTGATATAGTCGTCGTACTCCTCCATCTTGTCGATGACACCGTTGGGTGTAAGCTCTATGATGCGGTTGCAGACCGTCTGTATGAACTCGTGGTCGTGGCTCGACATCAGGATAATACCCTTGAAAGCCTGCAGCGTGTTGTTGAATGCCTGAATCGACTCCAGGTCGAGATGGTTGGTGGGGGAGTCGAGCACGAGCGTATTGGCGTCGGTGAGCATCATGCGTGCTATCATGCAGCGGATCTTCTCGCCGCCCGAGAGCACTGAAGCCTTCTTGAGCACCTCCTCGCCCGAGAAGAGCATCTTGCCCAGGAAACCTTTCAGATAGATCTCCGACGAGTCCGACGAGAACTGGCAGAGCCAGTCCACGAGGTTGAGGTCTGTGTTGAAAAACGAGCTGTTGTCGAGCGGCAGGTAAGCGCTTGTGATGGTCTGTCCCCAGGCGAACTCGCCCTTGTCAGGCTTGCGTTTGCCCATTATTATCTCGAAGAAAGCCGTCATGGCTCTGGGGTCGCGCGAGAGGAAAGCGACCTTGTCTCCCTTCTCAATCTGGAAATTGACGTCGCTGAAGAGCACTTTGCCGTCGACCGAAGCCTCGAGGCCCTTCACCTCCAGGATCTTGTTGCCGACCTCGCGGCAGGGAGTGAAGATGATGCCCGGATAGCGGCGCGACGACGGCTGAATCTCCTCAATGTTGAGCTTCTCGAGCATCTTCTTGCGCGAGGTGGTCTGTTTCGACTTGGCCACATTGGCCGAGAAACGCTGTATGAACTCCAGCAGCTCCTTGCGCTTCTCCTCCGCCTTCTTGTTGGCCTGCTGCTGCTGGCGCAGAGCGAGCTGCGACGACTGGTACCAGAAGCTGTAGTTTCCGGCGAAGAGCGTCACCTTGTTGTAGTCGATATCGAGCGTATGTGTGCTCACCGCGTCGAGGAAGTGGCGGTCGTGGCTGACCACAAGCACCGTATTTTCAAAGTTTGCGAGGTAATTTTCAAGCCAGGCCACAGTGTCGAGGTCGAGGTCGTTGGTCGGCTCATCGAGGAGCAGGTTGTCGGGGTTGCCGAAGAGCGCTTTGGCGAGCAGCACACGTACCTTCTCGTTGGCGCTCACATCCTTCATGAGCATGGAGTGGCGGTCCTCCCTGATGCCGAGGCCCGAGAGAAGAGCTGCGGCGTCGCTCTCAGCGTTCCAGCCCTCAAGCTCGGCGAACTTCTCCTCGAGCTCGGCAGCGCGTATGCCGTCGGCATCGGAGAAATCCTCCTTGGCGTAGATAGCGTCCTTCTCCTGCATGATATCCCAGAGGACAGTGTGGCCGCGGAGCACAGTCTCGAGGACAGTGCACTCATCGAACTCGAAGTGGTCCTGCGAGAGCACCGAGAGACGTTCTCCCGGGCCGAGAGTGATGGAGCCGTGAGTAGGGGGCAGCTCACCCGAGAGAATGCGCATGAGGGTTGATTTACCGGCGCCGTTAGCGCCAATGATGCCATAACAGTTACCCTTGGTGAAAGTGAAATTCACATCCTGGAAGAGCACTCGTTTGCCGAACTGTATGCCTAAATTGCTAACCTGAATCATAACTGATGCTGTGTTGGGATACAAAGCCGCCTGAGATGGAGCAAAAGCTCCGGCGGCCGGGAGGGAGCGGGCGCAGAGCCTCTGCGGCTCCCTAAAACGGGTGCAAAGTTACAAAAAAAATCGCATAAAGCCTTGCGGCGGGGCTATATTCTTTATACACAGAGGATTAAATGCGCTGTGTGCTATGGACACGGACATCCAATTTAGTAGATACAGTCACCC
>SFOK01000115.1 GCA_004552395.1 Bacteroidales bacterium | reverse complement strand
CAAATTTGGCCGTTGTTTTGCCTCCAGCCGACACATCTCGCAACTCTTGTTCTGTAAATCAGGCTTTTACCTATCTGCAACCACTGCCGATTTTGGTATTTTTAACTTTATTTAACTTAAAACATTGGCCTCAAAACCCGCAGATTTCCGTCCTCAACCCCTACCGTCCGCCGCTTCCGTCGCGTTTTATCCGCAGGTCCGCATAGGAGAGCTGACCTTTGAGACGGAAGTAGCGGCCGGAGCTGCGCCAGGAGCCAGGAACGGCAACGAGCCCTTTCTCCATGCGGCGGCGCAATATTCACGCGCGCGGAAGCGTTTCTTAGTTATGCTGAATTGTATCTGCAAAACCACAGGAAGATACTCACGGCGCGGCGCCTTGATCCTCGCCGTGGCGTTGCTTATGCTTCCCGCCCTGCTGCTGACCGGTTGCGGCACCAACAGAAACACCGCCCTCTCGCGCCAATGGCAGGCCTTCAACACCCGCTACAACGTCTACTACAACGGCTCCGAGCACTACAAAGAGCAGCTCAAAGCCATGGAGCAGAACTATCAGGACGACTACACCCGACAGGTCCTCATGCACCCCGCCGAAGCCCGAGCCGACGAAAAACGGCCGCAGCCCTCGGGCGACTTCAAACGCACCATTGAGAAGATGCAGAAGGCGATTCAGCTCCACTCCATCAGCAAGAAACCGAAAAAGAAATCCTCCTCGCCCAAGGACAAGGCTTTCCGCGCCCGCGAGGAATTCAACCCATTCCTCCACAACGCCTGGCTCATGATGGCCCGCGCCCAGTATTACAACGGCGACTTCCTCGGCGCCGCCTCCACTTTCCTCTACATCCAGCGCCACTACAAATGGAATCCACGCATCGTGGCCGAGGCTCAGCTCTGGCAGGCCCTCTCTTACTGTGCTATGGACTGGGTCTATGAAGCCGAGAATATCCTCGTCCATATCCACCGGGACAAACTCCCGACCAAGAGTCTGCAGCGCTTCTACGACTTCGTGGAGGCCGACTACCTCATCCGCGCCGACCGCAAGAAGGAAGCCGTGCCTTACCTGGAGATGGCCGCACGCAACGCTTCGGGCGCACAGAAACACCGCCTCTACTTCCTCCTTGGACAGATCCTCGCCGAGCAGAAGGACAACAAGGCTGCCTACGAGGCCTTCGGCAAGGCTGGCTCCGGCGCCGGCACTTCCTACCTCACCAAGTTCAACGCCCGCATCAAACAGTCGGAGCTCTTCACCGGCACCAACATCAAGAAAGAGGTCAACGCACTCCGCTCAATGGCCCGCTACGGCCGCAACGCCGAGCTCCTCGACCAGATATACTACGCCATAGGCAACCTCTACCTCTCGCGCAACGACACGGTCAACGCCGAGAAGAATTACCGCACGGCCATAGAGAAATCCACCCGCAACGGCATCGACAAGGCCCTGGCGCAGCTCGCTCTGGGCAACCTCCTCTTCCTGCAGCGCGACTATGTCGGCGCCCAGCCCTGCTACTCCGAGGCCGTGCCGCAGCTCTCGGATTCGTATCCCGACTATAAGAAGATCAAGCTCCGCTCCGACGTGCTCGACGAGCTCGCCGAATATGCCGCCAATGTCCATCTCCAGGACTCGCTGCTCACTCTCTCCAAAATGAGTGAGGAAGACCAGCGCAAGGCCTGCCGGAAACTCGCCGACGACTACGCCAAGAAGCTCAAGGAGGAGGAGGAGAACGCCAAACGCGAAGAGGCGCTCGCCAACGCCGCCGCACAAGGCTCCCAGATCAACAATGCCAACGCGCCCACTCAGTATCAGCTCAACACCGACAAGTCGTGGTATTTCTACAACACCATGACCAAAAACGCCGGCCGCACCGAGTTCCAGCGCCGCTGGGGCTCCCGAAAGAACGAGGACAACTGGCGCCGCCGCAACAAGAATACCTTCAGTCTGGGAGGGGAGACTGACTCGGAGATCGACTCCGAGACAGGAGCCGAAGGCGCTCAGGGCGCTCCGCAGGACTCCACTCAGACCAAGGAGCAGCTCGAAGCCCTCAACGATCCCACGAAGGCCGAATATTACCTCAAGGATATCCCCGCCACCGACGCCGAGATAGCTCAGTGCAACGACATAATCCAGGAAGGGCTCTTCAATATGGGCGTGATCCTCAAAGACAAACTCGAGGACTTCGCTCAGGCCCGCCGCATGTTCAACGAGCTGCTCGAACGCTATCCCGACAATGTCTACCGACTCGACGTCTACTACAACATGTACCTCATGGCCGTGCGCCGCGACGAGCGTTCCGAGGCCGAGAAATGGCGCAAGCTGATAGTGAGCGACTTCCCCGAAAGCAACTACGGTCAGGCCCTCCGCGACCCCAATTTCTTCGACAATCTGCGCCGCATGGATCAGGTGCAGGAGAGCATCTACGACCGCGCCTACACGGCTTATCTCGACAACGACAACGCAACCGTACATTCACTCACGGCTCAGATGGAGAAGGATTATCCGCTCTCCAAGATCCTGCCCAAGTTCATCTTCATCGACGCCCTGAGCTATGTCACCGACCGCAACGAGGACAAGTTCAAGGAGCGCCTCGAGGAACTCCTCCGCCGCTATCCCGACACCGACATCACACCCACGGCTTCGGCCATGCTCAACTATGCCCGCTCGGGCCGCAAGCTATCCGAAAGTTCCGGCAACTCGCGCGGCATGCTCTGGGAGACACGCCTCATTGCCGACGGCGAAGAGGGCGCTCAGCTCGACGAGAACGGCACACCGCTCAACTTCGACCTCGACCCCAACAAACCGCAGCTTCTCGTGCTCGCTTTCCCGCTCGATTCCGTCAACCCGAATCAGATGCTTTACGAGGTGGCCCGACACAATTTCTCATCGTTTGTGGTTAAGGACTTCGATCTGGAGCCGATGAACTTCGGCAACATCGGCCTCCTTGTGGTCAAAGGGTTCTCCAACATGAAGGAACTCGAGCATTACCGCTCAGTGATGGAGAGTGACCGCAACCTGAAGCTGCCGCCTCAGGTCCGCCCCATCATGATCAGCGACGAGAACTTCAAACTCCTGCTGCGCAACGGCCGCAGCTTCGAGGAATATTTCGACTTTGAAGCCCGCGAGAAAGAGCGGCTCACCGAGGAGAAGACCGTAGGACCCGACAATTACGTGCCCGGAGGACCCAACGATCCCGACAATCCCGGCGCCGGCGAGGTCGTCCCCGACGAACTCCTTGAGCAAGAAGAAGCCGTCCAAGAAGCCGCCGAGGAGGCTGAAGAAGGTGAGAACTCTGAGGCAACCGAGCCTGCTGAAGAAGGCGAGGAATCCTCTGAGACTACTGAGGCTACCGAACCCGCTGAGGAGGGAGAATCCTCTGAGGGCTCGGAGACTGAACAAGAAAAAGAGACAAATGAATAATCCGGTATATCACATTCCCGCCATGCTTCCGGAGTGTATGGAAGCGCTGAACATAAAGCCCGGCGGCACTTATGTGGACGCCACTTTCGGCGGAGGCGGCCATTCCCGCGCTATCATGGAGAGACTCGGTCCCGGCGGCCGACTCTTCTCGTTCGACCAGGACCGCGACGCCCTCGCCAACCGAATCGACGACACGCGCTTCACATTCGTGCTCGGCAATTTCCGATATCTGAGCAACTTCCTGCGATACTACGGCGTGGACCGCGTCGACGGCATACTGGCCGATCTGGGCGTGAGCTTCCACCATTTCGACGCCTCGGAGCGCGGTTTCTCCTTCCGCTCCGACGCCCCGCTCGACATGCGCATGAACCGCGAAGCACCGCTCACGGCTGCTCAGTTCATCAACACGGCCTCGGCCGACGAGCTAACGGCCGTGCTCCGCAATTTCGGCGATATAAAGCGCCCGGCACCGTTTGTGAAGGCTATCCTTGCCCGTCGCGATTCGGAGCCGATAGAGACCACCGGAGAGCTTCTGGCGCTTATCAGCCCGCTTGTCAACCCCCGCCAGGAGAAGAAAGAGCTCGCCCAGATCTTCCAGGCCCTCCGCATCCACGTAAACCGCGAGACGGAAGCCCTGCAGAGATTCTTGCTCGAGACTGTGCGTGTGCTCCGGCCCGGCGGTCGTCTGGCCGTGCTCACATACCATTCGCTCGAGGACCGTATGGTGAAGAACTTCATAAAGACAGGCAACCTCGAAGGACGTCTCGAAAAAGATTTCTTCGGACGCCCGCTCACTCCCTGGAAAGATATAAGCCGCGGCGCCATCGCCCCGTCGCCCCAAGAGGTCGAGGCCAACCCGCGAGCCCGCTCAGCCAAGCTGAGAGTGGCCGAACTCCTTACCGAAAACAGCTGATATTTATGGCCAAGAAACTACAACACTCACAGGACGCCGCCTCGAAGAGTGTCGGCAATACCCGGCGCCGCCGCGCCGCTCTCACACCCGAAGAGAAGAAACGTCAGCGAAGAAAGGCGCTCGGCTTCTGGTATACATTCAAGGACGGACGCGCCCTCTCGCTCGCCTTCTTCAAACGCAACGCCTGGCTCATATTGCTCACCATGGTGGCCCTCGTCTGGCTCATGAGCCAGCGCTACTCGAATCAGTCGAAGATGCAGGAGATAAAGACACTCGAGAAGGAACTGCGCCGGGCCGAGAGCGACGAGCTCGACGCCAAAGCCGAATATATGAGCCTGATCCGCGAAAACGAGATGCGCAAACTCATGGACAAAGCCGGACTCGACCTCGACTATCAGGAGAAACCGCCTTACGTCGTCGCCGCCGAAAGGGATGCAGCTCCCCAACCCGCAAAATAGCCCCTTTCGCCTCCTATTCCTCCTAACCCTCTTACTCCTCTTACTCCTAAAAATACAGGGGACAAACACTTAAAATAAGCATCTATCTCCTGTCTATCAATTTTGTAGGATCAGTAAAAGCGGATCCATATACC
>SFOK01000023.1 GCA_004552395.1 Bacteroidales bacterium | reverse complement strand
TTCTGCCTTATCGTATGTGCTGTTCTTAGCCGGGGCAGTTGTTTTGCTCGGATTGACAGACTTTGAAGGTGCTGTAGACTTGTTGGTTGTTGAGGCCTTTTTGGCAGGAGCCTTTTGCTTAGTCGGTTTCTTTTTACTGAGTTTCTTGGCTGTGCTCTCGAATATCTGTTCAGTCTGAGTGGCAGACTCGGAAGCAGCAGCTTCAGAAGAGAGAGTCGAAGACGCGACCAAAAGAGTACCTATTACGAGGGCTCCTATTGATAAATACCGTTTCATTTTAGTATGATTTTTTGTGTGAATACGCCTTTGTCAGTAACAGCCCGCAGGAGTACAGCACCCGGAGCCGCACCCGCAAGGTCGAGGCTGAACACCGAGCCGGAGAAAGAGATTCGCTGTCTGAGTTCTCCGCTGAGTGAATAAAGTTCTGCCACGCCCGACGATCCGGCCGCAGGGACAACACACTCCCAGCTGCGGTCACCCAGACGGCGCACCATGAGCTGCGAAGGTATATCCGATCCGGTCAGCGGAGCCGACAGCATCTCGGTTAATATCTTCTTCAGACCTTCGTAGGCGTCGATTTTGCCTGCACCGGCAGCCTCGGGCCTAAGAGCGCACTTCTCGTCGTAAAGGGATGTGGTGTCAATCAGGTATAGTATCTCGTCGCGGGTGAGGTCCGGCTTGGCCTGCATCCAGAGCGCAATCGTGCCCGTCACCACAGGCGCCGCCATCGACGTGCCCGAGTCGAGCACCCAGTAATAATCGCGTCCGTCTTTGCTGTAGACAGCCATGTCGCGTTCAGCCCGGCGCGGCTGGGACACAGAGGAACATACATTCGTGCCCGGCGCACAGACGTGAGGCAACTGCTCGCCGGTGAGCAGCTGCCGACCGTAGCTCGAATAGTAAGCTATGGTCCGCCGCTCGCTCTCGGCTTCCTGACCGTGACTCCCGTCGAGGGTCGTCCAGCTGTCGCGGGCGTTCCAGGCACCGGCACTGACCACGTAAGGCGACGTGCAATTGTCGGAGATGGACTGTTCGCCGCTGCCGCGCGTATACCCTTCGACATCGCGGCTGGCGAGGATATATAGCGCCCCCGGAACAGTCAGAAGCGTTTCGGCTCCGGCCGAAGAACGGATCACGACACCGATAGTGTACGGATTCGTGTTGCGGTTATCGATAGTCCGCCGGTAGAGCAGCTGAGTGTAATAGGCCGATCCCTCCTTGCCGGGATAAAGATAGAGCTCCGCCGTGAAATAGTCGGCCAGTTCGGGGAAACGGGACGTCAGCTCCGAGGAAAGGAGCGGCAGGAATTCGTCGTCGTCGAGCGAGAGCAGCTCGTCGGCACTCAGAAAATCGGTGCGATAGACCTCTTGCGACTCTTCCGGAGTGACGCGGACCACGGAGACAGCCAGATCGAAAGGCTCGCCGGTAGCCGAGGATGCGAGCAGTTCGGCATCGATAGGTATGGCGCCGTAAGGGTAAAGCAGGAATGTGGCCAGCTCCTCGTCCGGTTTAGTCTTGTCGAAACGGTGCAGCAGCGAGCACTGGTTGCGGCCGTCGTTGCCCGCAGAAAAGACCACCGCACGACCCGTCATGTCGCGTCCACGCAACAGATCCGAAATGTCGTTATCGCCTGTGTGGAGGCCGTAGGTGGAACCGAGACTGAGGTTTACGGCCACAGGCTTGCGCACCGCGTCGCCATAGTCGAGCGCACGCGTTATGCCGTATTCGATTTCGTCATTGTAAAGATCGCCGCCTAAGGAGACCATGACAAGGTCAGCATCGGGAGCCACACCGTAGAACCGGTTGCCTCGGAAAGCACCGGCCGCAATGCCGGATGTATGTGTGCCGTGGCCCCGAACGGCATCATCCACCGGTGCCGCGAGGATAGCCTGCTCCGTATCGTAGACATCGGCGCGGAAGCCCTCGTCCGACTCAAGAGCGCCGTAGGTACGCACATACTCTCTGACGCGGTATGTCTCCCCCTCCTTCTGAGGCATGAATGTGATGTGCGTAGGGTCGATGCCGGCATCCACCACTCCGATGACCACGCCCTTGCCGGTGAAAGGTATCAGATCCTGCGAACCGGGAGCCGACACGCCTTCCTGGGCCTTGTCGATACCGGAAAACTCCCGCGCACAGTCCATAGCGGGATACACCCGCTGAGGCGCGCCAATATGCAGCACGCCCGGCATATCGCCGAGCTGCTCGAGAGCCCCAGCCGGTATACGGCCATGGATACGCGAACCCGACGCGAAGTCGGTCACGAAACCGAGATCGCCGAGTGCCTCCGTATCGAATCCTTCGCCGCAGCTGATCACTACCGGGATCAGTTCAGAGGCCCTTGGCGCCTTGTACAGATGCGACGAGGCATCGGGAGTCTTCTGCACGCCATTTTCTGCATCGGGCGTCATCTTCACGCCATTTGCGGCATCGGGAGTCTGTCCGGCTGAGCGGGCTACGCGCCCGATGGCGCGCTCCATAAGGGCGCGGGAGAGCGATACTGACAATTTGTCAGCATGAAGTGTGGCAGTTCCCGAGAGCAGCAGGGCCGCGAGGGGCGCGAGAGTGGTCAGCTTCTTGAGTTCCATAGCGCAAAGTTAATAAAATAGCACTTGTATTCCTAATTTTCAGCGGCAGACGAGGCTTTATTTCGCGTGAGGGGGAGCGTTTTGCGTTCGGAATCGGCAAACTTAAACATTGAAGCGTCTTGGTTTGTTGGAAATATTGGCACAGTTTGTGTTATTAACTCCTATGAGGCGGGTAGCGCCACCGCAGCGAAAGCCTATCGGGAAGCGAATTGCGGACCGAAATGGTGCCGGAGCAAGCAGGCCGCCGCAACTGATAGAAATATAATTTTAAAAACCATATACAATGAATATCAAACCTTTAGCAGACCGCGTGCTGATTCAGCCCACAGCAGCGGAGGAAGTGACCATGGGCGGTATCATCATCCCCGATTCAGCAAAAGAGAAACCTCTTAAAGGTACGGTACTGGCAGTCGGCAACGGCACCAAGGACGAAGAGATGGTCCTCAAAGAGGGCGACACTGTTCTCTACGGTAAATATGCCGGCACAGAGATTGAATTCGAAGGCGAGAAATATCTGATCATGCGCCAGAGCGACGTGCTCGCAGTGCTCGGCTGAGAGACCCGCACAGTGTCCAAACAAAAGGTAAAAATATCACAATAAAACCGAACAAAACAGCTACAAAGAATCATGGCTAAAGATATCAAATTCAACATACAGGCTCGCGAAGAGCTCAAGAAAGGTGTCGACGCACTGGCCGACGCCGTGAAAGTAACCCTCGGTCCGAAAGGCCGCAACGTCATCATAGAGAAGAAATTCGGCGCACCCCACATCACCAAGGACGGTGTGACAGTGGCCCGCGAGGTAGAGCTCGAGGATCCGTTCCAGAACATGGGCGCTCAGCTCGTTAAAGAGGTTGCTTCCAAGACAGGCGACCAGGCCGGCGACGGCACAACCACAGCCACCGTGCTCGCTCAGAGCATCGTGAATGTGGGTCTGAAGAACGTGGCTGCCGGTGCCAACCCCATGGACCTGAAGCGCGGCATCGACAAGGCCGTGAGCAAGGTCGTGGAAGAGATCAAGGCCCAGAGCGTTGAGGTAGGCGACGACTTCGACAAGATCGAGAATGTGGCCCGCATCTCCGCCAACAACGACGAGAAGATCGGCGCACTGATCGCCGACGCCATGAAGCGCGTGAAGAAAGAGGGTGTGATCACCGTCGAGGAGGCCAAAGGCACCGAGACAACCGTCGAGACTGTGGAAGGCATGCAGTTCGACCGCGGCTACATCTCGCCTTACTTCGTCACCAACACCGAGAAGATGGAGTGCGAAATGGAATCGCCCTACATCCTGCTCTACGACAAGAAGATCTCCAACCTTAAGGATATCCTCCCCATCCTCGAAGCCACAGCCCAGTCAGGCCGCGGTCTGCTCATCGTCAGCGAGGATGTGGACAATGAGGCACTCGCCACTCTGGTTGTGAACCGTCTGCGCGGCTCCCTGAAGATATGCGCTGTGAAGGCTCCCGGCTTCGGCGACCGCCGCAAAGAGATGCTCGAGGATATCGCTATCCTCACCGGCGGCACAGTGATCAGCGAGGTGAAGGGTATGCGTCTGGACCAGGCCACAATCAACGACCTCGGTACAGCCGAGAAGGTATCAGTCAACAAAGACAACACCACAATCATAAACGGTGCCGGCAAGAAAGAGGCTATCGCCGACCGTGTGAACCAGATCAAGGCTCAGATCGAGACCACAACCTCCAACTACGACAAGGAGAAACTGCAGGAGCGTCTGGCCAAGCTCGCCGGAGGTGTGGCAGTGCTCTACATCGGCGCGCCCTCGGAGGTCGAGATGAAAGAAAAGAAAGACCGAGTGGACGATGCTCTGAGCGCAACCCGCGCAGCCGTGGAAGAGGGTATCGTACCCGGCGGCGGTGTGGCTTACATGCGCTGCCTCAACGCTCTCGACGAGCTTAAGGGCGAGAACGACGACGAGAACACAGGTATAGCCATCATACGCCGCGCCATCGAGGAGCCGCTCCGTCAGATCGTGGAGAACGCCGGCGTAGAGGGAGCCGTCATCGTGCAGAAAGTCAAGGAGGGCAAAGGCGACTTCGGTTACAATGCCCGCACAGGCGCCTTCGAGAACTTCTTCGAGACAGGTGTGATCGATCCCGCCAAGGTGACACGTGTGGCTCTGGAGAACGCAGCCAGCATCGCCGGTATGTTCCTGACCACAGAGTGCGTGATCGCCGACAAGAAAGAGGAGAATCCCGCTCCCGCAATGCCCGCTCCCGGTATGGGCGGCATGGGCGGCATGATGTAAAAAACCGCTGCCTAAACCAAGGCAAAACCGCAGCCTGAGCAGAAGGCGGCATTGAAACCGCAGCCTGAGCAGAAGGCTTACATACCAAGGGGCTGAGTCCGATTCGCGACTCAGCCCCTTGATTGTTTGTGCTCGCCCGGGCGCCAAATCACGGCTCGAGAATAGCTGTCCCAACCTAACCGGGTATCAATAAAAAACGGCTGCCGAAAAATCAGCAGCCGTCAATTGCGGGGAGGTCTCAACCAGATTCGAACTGGTGTAAACGGTTTTGCAGACCGGTACCTAACCACTCGGACATGAGACCCTTTAAATACGGTGCAAAATTAGAGCTTTTATCTCAATTATCCAAATTTTCAGGGTAATTTCTTTCGATAAATTGCTAACCGTTTAGCTCTCAGCGAGGTAGCGGAACTTCTACCCTACTTGACCGGAGAGGCCAGACGGGTGTAGATAAGCTCTATGCCCTCATCGGGGCCCAGGTTGCGCGAATATTTCCTCGGCCAGGCGTTGGGCGAATGTTCAGCCACACCGAGACTCGTCAGCGCTTTGCCGTCGCCTCCCGGGGTGTAGGTCGTGCCGGAGTTGCTGACCCCGGTGAGGTCGAGAAGGGCCGTGTCCATGAGGCGTGAGCTGCTCTGCTGATCCACAGAGTTCCACCACACGCTGTCCTTTTCCGCGCAGCTGACGGCACCGGGAGCATGGCTCCAGGCCACTCTGCCGGGATGTATGCCGCGGGCCTTCCCCACGGGGTTAAGCTCGCCGAGGCACTGAGGCACAGGTGTTTCCGCCCGGGAGCCTGCACAGGCTATTGCAGCGAGTACAAGCGCAAATATCGATTTTTTCATATCTTGGAGTGCAAATTATTATTTCTTATTGTCGTTGATCTTCTTCTGATACCAGTCGCGGAGCACATAGAACGCTTTCTTGGGCTGACCCTGCTCCGATACGAGACCCTTGCGGTTGAAATCGTCCTGATGTGTCGGGATCGTCCCAGTGGATGGTCCAGTAGACGGGTATCTCGGACCATACGAGCATACCTTTCTTCTCGGCCTCGCGTACCATAGCCTCGTTGTGCGGATAGTGAGCCAGAGGCACGAAATAGTAGAGGTCGGGCGACTGAGTGTTCCAGTCACCGGGGACGTTGAGACTGCGGTCCGTGTCGAAATCGTACTCCTGGAGCGCGGTGAGGTCTGTACGGTCGCGGTCCTGTGCGTAGCCGTTGTCGTTGGGCTGCAGACGGTAGTCGAGGTATCCCACCTCGTAAGGATCGACGATAGCTTTCCAGGTGCCGTTAAGAGGGACCTGCGAGCGGCCGGGGATATTCTGTATGAGTCCGGGAGCAGTGTCGGCCTTCGTCTCCGGTGCGGATAGAAGAGCTGCTGCGGGAAGAAGAAGCAGCGTCAATAGACGCTTAACCATGTGAAGTCAATTAGATTTATAGATTAACTGTTGATATTATATTCCGTAAGGGTGAGAGGGAGGGGAAAGGGCGGCCGAAGGGTTGAGGGAAGAATCTGTTGAGGATCAGTCGTTGAAACGTTTCAGGATCGGGCCGTAGGCGTCGATGCGGCGGTCGCGCAGGAAAGGCCACCAGCGGCGCACCTGCTCGGAGCGCGTCATGTCGATGTCGACCACCTTGAGCTCGGTCTTGTCGTCGGCAGCCTGCCAGAGCAGTTCGCCCTGCGGACCGGCCGCGAAGCTCGAGCCCCAGAACTGTATGCCGTTGGTCTGTCCCGAGGGATCAGGCTCATGGCCCACACGGTTGGCGGTGATGACCGGGAGACCGTTGGCCACGGCATGACCGCGCTGCACGGTGATCCAGGCCTGGCGCTGACGCTCTTTCTCGTCGGGGGTGTCGGTACTCTCCCACCCTATGGCCGTGGGATAGACGAGCAGCTCGGCACTGCTGAGAGCCATGATTCGCGCGGCTTCGGGGTACCACTGGTCCCAGCATACGAGCACTCCGATCTTGCCTAACGAGGTTTTGACCGGTTTGAAGCCGAGGTCGCCGGGCGTGAAGTAGAATTTCTCGTAGTAAGCAGGGTCGTCGGGAATATGCATCTTGCGGTAGGTGCCGGCTATGGAGCCGTCGGAGTCGATCACCACGGCCGTGTTGTGGTAAAGGCCGGCGGCACGGCGCTCGAACATGGAGGTGACGAGTACGCAGCCTGTCTCGGCAGCCACTTCGCGGTATGGAGCTGCAAACTCATCGACGGAGAGAGCGAGGTCGAAATTGTCCACATTCTCGGTCTGGCAGAAGTAGAGCGAGTCGTGGAGCTCGGAGAGAACCACAAGACGCGCACCGCGGCTTGCGAGCGTGCGGACAGCTTCTATATTCATGCGGCGGTTGGCTTCCCTGTCGGCCGAAAAGGACAACTGGGCCACACCGGCTTTGATTATTCTTCCTGACATTTCAGTGATCGGTTTATGCTTGGGATTCTTGGTATCTTGGGTCGGAGGAATGAGGCTGAGGAGCGAGGGATCAGAGGAGCGTTTCAGGCAGGGAGGTGAGCTGCATGGTGGCGCAATGGAGCGAGCCGTGCTGTCTGATGAGAGCGCGGCAGTTGATGCCTGAGACCTGGCGGTCGGGGAAGGCAAGACGGATAAGTTTGAGCGCCAGAGAATCGAGGCGCGGCTGGCCGTAGAGCGGCACGAGCACAGCGTTGCCCGTGACCAGATAGTTGGTATATGTGGCCGGAAGACGGTGACCGTCGTCAGGGTCGAGGACAGGGTTCGGGAGCGGCAGCTCTATGAGATTGTAAGGATTGTCTTCGGCGGTGGTGAGCTCCTGGAGTTCGCGGCGCATGAGGGTGAGCTCCTCGTACTGTTCGTCGGTCTCGTCGGCGGGAGGACCCGCATAGAGGATCGTGTCGCCGGGGCAGAGACGGGCCAGTGTGTCGATATGGCTGTCGGTATCGTCGCCTGAAAGGGCTCCGTGGTCGAGCCAGAGCACACGCCTGGCACCGAGCTTTTCAGCCAATATCCGCTCAATCTGCGGCTTGGAGAGCCCGCCGTTACGGTTGGGCGAGCAGAGACAGCGCGTGGTGGTGAGTATGGTTCCGTGGCCGTCGGTCTCCACAGAACCGCCTTCGAGCACGAATCCGCGGCAGTTTTCGTAGGCACCTTCCGAAAAGGGAGAGCGGTCTTTGAGGCGAAGATTCGCGAGATTGTCGCGGTCGGCGGCAAACTTGAGGCCCCAGCCGTTGAAGCCGAAGTCGAGCGAAAGCATCCGGTGCCGGAGCGACGGATCTTCGACGCCGGCCTCCGCGGCATTTTCGCCCTGAGGCGTGGCGGCATCTTCGCCTTGAGGCTTTATGCTTGCGGTCTCCTCTACCGAGAGCGGGCCGTAGTCGCGCACCCAGGTGTCGTTGAGCGGCACCTCGAGGTAGCTGACCGACTGCTGCGGCAAAGAGCCGAAGACTCTGCGGGCCTCGCGGATTGAGTTGGCGAGGACCGTGACGTGAGAACCGGCATAGATGAGGTTGCGCAGTATCTCGCGATAGCAGCCGCGCACCTCTTCGAGCATATAAGCCCAGTCCATGGTAGCGTCGGGCAGCGAGAGCACCACGCTCCGCTGAGGCTCCCATTCGGCACAGAAGCGTCGCTGTGACGCCGGTTGAGTGTCAGCGATCGGTGTGTCAGAAATCATAGTTGTCTTCATTCTCGCTAAGAGCTTCCCAACGGGAGTTCTCGCGGTCCATCTTCTCGTCGAAATAGGCGCTGAAGCCATTTCTCACCGAGAGTCCGCGCGACGAGCACCAGGACTTGTAGTCCTTCCGGATTGTTTCATCGTCGGCACAGAGGCGCTGGAACTCGCTTTCGGCCATATCGGAATCGCCGAATTCCTCGATTATCGAGTCAAATATCTGAGGGATAGTCATTCTGTGGTTTAAATTCACGGAAAAGGATTCCAAAAACTTTCCCAAAAATAATATAATAATTTCAATTCTGAAAATTCCGGACAAAAGATTTTAATCTTTTAATAATTTTTCTTACTTTCGTTTCGTTTTTCTGAGGGTAACACGCATGTCGTGAACGCACCGCCGCGGACCGCTAAGAAATGCTGCGGCGTCTCTCTCCCAGCCAATAAAACGAATTCCGCCCAAGATTATGTTTGAAACTGATTCCAATATAGACCTCACACGCAGGCAGTTCGCAGAAGTGAAGAAACGCTGCCTGAGCATGTATGAAAAGAAGATGAAGGACTACGGCACCTCGTGGCGCATAATGCGGCCTGAGAGCCTCACTGACCAGATCTTTATAAAAGCGAACCGCATACGCAACATCGAGACCACAGGAGTGAACATCGTGGGCGACGCCATATCGTCGGAGTTCGAGGGGATTATCAACTACGGCGTGATGGCGCTTGTGCAGCTTGAGCTGAAGCCCGGATTCGCCGAGCTCGACCCGGCCGAGGCTGTGGCTCTCTACAACCGTCACTTTGACCGCAGTGTGAACCTGATGCTCGACAAAGACACCGACTACGACGAGGCATGGCGCAAGATGCGTGTGAGCAGTTTCACCGACATAATCCTCACCAAACTACTGCGAATCAAGCAGATAGAAGATAACCGAGGCGCCACGCTCGTGAGCGAGGGTGTGGAAGGCAACTACATGGACATAATCAATTACTCGATTTTCGCACTCATAAAAATCGGCTATGGCGACTGACAAAGAGAGCAGACCCGTACCGGAGGCCGAGGACTCTGCGCCGACTGTTGAAACAGTGGCGGAGAGCCCGAAGAAGCGGATGCCGTCGTGGATGGTGGTGCTGACCTGGGTGTTTCGCTGCATCGCCGGAGGTGTATTTATGTATTCCGGCTTCGTGAAAGCTGTAGATCCTCTCGGGACGGTCTATAAATTCGAAGAATACTTTGCGGTGATGGGACTGAGCGACCTCGCCGGCGCCGCCGTGCCGCTCGCGTTCCTGCTTTTCATCCTCGAATTCCTTGTGGGTGCATCGCTGATCAGCGGTTCTTACAGGCGTTCAGCGCCGTGGTGGGCCGCCGCTTTTATGGCAGTGATGCTTCCTCTCACGCTTTGGATAGCCGTGAAGGATCCTGTGGCTGACTGCGGATGTTTCGGCGACGCGCTTGTGATCTCGAACTGGGCCACGTTCTGGAAGAATGTAGTGCTCAGTGGCATAATAGTCTGGCTTATACTCTATAACCGCCGTCTGCGCTGTCTGATAGCGCCTCCTTTGCAATGGCTCGGCTTCTTAGGCTCGCTCGCGCTGCCGCTGCTCACCGGATGGTTAGGATACAACGTACAGCCGCTCATCGACTTCCGTCCCTACCCCGCGGGGACACTTCTTGCAACGCCGCAAAGCGCAGCTGATGAGGAGGATAGCGCTGACGAGGCGTGGATCGGAGTCTGGACCGACGGCACACATACCATAGAACTGCCGCTCGACTCCATACCCGAGGGCGAGAGCTGGGAGTTCGTGGACCGCAAACCGGCCACCGGAGCCAAGCCCGGGACCGCAAGCGAGGAATCGGAACAGAAAGGATTGGCCGTCTACACAGCCGACGAGGAGAGTAACCCGGCCGACGATGTGATAGTAAGCTCAGGCAAACAGATACTTATCTGTTTCGACTCGCTCAAGGATATAAGTGCGTCGAACTTCTACCGGCTCAATTCGCTCTACAATTTCTGCCGCAAATACGACATTGAACTGACCGCAATAGCAGCCGCCACACCGGATCAGATAGCGGCTTTCCGAGACCTTTCCCTCGCCGAGTATCCTATCTACACAGCCGAGGACACGGCGATAAAAGAGCTTGTGCGCGGCAATCCCGGCATTGTCTTCCTCAAAGACGGCCGCATAGTCTGGAAACAGCGACTTAGCGCCCTCCCCTACCGCGACTTCATGACCTCAGCCACACCCGCCTCGCTCGAAAAGCCGATTATAGACTCCGGCCATCTGCTTGCATATCTGTGGATATTCTACGCTGTGCTTAATATCCTGCTTGTTTTCGCGAGCTTCACGCCGAAGTTATACAGGCTCCTCGGAGGGCGGCGCAAGAACCGTTTCGTGAAGGAATCGCTCTGTCTGCTGGCTCTGTTCGTGCCGCTCAGCTCGTGCAGCGACAGCGACGACGAACCGGATGAGAAGCCTGAAGCCGCTTCCGTGACTCTAATCTACATGGCCGGGGCCAACTCGCTGGGCGACAATCTCACACTCGACCTCAACGAGATAAAAACGGCCGCTGCCTCTCTCGACCTCAGCCGCAATCATCTGCTCCTTTTCTGTTCCCGTTCAGGCGAGGATCCGACACTCTATGAGGTGAAAAGCGACGGACAGCTGAAGCCGCTGATGAGCTACAGGGACGGCAGCTATGCCGTGTCGCCTCGGGTGATAAACGAGGTGATAGAGCGGGTGCGCCGCGAATTTCCGGCCGAGAGCTACGGCCTCTTTTTCTGGTCCCACGGATCGGGCTGGGCACCCGGCACCAACGCCCTCACATCGGCACCGCAGCGCGCCTGGGGCGATGACTACGGACGGTCAGTCAACCTGCCTCAGCTCGCCGGAGCTATCCCCTCCGGGATGTTCGACTATATCTGGTTCGACTGCTGCTATATGGGCGGTATAGAGACAGTCTACGAACTGCGCGACAAAGCTGACCTGATCGTGGCTCACCCCACGGAGATCATGGCTCAGGGCGCTCCCTACGACAAGATTCTGCCACTGCTCTGCCGCGCCACGCCCGATGTAAGAGGCGCTGTGCAGACCGAATGGGACTATTACCGCTCGCTCAGTGTGACACTCGGCTTCACTGTCTCTGTGACCGACACCGAAGGATTGTCTCAGATGGCCGCGGCTGCGAGCGATATACTCCGCGCCGCCGGAAATGAATATGTATTCACTCCCGGGCTGCAGCGCTACGGCTCCGTGAAAGTGCGAGAGACGCCAACATCGCCGGCCACGGCCGTGGTATTCTACGACCTGCTCTCCTACTACGAGAAACTCTGTCCCGCAGACCGGCCCGAGCTTATGGATAATTTCCGCCACGCGCTCGACCGCTCTGTCGTGCTCAAATACGCCACCCCAAGTTTCGACAAGATTACGATAGAGCCGGAACATTACAGCGGCCTCTCCACTTTTGTGCCGCTTCCCGCCGATGCAGTCGGCTACAGCTCCTGGCTCGTGCAGTTCTATTCCGACCTGACCTGGGCCAAGGCTATCGGATATCAAGTCCGCTAAACCGGGCATTTTCGAAAACTTCCAAACCCTCCAAATACCAACCAATAATTTCAACCATTTTACTCGCTTTTTCGAAAACTTCCAAACCTTCCAAATACCAACCGAGATGAAAGAGATTACCCACACTGAAAACGAGCTACTTAGCACAAAGCCATGTGCCCATGAGAGTGCTTTGTCTGCTGAGGCAGAGGAGAAGGCGATTGGAGGGTCGAAGTCGCTTTCGTGGAAGATTGCGATACCGGTAGCGATAGGTCTTGCAGTGGTGGTGTGGCTCTTCATGCGCGATGCCCGGAGCGGCGATCTTGTCGGCACACTCAGCTCGCTCTCCTTTGGCGCCACAAGCTTCTGGTGGTTCCTGGCAGCGCTGCTGTTCATCGGAGTGCGCGAGACGGGCTACGCCTGGCGGTATCGTGTGCTGACCGACCGGCATATGAGCTGGGGCGGATCCTACCGGGTCACATTCCTGTGCGAGTTTATGAGCTGCATCACGCCCTCGGCTGTAGGCGGATCGTCGATGGCTATGTTCTTCATGCACTCCGAAGGGATAGAGTCCGGCCGCGCCACATCGCTGATGCTGACCACACTTTTCCTCGACGAACTTTTCTTCGTGGTTTTCTGCCCGGTAGTTGTGCTTTTCACACCGGCTGCCCTACTGTTTGACGCCTCGGCATCGGGCGGCTTCGCCGCCGGCCTGCAGATGACATTCTGGATCATCTATGCGCTGATAACTCTCTGGACTTTGGTGCTTTTCCTGGGCATCATGGTGAAGCCGGTCTATATCAGTCGGGCGCTCGGGAGGCTCTTCTCGCTCCCCGGACTGCGCCGTTGGCACGGCAAGATCGTGAGCCTCGGCGATAATATGACGGCTACAGGCAAAGAGCTCCGGACCAAGCCTTTCCGGTTCTGGGCAAGGGCCTTCGGTGCCACAGCGATCACATGGACTGCCCGTTTCCTTGTGGTCAACATACTGTTCCTCATCTTCCTGCCAGAGTCGTGGAGCAATCAGTGGATAATCCTGGCCCGGCAATATGTGGTCTGGGTTGTGCTGATGGTTACCCCCACGCCAGGTGGCAGCGGAGTGAGCGAGTGGCTCTTCCCCGAATACTACGGCAGTCTTATACCATCGTCCGGACTCGCTCTGGTCATGGCCTTGTGCTGGCGCATACTCACATACTATATCTATTTGATAATAGGCGCGTTCGTGGTGCCTCGATGGCTCAAGCGCTCTTTTTCACGACAAAGGAAGTCGATTGCGGCAACGTAATACAGACTTACTAATTATACATACTTACGCATACCCACAGACTTATGAAAGTAATAGCAATCATACCGGCGCGATACGCGTCAACACGTTTTCCCGGCAAACCGCTCGCCGATCTCGGCGGAGTGAAAGTGATAAACCGAGTGGTTGCGCAGGTAAAAAAAGCAGGTATAGAAGCGATTGTGGCCACCGACAGCACAGACATTATGGACTGTGTGCTCGGCGCGGGAGGTTCGGCTGTGCTCACACGCGATAACCACAAGAGCGGCACCGACCGCATCAAAGAGGCCGCCGACAAGATATGTACCGACGCCGACATCATAATCAACGTGCAGGGTGACGAGCCGTTTATCCGCCCCGGGCAGATACGTCAGCTCGCCGAAATCTTCGAGCGCTATCCCGACACAGATATCGCGACTTTGGCCAAGCGTTTCGACCCCGCGCTGGGCATCGACGCTCTCTGCTCGCCCAATCTGGTGAAAGTGACCTTCTCCGACAACATGGACGCCCTCTATTTCTCGCGCTCAGTGATACCCTACGTGCGCGGTGTGGCCCGTGAAGACTGGCTGAAAGAATGCACATTCCACACTCACTTAGGCATCTACGCTTACCGGCGCGAAGTGCTCGGCGAGGTAACACGTCTGCCTCAGTCGTCGCTCGAGAAAGCCGAGTCGCTCGAGCAGCTGCGCTGGCTCCAGGCCGGTTACCGCATCAAAGTGGGAGTGACCGACTTCGACACCGTGGGCATTGATACACCCGAAGACCTCGCCGATGCCGAACGCTTTCTGGGCAACCATCCGGAATTCAGACTCTAAGCGGGTCAGAAAAGACCTTCTCCTTCCGAAAATGCAGTAATAAAGACGGTGAAAATGCGGGTGGAAAATTTGGTGAAATTTTCCGGAATATTTTGCTTATTTTTGAGCTCGCGACGTTTGGAACTGTCGCGGAATTTTGCTAATTTTGCAGCGTTTTTGAGAGAGCGCCAAGGTGCGTATGGAATTATCTCTCAGAACATTTATAAAGATAGAGATTTAAGTCACTTTAAGTAAGAATAATGAAAAAAAGTCCGTTGCAGCGAGTAAGAGCTGAATATCAGCCCAAGCTCCCCAAGACCCTGCAGCACACTGTGAAGGTGAAACAGGGCGACGCAACCCAGTCGGTTGCCGATCAGGAAGAAATCCAGAAACTTTTCCCCAACACCTACGGTCTGCCGATCGTGGAGTTTGAAGTGGATGATGCTCCCTCTCGCGTAGAAGAGCCCTTCAACGTCGGTATTATCCTCTCTGGCGGTCAGGCGCCGGGCGGACACAATGTAGTGAGCGGTATCTTCGACGGTATCAAGAAGCTGAATCGCGAGAGCCGTCTCTACGGCTTCCTGATGGGACCTCAGGGTTTCGTGGATCATCAGTACATGGAACTCACAGCCGGCATCATCAAGGATTACCGCAACACCGGCGGTTTCGACATCATCGGTTCCGGCCGTACAAAACTCGAGACACCCGAGCAGTTCGACAAGGGTCTCAAGATCCTCGAAGAGCTCAACATCAAGGCTCTGGTGATCATCGGTGGTGACGACTCCAACACCAACGCTGCCGTACTCGCCGAGTATTACAAGGCCAAAGGCGTTGACGTTCAGGTGATCGGCTGCCCCAAGACCATCGACGGCGACCTCAAGAACAAATGGATCGAGACCTCCTTCGGCTTCGATACCGCTTGCAAGGTTTACTCCGAGGTTATCGGCAACATCCAGCGCGACTGCAACTCCGCTAAGAAATATTATCACTTCATCAAGCTGATGGGCCGTTCGGCATCGCATATCGCCCTTGAGTGTGCTCTCCAGACTCAGCCCAACATCTGCATCATCTCCGAGGAAGTGGCCGCCAAGCGCATGACTCTCGACAATATAGTGAGCTACATAGCTTATGTGGTTTCAGAGCGCGCAAAACTGGGCTGGAACTTCGGTACGGTCCTCATTCCCGAGGGTCTGATCGAATTCATCCCCTCAATGAAGCAGCTCATCAATGAGCTCAACGACGTACTCACCGAGCATGCTGACGAGGTAGCTTCGCTCGAGGAGATGGAGCGTCTGCAGAAGGTACACTCCTACCTCACACCGGTCAACGCCGAGCTGTTCAAGAGCCTGCCGAAAGCTATCGCACTCCAGCTCACACTCGACCGCGATTCCCACGGCAACGTTCAGGTATCGCTCATCGAGACTGAGAAGCTGATCTCCGAGATGGTGGAGAAGCGACTCGAGGAGATGAAGGAGCAGGGCCTCTACAGCGGCAAGTTCGCCACACAGCACCACTTCTTCGGCTACGAAGGACGCTGCGCCGATCCCTCGAACTTCGATGCTGACTATACATACGCTCTCGGTTACAACGCCGCCATGCTTATCAACGCCGGCCTTACCGGTTACATGTCGAGCGTCCGCAACCTGACAGCACCCACAGAGGAATGGATCGCCGGCGGTATACCTATCACCATGATGATGAACATGGAGCGTCGCCACGGCAAGATGAAACCTGTGATACAGAAAGCCCTCGTGGAGCTCAACGGCAAGCCTTACCTCAAATTCGCTTCACAGCGCGAGACTTGCGCCCTCAACACACTGTATCAGTATCCCGGTCCTATCCAGTATTTCGGTCCCTCCGAGATCTGCGATCGTCCGAGCATGACACTGCTTCTTGAGCACGACAAAATAAGCTAATCCGCTGCCCCAAGCAGACAACCCCATATCGAGCAGGAGGTAAACACCATCCACAGGTGTTTATCTCCTGCTTCTGTATACTAAGTAATTCTCAGAAATTAGTTAATATTAAACGTAAGTCAAATAACTGCTTATGAAATTTTGAAGCCTTTTGAGTGCTTTTTTCGCTTTCGTTCAGTTGCTTAGCTCGCTAAGCCTTCACTCAATCAAAAAAATCATCTCAAAATTCAATCAAAATTTCTATAAGCTAATTTCTTCGACTTACTTATGAAGCGAACGGCGAGGATGAGGGAGGGAAGGGGATGAAGGCGAGGGCGCGAAGCGGGGGGGGACTGGAAGCGGGCGGCGAGGGCGAAGATCGGGGGTGAGAATGGGGATTACATGGATTCGATTCGGTGGATGCGTTTGTCCCACTCCAAACGGAGATAATCTACAATGTCGACGGGGAATTCATTGCGGTATACCACTCTTTTCAGCTTGCGGTAGTTGTCGCCGAAGCGGTGGTGCAGGTTGAGCCAGAACCAATAGCGGCCGTTCTTGTCGCGCACTCTTACCGACCCGTATGGCACACATATATCCCTGCCGGGATCGTGCATACTCGCTGTGAGCATACCGCCGAAGGAGCGGTCTGTCTGCCATACGTCGGGTATGATAAGCCGCTCTCCGAGCATATAATACTCGCCCTGATCCGACGGAACCTTTACTAACTTCTCCGGGTCGAAGTCGCGGAGATCTTCGGGTATGATATTGAATGATATCAGATGATCTATGCCGTAATACCGCGGCATCACATAATTAAAATATCCGCTATACATGATTGCCCGGCCGAAATAGCGTTCCAAAGCGAGCCAGTGTCCGTAGCGCAGGTAGTCTGTGTCGAAATAGACTTCGCGAGGATTCTCGGCCGTCTGCAGCGCCACAATAAGCCGTTTGAAATCCTGACGCTGACGTGCATTTACCACTGCCACAGCCACTATGTGTGTCAGCGTCATGGCGATCATGAGCGCTACTGCCGTGCCTTTCACATATCTGTTGATCTTCCAGCGTTCCGGGAGACAGCAGAGCGTAGCCGTCATACAGAATGCGTCGGGGATATAGAAGAGCCTTCCTTTGCCGAAGATGAGGGAGACAAGCACACAGGCCACCGGCAATGCGGTCCACATAGCCCAGACGGCCGGCATGGACTTGGGCATAGGCTGTTTGTGTCTTTTCCGATAGATCAGCGCCACTATTCCGATGAGGAATATCAGGAAGCAGAGGATCAGCGCGCGTTTGGTATCCCACGCCCACTCAGGGAAAACACCGAGCATCGGGTCATTGTCCATTCTGTAATAGATAGCCGGGCAGATGAGATGATAGATGCCGCCGAGCACACCGCCGCTTATTATCAGCAACCGCCTGCGGTTGACGTTACGGGCGATCATGAGGTAGACGAGCAGCGCTATGAAGAGGCTTATGGCGAGTTGTTCATGCCAGGAAGCGGTCAGGAATCCGGCCGCGACAAGCCACACCGACATCTTCCATCCCGGTTTCGGGGCGGCGTCCGGACGGGTGAAGAACGACAGCGAATATAGCGCGAAGAGTACCGCCGGGAAATAGTTCCAGAAAATTGCGCGTGAAAGCGGGGCATCCCAGTAAGGAAAGAAGAATGTGAATATAAAGGTTATAGCCACCACTCGCCACGGATTGCGGCGCAGAGTCAGCGAGCCCACCCTCATGAACATGGCGATTATGCCGCCCACTGTAGCCGTATAGATCGCGGCGAACACCCACTGAGGGCACAGTTCGAGAAGTGAAATGATCTGGTCACCCGAGCGACTGTTGGTGAAGAAATAGTTATACTTGACCTGTTGCCAGAGCCGGTGGAGCGACGGGAAAGGTCCGCCGTCGGTCAGGTACGAGTGGAAATCGTAGCGGAACACAAGATCGTCATCGCACGGCAAGGCGAAAACGACCATAATGAACCAGGAGACAAGCAGAGCGGCCAAGAATCCGGCTGCTGTGGTGCAGCGCCAATCCTTACCTAATCCGCTCTTAATCTTCTCCAACATATCCTCAGATTTGCTACCCCCTTTATCAGTCAAGTTTAAGGACGGCGAGGAACGCCTTCTGAGGCACCTCCACGCGGCCGATCTGTTTCATGCGCTTCTTGCCCTCTTTCTGTTTCTCGAGCAGCTTGCGCTTACGGCTTATATCGCCGCCGTAGCACTTGGCCGTGACATCCTTGCGCACAGCCTTCACCGTCTCGCGGGCTATGATCTTAGCGCCAATGGCAGCCTGTATGGCTATGTCGAACTGCTGGCGCGGGATCAGCTCCTTGAGTTTCTCGCACATGCGACGGCCGAAGCGCACGGCATTGTCGGCGTGGGTCAGAGTGGAGAGCGCGTCGACACTCTCGCCGTTGAGCAGTATGTCGAGCTTGATCAGGTTCGAGGGGCGGAAGCCGTGGATATGATAGTCGAACGAGGCGTATCCTTTCGAGATGCTTTTTAGCCGGTCGTAGAAGTCGATCACGATCTCGCCGAGCGGCATATCGAAGATTATCTCCATACGGTTGCCCGAGATATATTCCTGTTTCACGAGCTCGCCCCTTTTGCCGAGGCAGAGCGTCATGATCGGACCTATGAACTCGGCCTGCGTTATTATGGAAGCGCGGATGTAAGGCTCCTCGATATGGTCGATAAGCGTGGGATCAGGCAGTCCCGACGGGTTGTGAACCTCAGTCATCGCGCCCTTCTTGTCGTAGACCTTATACGAAACGTTGGGCACCGTGGTGATCACATCCATGTCGAACTCGCGGCTGAGGCGTTCCTGCACGATCTCCATGTGGAGCAGGCCGAGGAAGCCGCAGCGGAAACCGAAACCGAGAGCTGCCGACGATTCGGGCTGGAATGTGAGAGAGGCATCGTTGAGCTGCAGCTTCTCGAGCGAGGCACGCAGGTTCTCGAAGTCCTCCGTGTCAATAGGATAAACTCCCGCAAAGACCATAGGCTTCACCTCCTGGAAACCCTCGATCGCCTTATCGCACGGGCGGGAGACGTGAGTGATCGTGTCGCCAACCTTCACCTCTCTGGAGGTCTTGATGCCGGAGATGATATAGCCCACATTGCCGGCTGATATCTCCTTGGCCGGCTGCATGTTGAGCTTGAGCACACCGATCTCATCGGCATTATACTCCTTGCCCGTAGAGACGAACTTCACGAAGTCGCCCGGCCGAATCGTGCCGTTGATAACCTTGAAGTAAGCTATGATGCCGCGGAAGGGGTTGAACACCGAGTCGAAGATTAGAGCCTGCAGCGGAGCCTGCGGGTCGCCCTTCGGCGCCGGCACCTTCTCTACGATAGCGCGGAGAATCTCCTCCACACCCATGCCCGTCTTGCCCGAAGCGCGGATTATCTCGGAACGGTCGCAGCCCAGCAGGTCCACGATCTGATCCTCCACCTCGTCGGGGTTGGCGCTTTCGAGGTCGCATTTGTTGAGCACAGGAATTATCTCCAGATTATTGTCTATGGCCATGTAGAGGTTCGAGATGGTCTGCGCCTGGATACCCTGCGAGGCATCCACGATAAGCAGCGCGCCCTCGCAGGCTGCTATGGAGCGCGACACCTCGTAAGAGAAGTCCACGTGGCCCGGAGTGTCGATAAGATTCAGCACATACTTCTCGCCACCGAGCGTATAGTCCATCTGAATGGCGTGGCTCTTGATGGTGATGCCTCGCTCGCGTTCGAGGTCCATATCGTCGAGTACCTGATCCTCCATGTCTTTACCGACAACAGTGCCCGTATGTTCGAGCAGACGGTCAGCCAGGGTACTTTTACCGTGGTCTATATGTGCTATTATGCAAAAATTGCGGATATTTTTCATCGGATTTCACTGAAATAGAGCCGGGAAGAGATGCTCCCCGAGTCTGCAAATTTACAAAAAAATTTTCAAACAGCC
>SFOK01000022.1 GCA_004552395.1 Bacteroidales bacterium | reverse complement strand
ATAACCGTTAGGTTACTGTTAGGTTATACCCGTTTAGATTATAGCGTCGGCCTGACTATAGTAGCTATAGTAGCTAAAATAGCTAAACTAGCTATAGCGGCTAATCGGGGCGGACGGTTGCGGAAAAGGCCGCGGCAAATGAATGTCGCGGCCTTGCGGTAGAATATCCTGCCCTATGCTCCGGATTTCAGAGCAGGCAGGCGATTTTTCAAATTACTTTCGATCTTTCTTTCTCAGTGCCTTAAGAGATACCTCCGGGGCCTTCGATTTGAGATCTCAAAATCCTTACGGATTACTTCACGATCACTTTCTCGACCTTCGAGCCTGTACGGCGGATGAAGACAGTATGTTAAAAACAGTTAACGAGGCTTGCAATACGGGGTTGCTTTATAAAAAATAGTTAAATTCGCGACTTGAGACGAGCATCTTTCCGCAGGCTGTAAAGCCACGTCTCTACGGTTTGACCTTAAAATTAGCGAATTTACCTAAGAGCCCCCCTAAATGAAACATATCATCCTTTTCGATACTGAAGGCAACCACACGGACCTTCTTCCCATGTCGTTCACACGACCCGTGGCACATTTCCGAGTGGGTATCACCACGATAGCCGAGAAATGGGAACGGTGCTTCGGCGCCGAGGCGAGCTACCTGACGCCGGATTATCTGGCCCCGAAATTTCCGGTGAAAGAGGAGGCTTCCAACCTCTGGATTGCGGGCAACACACTTCCTGAGCCGGGGCTCGTCAAGAGCGTCAGCGAGTTGGCCGAGGGGCGCGGTTACTTCACGTCCGAGGGCGGCCTGATGGCTTTTCGCGGCAGCAGAGCGGCTTTCGAAAGCGCTTTGGAGAATCCCGAGGGTACCTGCGAGGAATGGAAAGGGGATGTGCGCCGCATCATATATCTCTACCACATATTCCAGTACAACGGCGAGGCGCTCGCCGACGATTTCCGTGCTCTGACGGCCGGCCGCACAAGCTGCCCCCTCTCGGGGTCGAACCGCATCATAGGGAATCCGCTCATGGAGGACGGCACACCGGCGCTCTTCATCGAGGAGGGAGCCACTGTGGAGTGCGCCACAATCAACCTCACCAAAGGCCCGGTCTATATAGGCAAAGACGCCGAAGTGATGGAGGGGAGCTGCATCCGCGGCCCGTTTGCCCTCTGCGCCGGTTCGAAGGTCAACATGCTCACGAAGGTATACCCCGACTGCACCATCGGCCCGCGCTGCAAGGTAGGCGGCGAGCTCAACAATGTGGTCTTCTTCGGCAACTCCAACAAGGCGCACGACGGCTATTTAGGGAATGCCGTGATCGGCGAGTGGTGCAACATAGGCGCGGGCACAAACGCCTCCAACCTGAAGAATGACTACAGCAAGATACGGCTCTGGAATTACCGCCGCCACACATTCATGCGCACCGACCTGCAGTTCTGCGGCCTGATCATGGGCGACCACTCCAAGGCGGGCATCAACTGCATGTTCAACACCGCCACAGTAGTGGGTGTGGGCTGCAACATCCACGGCGCCGGCTTCCCGAGGGTCTTCATACCGTCGTTCTCCGAAGGCTCTCCGGCGTCGGGCATGAGCGATGTGCCGCTCAAGAAGTTCTTCGACATAGCCGCGCGGGCCATGAGCCGCCGCAATGTGCCACTCACCGACGGGGACCGCATGATCTTCGAGCGTGTGGCCAAAGTGGCCTCGCAGTTCAAGTATTCCTGATTTTCAGCCGGATTTTTCCGGATTAAATAGAGAATCTTTTACGGAAATTTTCGGAAAAATTCAAAAAAACGTCCTAAAATAGCACGGGAAATTTGGCCGGTTCGGGAATCTTAGCTATCTTTGCACCGCAATTTGAGCGCGGCAGCGGCTGCCGTCCCCGAGCAGTACGATACGCATTGGGCTAAGTCACTGAAGCAGCGCCACATACAGCAAACAATTAAAAGCAACCCTATAAAAATGATCATCGTACAAGTAAAAGAAAACGAAAACATCGAGAGAGCACTGAAGAAATTCAAACGTAAATTCGAGCGCACAGGCATCGTGAAAGAGCTGCGTTCCCGTCAGGCATTTGAGAAACCCTCAGTTGCCAACCGCAAGAAAATGATGAAGGCGGTTTACGTTCAGAAGCTCCGCATGGTCGAGGAGTAATTCCTCGGGAAAATCCGGCATTTAAACAGCTGCCGGGAGTATTACTTTCCGGGAACTGCCCGCGGGCCCGCACGGGCCCGAGCATACGCTGCAGTTCCGCAAAAGAAGGGAGGCGATAACTTACCTACACAAAGCAGACAGGCAAAATAAATGCAGGGATATTTCCCTATGTGATCTCCGCCCGCAAGGGATGCGGGGTTCCGGACCATAACTCGCTGCGAGTTTTCTCGTTTCTCCGTCAGCAGTCTCAAAGGCCGCTACCGCTTCGGCGCTATGCGGCACACTCAAAGTTGCTACTTAAAGCATCGACCATGGAGCTGATCGGAAAATATATACAATACCTTCGGTATGAGCTGAATTCTTCGGCTCATACCGTTTGTGCTTATAAGGGCGACCTGGAGCAGTTTGCCGCCTTCATAACAGGAGGCAAACCCGAGACGTTCACCCCGCTCTCGGTGACCCGCGACGACATACGCAGCTGGATAGCCGATCTGGGGCGCCGCGGCGAGAAAGCCTCGTCGCTGCGCCGCAAGATCATAGCCCTGCGGTCGCTCTACCGCTATCTGCGCAAACAGAACCTGATAGCGGCCAACCCGGGCGCCGACATACCGCTCCCCCGTCTGCCCAAGCCGCTCCCCGCCTTCGTGAAAGAGCAGGAGATGGAGGAGCTCCTGCAGGAGTCGGACTTCGAGACCGACGATTTCCGCACCTTCCGCGACAAACTGATCCTGGAAATACTCTACTCCACCGGGCTGCGCTGCTCCGAGCTTACCGGGCTTAAAGACAGCGACATAGACGCCTCGCGCATGGAGCTCAAAGTGACCGGAAAACGCAGCAAACAGCGTTTCATACCGATCCACCCGGACCTTCTGCGCCACATAAACCGGTACCGCACCCTGCGCGACGCGCATTGCCCCGACCATGCCGACCGCCTTATTATCGGCATGCGCGGCGGCGCAATGAACAATTCAGCCCTCCGGGACATTATAAATACAGAGCTTGCCCCCACTTCTGCATCAAAGAAGAGCCCGCACGTTCTGCGACATACATTCGCCACGACGCTCCTGCGCCACGGCACCGGCATAAATTCGGTAAAAGAGCTTCTCGGCCACAGTTCCCTCTCCACTACTCAGATCTACACACATCTGACCCTGAGCGAATTGCGGCAGAACTATATCACCTCTCATCCGAGAGCCCGGGCCTCCGAAAGCGATAAGCAGCCTTCTGCGCCGTCCGACAAGCTCAAGAGTCATTAATATCTAAAACCTCTGACCATGGAAGTTAAAATCAAAGCAATCCATTTCGACATCACCGACAAGCTGGTGGCTTTTATCAACAAAAAAATCGATAAGCTCACACGCCGGTTCGAGGCCGTGAACGAAGTCGAAGTCACACTCAAGGTGGTCAAACCCGAGACAGCCATGAACAAAGAGGCTGCCGTCAAGCTCGTGATACCCAACCAGCCTGACCTCTACGCTTCCAAAACAGCCGACACCTTCGAAGAGGCCATAGACCTCTCGCTCGATGCCCTTGAGAAACCGCTCGGCAAAGGGAAGGAAAAGAAGTGACCCATAGCCTGCAGGGAGGTCCTCACCTCCCCTCCCAAGATATAATATTACTCCATCAAAATTACATTCAGACAAGAGGTTGCGACGGAACTGCTGCAGTTCCGTCACAGCCTCTCAAGGTGCGTAAAAAAGCAGACGCACCGGAGAGTAAAATCGCCACAGCAGTGCATCCCGATATGAATACCCCCAAAGCAGCCACACCGATCGATCAGGTGCGCGAGATCGAGTTCCCCAAAATATGCGACCCGCGCGGCAACCTCTCGTTCGTGGAGAGCGCCCGCCATGTGCCGTTCCCGATACGCCGCGTCTTCTACATCTACGACGTGCCCGGCGGCGAGACCCGCGGGGGCCACGCCCACAAGAAATGCTGGATGGCCCTGATGGCTATTGCCGGCTCGTTCGATGTGCGTCTCACCGACGGCCGGAGCGAGAAGGTGGTCCGCCTCAACAGAGCCAACAAGGCGGTGCTCATACCCCCGGGGGTCTGGGACACTATGAGCGAGTTCACCACAGGCACCGTGGCGCTGGCCCTCGCCTCTGAATTTTACGACGAGGACGACTATATCCGCGATTACGACGAATTCCTGACTTACGCCGCCAACCTCAGAAACGAATGACAACTGACTGGAAAGACCTGCTGCGGCAGCAGAGCGGCTTCTCCGACGAGGAGATAGCCCGTGCCGCAGCCGAATCGGCGGCTGCGGAGAGCCGTACCGAGGCCCCGCGCCGTGCCGACAAACTGAGTATATTTATAGAGAAAAAAGGACGCGGCGGCAAGACGGCCACCATCATCACCGGCTTCACCTGCAGCGACACCGAACTGCTCGACGTCGCGGCGAAATTGAAAAACAGGCTCGGCTGCGGCGGTTCGGCCCGCGGCGGCGAGATACTTATCCAGGGCGAGAAACGCGCCGAAGCCACGCGTGTCCTCCGCGACATCGGCTATAAACTGTCCTGATTTCCAACCGATTACCGCGACCGGACACCCTGATCGGACGGCTCGGACAAGTCGGACAGGTCGGACGGGTCCGCGAAGGGTCCGCGGCGGTCGGCCTTTGTGCGGGTCGGGGATTTGGGGATGCGTGGAAATTTTTGTAAATTCGCAGAAACATACTCCAAGAGGGATTATAACCCGACTAAAACGGGTTATTACCCGTCAAAAAGAAGGGGCTTTCACTATGGATTTACAGCGCGCATCGGCCGGCTCGGGAAAGACTTTTCAGCTCGCCAAGACTTATATCAGAGACCTTATCACCCGCCTTGTGACGGTGGATCCTTCGCAAGCCCGCCAGGACGAAAAGACGGTCAACGGGGTGGTGAAGCATTATTATCTGCGTACTCCGGCGGAGCTCACCGGTTCGCAAAGCCATATCCTCGCCATCACGTTTACCAACAAGGCCACCAACGAGATGAAGGACCGTATCGTGAAAAAGCTCGCTGACCTGGCCCGCGGTTACTGTGTCGACGCCAAAGGGAAGCGATTGGCCAAAGCTCCCGACTATCAGGCCGATTTTCTGCGCGAGTTCTACGGTCCGAAGGGTGAGCCGGTCACGGCCGAGATGCTGCAGGCCACCTGCCGCGCGGGTCTGCGGGAGCTGCTCAACGGCTATTCCGACTTCAACATATCCACGATCGACTCGTTTTTCCAGCTTGTGCTGCGCACTTTCGCCTATGAGCTCCGGCTCAACGACAATTTCCGTCTGGAGCTCGACGACGATTTTCTGCACACCATGGGTGTGAACGAGACGCTTTCGAGCGTGAACCGAAAGGACACCTCGAGCCACGGCGCCGCGAAATGGGTCAGCAAATTTGTCAGCGAGCGTATGGCCGACAACCTGAAATGGGACGTGATGGAAGGCGCTTCCGGCAATGACTCCGACTCCAACTTCAGCGGCACGCCTTACAGCGAACTGCTCGGCATAGTGAAGAGCGCGTCGGCCGAGAGTTTCAAGCAGAAGCTGCGCGAGCTGCTCGATTATTTCGCCGACAAGGACCGGAACGGAACCGGGATGAGCGGCAGCCAGTGTTTCGACGAGTATTACCGCGCCGTGAACGTGCATTACCGCACCGGAATACGCCGTCTGGCCAACGAATGTAGGGTCGCCGCCGGGAAGGTTCAGACCAATATCAGAGCTCTCTACCCCGACGCGGAGCCGGAAAAAGTGCTTGCCCGCGGCCTGTGGACCGTGATACAATCGTATCTCGACGCCACGGGCGATGAACCGCCGAAGAAGCTCACCTCAGCCACGGCCGGGAATCTCGAATCTGGCGTCTTCCTCGGCGACAAAGAGGTTGCCAGCAAGAGCAAAGCCAGTGATCTGGAGCAGCGCTATCCGGCGGTGAGGGAGGATCTGAGCCATGCCGGCGAGGCCGCGAGGCGCTGGCGGCGTCTGGCGGCGCTCAGGGAAGCTGCCGTGGGGCGACTGTACTACGTGCAGGTGCTTTCGCTCGTAATGGACTCCATAGCCGGGTTCCGCCGCGACAACAACCTGCTTCCGCTGAGCGAGACCAACACCATACTGCGCGATATCATAGGCGACGACGATGTGCCGTTCATCTTCGAGCGCCTGGGCACACTGCTGCAGCATTTCCTCATCGACGAGTTTCAGGACACCTCGCTCATGCAGTGGGAGAATCTCGTGCCGCTTCTGCGCAATGCCGAGGGCGACGGCAACGACAACCTCATAATCGGCGACGCCAAGCAGAGCATCTACCGGTTCCGCAACGCCGAGCCCGACCTGATCACCTCAGGTGTGGACAAGGAGTTCAGCGCCACGATGGACCGCACACGCCCGACACCCAACACCAACTGGCGAAGCGCCCGCGAGATAGTGGAGTTCAACAACCGTCTGTTCGAGGATCTGACCGCGCAGCTCGACGCCGGGCTCGCCGGACAGCCGGGGCGCCGGTCGATGAAGCCCGTCTATCACGACATAAAGCAGAATATAGCCAAGAAGGACCTGAGAGGCTGCGTCCGCATCAGTTTCCGGAAAGAAAATGAGTTCACAGCCTCGCTGGGCGAGATGATAGCCGGGCTGCTCGCGCAAGGGTGGCGGCAGAGGGATATAGCCGTGCTCTGCAACGTGAACAGAAGTTGCCACGATGTGATCGAGTCGCTGCTCGCCTACAACTCGGATCATAAGGACGACGCCGGATTCGTGCCATTCGAGATCATGAGCGACGAGGCCCTCATGGTGAAGGACTCGGTGGCTGTGAAGATAATACTGGCCGTGCTCACCGTGATAGCCGGGAGCACCGACGCCAAAGGTGAGCAGCCGGACGACGAGGGGAAGCTCCGGAAGCAGCCGCTGAGCCCCGAGGAGCTCGAGTTCATGTACCATGTGCTGCGCAGGGGCCGCGGCGACATCGACATCACGCAGGTAGACCGCCGCGAACTGGAGCACGCCGTGCCGGCCCCGGAGATCGAGAGCATGCTTCGCGCCATGCCTGTGGTCTCGCTGCCGGCGCTTGTGGACGCCGCCGTGAGCCGCTTCGTGCCGGAGGATCTGCGGCAGAAGGACGCCGCCTACATATCGGCCTTCATGGACGCCGTGCTCGACTATTGCGACAGTTACACGGCCGATGCCCCCTCGTTTCTGAAATGGTGGGGCAGCAACAAGAAGAAGGTGACCGTGGCGTCGCCGAAGGAGAACGACGCCGTCACCGTGATGACGATCCACAAATCCAAAGGTCTGGAGTTCCCCGTCGTGATTGTGCCGGGGCTCTGGAATATCGACATAGGACATCGCGACCAGACTCTCATCTGGGTAAAGCCGGACCCGGCAGATGTGAAGGACCCGCGCATCATGCCCCCTTACATACCGCTGTCGGTCACGGACCACGATGTGCTCGCCGGCTCCTATTACGCCCGGGAATATCTCGAGGAGTACGACCGCAGCCGTATCGATCAGCTCAACAAGGCGTATGTGGCCTTCACGCGTCCGGAGCGTATGCTGTTCATCAACGCCGGCGCCCTCTCGGCAGATAAGAAGAAAGGTAAATACTCCTCGCCCGACAAAGGCGATTTCCCGGACCTTCTCCTCCCGCTGCTGAAAGGCTACAGCGACGCGGGCTTCGGCACTCTGTCGCTTGGCGCCGGAGAGGAGTGCTTCACCTACGGCGAGCCCGAGGCGCTCGTCGCGCCCACTGCCGAGAAAAAGGCTGACGCCTCCTCCGACGGCAAAAAGGACGACGATGACAACGCCGGCAACGTACAGGTTCTGATCAAAGACTATTATGTGAACGCGCCCATGCCGAAGCTGAGAGTGCTCACCGGCTCGGGCGACAAGAGCGGCGCCCCCTCCTCCACCGCCAAGAGCAAAGGCGGCGACGCCGGGGAGGAGCGGCCGGCGTTCCTCTTCGGTGCCAAGAGCCCCAGAGAGCGCGGCATACTTATCCACGACATCATGCGTATGATCCGCACCCGGGAGGACAAGGAGAAGATTCTGCGGCGCTTCCGCATCGATGGCCGCATATCGGCCGCGGAGAGCGAGCGGCTGAGCCGGCGCATAGGCGAGGCTATGGATCTGGACGAGGCGCTGCCCTGGTTCGCACAGGGTGTGAAAGTGATCAGCGAGCGCGACATATTCTGCGGCAACGGCGACTCTTACCGTCCCGACCGCATGACGGACGACGGAGAGACCCTGACCGTGATCGACTACAAGACCGGCTCGCCGGAGTCGGCGCGCAGATACCGAGAACAGCTGCGCAACTATATGGCCCTGATGTGCCATCACCTCGAGCACACCGGAGAGCGGCGTCACGTGGAGGGCTGGCTGCTTTATATCCCCGACGACGAGACATTGCAGCCGGTGGCGCTGCGGATAGATTGACCACCGGAGCCCCTCACAGTAAGCGCAAACCGGGGCCCGAAGAGAAAATAAAATAAGAAAAACAGAACAAAAAATTAAGATTTCCGGCACAAAGATTCCGGCACGAACCGAGATAAAATTACCCGAAAAAATTTGGAAACTTGCTGATAGTTTATTAATTTTGCGTCAGTCATCCGGACGAAGCTCCGTTTACGCATCCGGAGAGCCTAAACACAGATTATCAATTTTTTACACTCTCCCAATCTCCTCGCTTTTTCAGCTCTCTTTTCTTGAAAGGCTAATACTGATAGAAAAAATTATCTATACATTCTATCCTTTATGACGAGAGCGACAAAGGAGTCGCGTCCAAAGGGGACGCATCTTTTGAACGCTCTTTCAGAGTTTCATTTCATGTCGCAATTATGACACAGGCCATAACCGATAAACTTGTAACCCTCGAAGAGATCGCTGCTTTTGCCAATAATGTGAATCTTGAGCAGGAGATCATAGCTTTCGACTCGTTCGAGCCGAGCACACAGCTCACCAATACGCCTATCCGCCTCGATGCGATGGCTATCATCATATGCACCGAGGGCCACTGCACGCTCGGGATCGACCTAAAGACCTACGAAGTGAGGCCCAACAGCCTCATAGTGATCCAGCCCCAGAACTACCTCAACTCTTGCGTGAGCGCTCCGGAGACACGATGCCACGTGCTGGTGTGCTCGCTCCGTGTGGTGGAGAACATTCTCCCCAAGCTCACCGACCTGCTGCCACTGATCATGGTGAACAGACTGGAACCGGTCTGCCAGCTCACCGACTGCGAAGCACACGGACTTCTCAGCTTTTACCATTTCCTGAAGGAGAAACTGCAGGGGCCGTCCACTCCGTTCCTGAAGCAGAAAGTGCTCTGTGTGCTGCAGGCCGCCCTCTTCGAGATGATGGATATACGCAACTCCCACGACGATCTGGTCCGGGTGCGCAACACCCGCAAGGAGGAGATCATGGCGCGCTTCATCATCACAGTGTGCGAGAATTTCAAGAAGGAACGCCAGGTCGGCTTTTATGCCAATCAGCTCTGCATCACCCCGAAACATCTGTCGGCCGTGGTGAAGGAGACGAGCGGACGCACCGCGGGCGAATGGATTGAGAATTATGTGATCATGGAAGCCAAGGTGCTTCTGAGCAGCACGGACCTCACAATCCAGGAGATAGCCTCGCGCCTCAACTTCGCCAACCAGTCGTTCTTCGGAAAATACTTTAAGCATCTCACCGGCTACTCCCCCACCGAATTCCGCGCCCGCAAGAAATAACCCGGGCCTGACGGCGGATTACCCCCTGCCGGTCTTCACGGACAGCCGTCAGAGGCCGGTCCGACACTGAATCCTCAGCAAGAGGAAGCGTCATCACCTTCTCCGCGACGGAGCGGGTGAATAGCAGATCTTTTTACGCAATACCGGCCCTGACCTGACAATTTCATCGCGTCGGGGCCAAAAAAAAGAAGGCTCTGTCCAATCACGGATGGAGCCTTCCAAACAAATAATTATCTATCCATCTATCCAGTATTTTTTATTCTACCATTCTTTGACCGGACCTTGCGGTGTCCGGAACGATGCGCCGCACACGGGCGCAAATCCGCGGAGAGGACGCTACGGTAAGGCCGATGGATAAAAAGCCTCGGTCCGTCCGTTCTATCCGGAACAAATAAGTCTATTTCAGAAGCTTCTCTACGAAAGAATAGTCGGGTTCTTCCGTGAGCACGTTATTGAACGATGAGCCCATCACCGTGCCGTCCCTGTCGATCACAACAAGGCAGCGGGCCAGAAGACCTTTGAGGGGGCCATCTTCCATCTGAATGCCGTAAGCCTGGCCGAGTTCGCTGCGGAAAGCTGATCCCACCATCACATTCTCAATGTCGTTGGCGGCGCAGAAGCGGGCTTGCGCGAAGGGAAGATCCATGGAAGCACAGATCACGACCGTGTCTTTAAGACGGGATGCCTCCTCGTTGAATCGGCGCACACTCATGGCGCACACTTCGGTATCAAGGCTTGGAAAGATGTTGAGGACCACACGTTTGCCGCGAAAATCCTTGAGACGGAACTCGGAGAGGTCGCGTGCTACGAGCGAAAATTCGGGAGCTTGTGTGCCGGCTTTGGGAAGGGTGCCGTTGGTGTGCACTTCGAGCGCACCTATAAGTGTAGTTTCCATAGAGTATTTTTCGGGTATTCTAAGATTAGAGCATTAGTTTCTTTGTATAGAAACAATCCGTCTGCGGAATTGTTCGGAATTTTTTTGTATTTTTGCAGAGAGATTCGCAATCGGAGCTCTGCCGGGGATTTCCGGCACCCGGCACCGTTTGCTTAACATCCCTTGAGACAAAACCATTATCATTATGAAGAGATTTATTTTCATGAGCCTTGCGCTCGCACTATGCGCGGCAGGCGCATCAGCCCAGACAACAAAAGCGGCACCAGCGAAAAAAGCTGCCGCAAAAGTTCAGACAGTCAAAGCCGCCGACTCAAAGGCCTCAAAGAAAGCCGATGCCACACTCAACTGTCAGGCCGACTGCACCAAAAATCAGGCTGACTGCATCAAAGCCGATTGCGCTAACCAGAAGGCCAGCTGCGCTAACCAGAAGGCCAACTGCGGCAACCAGAAAGCCAACTGCGGCAACCAGAAGGCCAACTGCGCTAACCAGAAAGCCAACTGCGCTAACCAGAAAGCCAACTGCGCTAACAGCCACAAGGCAGACTGCGCTAACCAGAAAGCCAACTGCGGCAACCAGAAGGCCAACTGCGCTAACCAGAAAGCCAACTGCGGCAACCAGAAGGCCAACTGCGCTAACCAGAAAGCCAACTGCGGCAAACACCATAAGTCGGGCTGCAAGAACAAAGCTCCCAAAAAAGCGCCTAAGAAATAAAACGGCATCTCCCGGAACCGCATAGCCGAATTTGTTTAGACTGATTCCAAATTTTCGGGATTTACCCCGAAGCCGTTGGCGATTCCAAATTCTATCGCTAATTTTGCATCGCACTTCGCCGCACAAGGCGATTTGCTGGTCCTGAAGAGCCGCCGCAGGCTCCGAAGGCACCGCTATAATGACCAACAACTCAATTCAATAACTAATAACTTTTTTAACTTATACCATTATGGCATACGTAATTGGCGACAACTGTGTGGCTTGCGGCACCTGCCAGCCCGTTTGCCCCGTAGAGGCTATCTCAGAGGGCGAGATTTATCACATCGATCCTGACACCTGCATCAGCTGCGGCAGCTGCGCAGAGGTTTGCCCCAGCGGTGCTATCACCGAGGGCTAATAGCCACACGATCAAAGCGATAAAGAGCGGATGCACCGTTTCATCGGTTCGTCCGCTTTTTCTTTCTCAATGCCGGAGCTTATCGAAAATGGCTTCTCCTTTCCGGCTGCTCATCCAAAAAGACTTGAAAAAAGCGGAATGTTATTCTCGATCATCACCATAACTTTCAACGCCGGGGAAACGCTGCCGGCCACGCTCGCTTCGACCGCTGAGCAGACATGGCCCGACTTCGAGCATATAATCGTGGACGGCGCCAGCAAGGACTCCACTCTCGATATAGCCCGACGCGCCCAAACCGAGCGGGGAGATTATTTCCGCATAGTCTCGGAGCCGGACCGCGGCCTCTACGACGCCATGAACAAAGGTCTGCGCATGGCCCGCGGCGAATATCTGCTCTTCCTTAACGCCGGCGACACATTCGCGAGCCGCCACACACTCTACCACTACGCGAAAGCGGCCATGAACGGTCGTCCCGACATCATCTACAGCGACACATTGCTCGTAGACAACGACCGAAAAGTGATCGGCCGGCGGCATCTCTCTGTGCCGGAACGCCTCTCATTCAAGAGCTTCGCCAAAGGTATGCTCGTCTGCCATCAGGCCTTCTGCGTGCGCCGCGACCTTGCTCCCGAATATGACCTGAGTTACCGTTTCTCGGCCGACTACGACTGGTGTGTCCGCATTCTGAAGCAGACATCGCCCGAGCGTTGCGACAACCTGCACGAAGCCGGCATACATTACCTCACCGACGGCCTCACCGACCGCAACCACAAGGCATCGCTTCGCGAGCGTTACCGCATCATGGAGCGCCACTACGGCACACTCCCCACATTCCTGCGCCACCTCTCGTTCGTGCCGCGCGCCCTTCTCCGCAAGCTGACCCGGCGGTAAAATTCAGCCGAAAGCACAAAAAACTCTTGGGAAAGAGGCCGAAAGTCACCTGAAACACCCCGAAACGCGACAGAAAATCGCCCGGAAAAGGGACGACATATAGGAAAGCTGAAGATTTTTCGCTATCTTTGCATTTTATAGGCAACCACCCTTGAGGCCCGGTTGTTATTTTCATCAGACCGCCCGCACTCCGGCGCCGGAAGTCACCTCACGGCTTACGAAAGGCCTTTGCAAGCGACGGTCAGGTTTCGACAATCTCAGCTGCCATATGGACAACATCACCGTAAAGATCATAAACAGAAGTCACCACGCGCTGCCGCAGTACAGCACTCCGCAGTCGGCCGGCATGGACGTGCGCGCGTATCTGCCCGAAGGGCCTGTGGAGCTTCTTCCCGGCCAGAGGGCGCTGATACCCACCGGATTGCACATAGAGCTTCCGGAAGGATACGAGTGCCAGGTGCGTCCGCGTTCGGGCCTCGCCTTCAAGCACGGCATCACGATAGTCAACGCTCCCGGCACCATCGATGCCGACTACCGCGGCGAGATCGGTGTGCTACTCATGAACTGCGGTCAGGAACCTTTCACCATCAACGACGGCGAGAGGATAGCGCAGCTTGTCGTGGCCCGCTACAGCCATGTGGAGTGGAACAGCACCGAGAGCATCTCCGAATCTGCACGCGGCGAGGGCGGCTTCGGCCACACCGGCGTTAAATGACAGATTACCAATGGAATATCGAAGCAACCACACAGATATGAAGGCGAGGATACGCCGCCGCTGGTGGCTGCCGGTCCTCATCCTGATGGCCGTGCTGCCCGGCACATTCAGCCTGACTGCCGGCTCGAAAGGGACCCCGGAAGGAGACCGGCATCCCCGAAAGGAGATCCGCGCCCGAAAAGCAGACAAGGAGAGTCAGCGCCGCGCAGCCAAGTCGCGTTATTTCGCCATTGAGGGTGCGCGCCAGCGTGCCCTGGGCAACAATGACGCGGCCTACGAGTGTTTCCGCCGCGCCGTGCACATAGATCCCGACAACGATCCGGCGGCCTTCAGGCTCGGATGGTACAACGTGGCTTTCTACGACGATATCAACGACTCCGCACCCTACCCCATCATAGAGCTGATGCGCCCTTACGTGGCTCATCATCCGGAAGATCTCACCTCGCTCGAACTCTTCGCGCAGATAGCCTCCGGGCTGGGGAAATACGACGAGGCTCTGGAGTGTCTGCGCCGTATCTACAAAAATCATCCCGACGAGACGCAGTGGCTCTACGAAATGTCGCAGCTTGAAGGCGCGCTCGGCCACACCGACAGCGCCATTATGTATCTGAATATCCTCGAGATGGAAGAGGGTGTGCAGACCGAGATCACCAGAGCGAAGATCGACCTCGACATCCGCAGCGAGCACCCCGACACGGCGCGTATGCTCGCCGAAGCCGACGCGCTGATCAAAGCCGCGCCAGGCGACGCGTTCTCTTACATGACCAAAGGCGCGCTCCTGAATCAGCTGTCCATGCCCGACTCCGTGGTGGTCTACGGTCTGAAAGCCGCGAGCCTGGACCCGACGGCCTTAGAGCCTCTGCGTTATCTGGTTTTCGCCTACCGAGCCGCGGAAGATACTGTCGCCTTCTACAACATGTTTCAGGATATCGTGCACCGCGATTATCTCTCGTTTGACGAGCAGTGGAGCTTCCTCGAAGAGTTTCGCCTCGGAATATTCAGCGATGCTGTCGACGGGCGCACGGAGCCTTACGCGCTCATAGACACAGTTATAGCCCGCCATAAGAATTTCCCCGCCCCGTATGAGTTCCGCGCCTCGCTTATGGCGCTCAGGAACGACTATAAAAACGCCGAGAAGGACCTGCTGACCTGCTACGACCTCGATCCCGGCAACGCCGCTCTGGCCCAGCAGATCATCAGCACGGCCCAGATCTGCGACAGCGACAACTACACCCGCCCGATCCGGATGTACGAACTTCTCAGCGCCACTCTGCAGCCGCTGCTTCCGGCCAGACCCGACGGGACTCCGGCAGCGGCCGACAGTGTCACGTCCGGCGGCGACTTCTCCGCCACCGGCAGCGAATCAGCCACCGACGCCGCAGCCGACGATTCTTCGGATTCGGCCGATACCGCCGTCGACAACCTGCGAGGCTTCCATTTCATAGGCATGAGCCTATACGCTATGGACGGAAACCTGCCGAGGGCCACCGAGACAGGCACACTGATAGCCCGCTCGATACGTCCCTCGATCACCATTGGCACACCGATGGGCCCCGACTCCATCGCGGCCCTGAAGCTGTCGGCTTCCGAGCAGGGGATGCTCAGCACCCTGGAGCAAAGTCTGGGCGATGCCTGCCTCCTTGTGGGCGACACTGTGGCCGGCTTCAAGGCCTACGACCGCGCCCTGAGCTACTTCCCCGACGATGCATCTGTGCTTAACAACTACGCCTTCCTGCTCGCCGACCGCAACGAACAGCTCGACCGAGCCGCCTCCATGATCTCCAACGCGGTGCGTCAGCAGCCCGAAAACGCCATGTTCCTCGACACACAGGCCTGGGTCTACTTCCGCCAGGGGCTCTACCGCATGGCTCTCTCGACGCAGGAGAGCGCCTTAACCGCGGCGGAGAATCCCGAAAGCGAATACTTCGAGCACTACGGCGACATACTCTCCAAGACAGGCGAGACCGACAAAGCCGTGGAGAACTGGGAGAAGGCCCTCGACCTGCTCGAAAAGAGCGAGACGACTGCTCACGAGCTTCAGGAAGCTACGCGGCAGAAACGTCTCCGACTGCTCCGCCTCAAGATAGAGCGGCGCGAATATCTGGAGTAATCCCCCTTTCGCGTCTTTCCCCGGACGCAACCCGTTACAGTTAACAGAAACTTTATGATGAACCGAAAATATACTATCTGCATAGCCGTGGCGGCAGCCCTCGCAGTTCTGGGCTCCTGCCGCACCGGAAAGCAGGCCGCCTCGGGCACCGCGCCGCAGCTTTCACGCGAGCTGCAGGTGATATCCGAAAACGTCAGCACACTCCCCGACAAAGAGGGGCGCGAGGTACTCGACAATATCGCCGACCTCTACACCGACTGGAACGAGGTCTCCTTTGACGGCAAGATATCCATGAAGGGACTTCCGATCGACCCGTCGTTCAGAATCTGGATGCGCCAGGGTTCCGACATCATAATCTCGCTGCGCGCGCCGATCTTAGGCGAGGTGGGAAGGCTCGAAGTGGCTTCCGACTCCATTACGGTGATCAACCGCATGGACAAGACTTTCAGCCGAGAGAACACATCCGACGCGCTGAGCCGCCTCGGCATGAGCGTCATCGACGCCCAGGACCTGCTTCTGGGCCGCGTCTTCACCGCCGGGTCAGGCACCCTCTCGCGCTCCTCGGCTTCGAAGATGGTTGTGACCACCAACCCCGGCGGCGGATGGATACTGACCCCGAAGAAACAGCATCAGCTCGCGCAGTACGGCTTCACCGTCTATCCCGACCTGCTGCTGCAGATAGCCTTCGCCACAAGCTCCGACGACCGCTATCAGGCGAATCTCGAGTATACCTGGGACACCAAGAATCCCGGCCGCAAGAGCGTGGATGTGGATATCACCGCAGGCAACAAAGCATATCACGCCACACTCGACTGCAAAGAGCCCGACTTTGACAGGCCCCGCAAGATCGACCCGGCCGAGCTTGGCAAGAAATATAAGCGGGTATCCTTCCGCCGCCTCCTCTCCTCGGAGAAGTGAACCCGGGCCGTTACGCGCCACTTTTTACAGACCTGCAGCGCCCCCCTCGCTGCGCTCCGACTGACAATTTTGACTTAATGAAACATCTTTCGCGAACCATAATCGCCATAGCCGCCCTGCTCCTGATCGCACTCGCGCCCGAGCCGGGCATCGCCGCGACCGCATCGGGAGCATCCGCCTTGTCAGCGGCTTCCGGTTCGGGCAGCACCGCATCGAAAAAATCCGGGAACACCTCATCGTCAGGCAAGAAACAAAAGAGCGGCACCGCTAAGTCGCTTAAGAAGGGCAAAGCGAAATCGGGCAAGAAAAGCGGAAAAACGTCTCAGAAGAAAGAAACATCTTCCGACGTGCGCCGCAAGGAGCAGGCCGCCGAGAAGGAGATCAAGCTCACCAAGGAGCAGATAGCCGAGAACGAGAAGCAGGTCAAGGCCAACCTTTCCGTACTCCAGGAGCTCGACATCAACATACAGGCGTCGCAGAAGAAACTCAGTTCGCTCGGCACGGAGGTGAACCGCCTCAACGCCGACATAAGCCGCCACACGGCCGATATAGAACGCAACGAAGCGACTGTGAAGGCACTCCGGTCCAAATATATAGCCGTGGTGAAGAAGATGCGCAGAGCCCGACGCGGCAACGGTCCGTTGGCTTTCATCTTCTCGTCGAAAAATTTCTATCAGGCTTACCGCCGGTTGCGCTACGTGCGTAAGTTTGCCGACTGGCGCAGGCGTCGGGTAAACGAGATCAACGCCGAGGTGAAGAAGCTGAATCAGTCGCGCGCCCGCCTCGCCTCGTCGCGTCAGCAGAAGGATCTGGCCCTCGCCGAGCAGAAGGATGTGCAGAAAGCCCTCTCGCGGCAGAGCGCCGAGCAGACCAAGGTCGTGGCCGACCTCCGCGCTCACGGCGACGCGCTGCGCTCGCACCTCGCCGCCAAACAGGCCGAGGCCAACGCGCTTCAGAGCCGCATGGCGCAGCTGATTGCCGAGGAGCAGGCAGCCGCAGCCGAAAAAGCGCGTCGCGAGGCTGAGCAGAAACGTATTGCCGAACAGAAAGCCCGCGAGGCCGAGCAGAAACGTATAGCCGAACAGAAAGCCCGCGAGGCCGAGGAGAAACGTATAGCCGAAGAGAAAGCGCGTGAGCAGGAGCTTGCCGCGCAGACAGAGCGCGAGAACGCAAAAGCCGCCAAGAAGAAAGATAAGAAGGCCGCCAAGACAACCACGAAGCCAGCCGACTCCGGCAGCGGAAAGAGCTACGCCGACGCCCGCAAGCGCAAGTCGCGCTCCGACGGCAAGGCGCCCTCCTCCTCGTCGTCGACATCCACCACGACAGCACCGGCCAAAAGCACCACACCCTCCAAGCCCGCCGCTGCGGCTTCCGGCTTCGGCAATATGCGAGGACGGTTGCCGCGGCCCGTCAGCGGCCGTTTCACCGTGGTGAACGCCTTCGGCCGCCACCCGCTGCCCGACCTCCCCGACATCATGTACGACAACCCGGGCATCGACGCGCTCGTGGACCGCGGCCAGAGCGCCAAAGCCGTGTATGCCGGCACCGTCTCGGGAGTGTATGTGATCAACGGCTTCGGCACCGTGGTCATGGTGAACCACGGCGATTACTTCACCGTCTACGGCAATCTGGCGTCCGCCTCCGTCTCTAAGGGCGACAAGGTGAAACAGGGTCAGGCGCTCGGCCCCGTGGCCACAGATCCCGACGACTCCGCCCGCTCCACCATACACTTCGAGGTGTGGAAAGGACGCACGAAACTGAACCCATCCGACTGGATACAATAACCCCCTTAAGTAACTCGCAAAAATTAGATGATACATAATTGCGAAGGATTTTTGTGTGATTTGGCCGGTTGAGAAAAGGAGTGTAGCGGGCTACATGACTGAGCTCCAACGGACAAAGCGCAAAAAAGACGAGCAAGGATGTGTCAGAATCCTGAGTTACATAATTTGTTTTACCATTAACTAATTTTTAAGAGTTACTTATGGCCGGCTCGCTATCCCGACGCATCGTGAAAGTGATGGGGCTCTTCTCCGGGCTCCAGTGCGTCAACATAGTCTGCTCAATCGTGAAGATGAAGCTCGTGGCGCTCTGGCTCCATGCCGCGGGTGTGGCGCTCTTCGGCATCTTTCAGTCGGCCATGGAGACGATAGCCGTCTTCACCGACCTGGGTCTGCGGCAGAGCACCGTCCGCGACGTGGCCAAGAACGCCGGCTCACCGTCGCTTCTGGCTCGCATAGCCACCGTGGTGAGGCGATGGAGCGTGCTTGCCGGTCTGCTTGGCGCCACCGTGATGCTATCGGCCTCCCCCTTCCTCGGCAAATGGTTCTTCGGCAGCTACAGCCGTTTCGGCGGGTTCGCAGCCGTGGCTGTGGCCATGTTTCTCAACTGCCTGCTCTACGGCGAACAGTCGCTCCTGCAGGGCACCGGGCGGCTGCGGCAGTTGGCCAAGGCCTCGCTCTGGGGCACACTCCTGGGGCTGGCCCTCTCCGTGCCGCTTTTCCGCTGGATGGGGCTCGACTCCGTAGTCCTGAGCATCATACTCTATTCTCTCTGCATCTACGGCTTCACGCTCCTGTACCGCTTCCGCCCGGAGGAAAAACCGCAGAATCCCGGTCTGCGGCAGCTGTGGCGCGAGGGACAGGGATTTGTGCGCCTCGGTGTGGCCATGTCGCTGGCCGGCTTCCTCACCTCGCTCTCGCACCTCGCCTTTATAGCGCTGCTCACCGCCATGTCGTCGATCGAGGAGGTGGGCTATTTCCAGGCCGGCGACACACTGATCACACGCTACATCGGACTTATCTTCACCGCCATAGGCGTAGAGTTCTTCCCGCGCCTCGTCACCGCAGAGAAGAGCCGCCGGCGCATGGGGCTCTTCGTGAACCACGAGATCACGCTCCTTCTGCTTGTGGTCACACCCGTGGCCACGCTCTTCATAGCCATGCGCTCGCTGATAGTGGAGATACTTTATAGCGGCACCTTTGCCGTGATAATACCGTTCATCACACTGGCTGTGACAAGCTGCGTGCTCAAAGCGGCCTCCTGGTGCATGGCCTACTGCTTCATAGCTCGCGGCGACGGACGCACATACGTCACAGTGGAAGGTATCGATGCGCTTATCTCGCTCCCCGTGCTGCTGCTCGGATACCGATGGGGAGAGCTCGAAGGGATAGGATGGGCCTACCTGGTCTGGTACGCGCTCTACACGCTGATAGTCTGGATTTTCTACCGCTTTAAATACGGCCTCACACTCAGCCGCACCACGATGCTGACCATTCTCTTCGCGGCCGCAGCCTGCGCCGTGACAGTCATAGCCGCCCGCACCCTGCCCGGGTGGGCCACAATAGCGATAGCGCTTTGCGTAAGCGCCGGATGCGTGGTCCCCTTGCGGAGATTGTTGCGGTAAGCCCGAGAGCCGGAACAGCTGTAGGAGCGCACGTGGATTGACATAGTCGCGACCATATCGGGGAAAGGGAGCGCAAAAAAGAGCGCCTCCGATTGGAAGCGCCCCTTTCATATGATTTAGTAAATCCCGAAATCGTCAGGATTAAGATAAGGGAAATGGTAGAAGGACAGCTCCGTTTTGAGATTCGGTGACACAACCTTTCTGAATCTGCCTATCTGATAGATGTCCTTGTTGTCAAGAGCGGCTTTATCGGGATAGTTGTCCCAATCTTCACGTATCCCGTCATGAGGCGCATGAAAATGAAGCACTTTCCGTTTTACTGTAAGTTCTTCTTTG
>SFOK01000114.1 GCA_004552395.1 Bacteroidales bacterium | reverse complement strand
GCTACAAAGATCAAACTTAACAAGCAACAGCTAAGTACTGAATTTTTCATGATGGTAAAATTAGGTTAATATTATTGGCTATGCTGTTTAAAGATTGGTTTGATATGTAAGTTTAGCTGAAACGGGCAAAGAACGATTACTTATTCGACTGTCAAAGAAGTTCAGATAATCGGAAGAGTATTTTCAACACCTGCCGATTGCTGTGACTTTTACACCTCCAAAGTTACGGTTATTTTTTGCAATGTCAAGCTATTTTCAAAATATTTTTTGCAAATAATCAGAGAAATCCGATAATTACCGCCCGTCGGAGTGTAATATTTTGCGCCTGTACCACCAAACGATTGAATATCAATTGTTTACGACAGCGTGAGCATTAGATGCAGCGTTCCCACGGGTTGACAATACCCGTCCAGCTTGTCTGACTTGTCCGACTTGTCCGACTCGTCTGTCCTTTCCGACCTGTGCGCCGCCTTACGAAAAAGAGAGACGCCTCCGCATGGAAGCGCCCCTCTATATTCGGGATCTAATATCTGAAATCTTATGCCTAATGCCTAATATCTAATACCTAATATCCAATATCGGATTAGTGGCGGTTGCCGCCACCGCGGTTGCCGCCATCACGGCGCGGTCCACGGTCGCCGTCACGACGAGGTCCGCGGTCTCCGTCGCGGCGAGGTCCGCGGTCACCGTCACGACGCGGCCCGCGGGGACGGGGTGCGGGCTCCACATAGTCTTCAGGTTTGGGCTGGAGGGCACGCATGGAGAGACGGTATTTGCCGGTCTTGGGGTCGATCTCGATCAGCTTCACGGTGAGCTCGTCGCCCTCCTTGATGCCGCTGGCCTCCATATTGTCGAGGCGTTCCCAGCTTATCTCGCTGATGTGGAGCAGACCGTCGCGGTTGGGCATGAACTCAACGAACGCGCCGAATTCAAGGATGCTGCGCACCTTGCCGGTGTAGGTCTCACCTACCTCTGGCTGACGCACGATAGCCTGTATCTTCTCGTAGGCGGCGTCGAGGCTCTCCTTGTTGGCCGAAGCGATCTCCACACGGCCGATGCCGCGGTCGGTATCTTCGTCGATAGAGATTGTGGCGCCTGTCTCCTCCTGGATACCCTGGATGACCTTTCCGCCCGGGCCAATAACGGCGCCGATGAGGTCTTTGGGAATCTCGAAGGCCACGATACGAGGCACATGAGGCTTATAGTCTTCGCGAGGTGCGGGTATATGTTCGTTGATGATGCCGAGGATATGCATACGTCCCTGGCGAGCCTGCTCAAGCGCTTTGGCAAGGATCTCGTAGCTGAGGCCGTCGCACTTGATATCCATCTGAGTGGCAGTGATACCCTTCTCGGTACCGGTCACCTTGAAGTCCATGTCGCCGAGGTGATCCTCATCGCCGAGGATATCGGTGAGCACGGCATACTTCTCGCCGTCGGAGATAAGGCCCATAGCCACACCGGCCACAGGGCGTTTCATCTTCACACCGGCATCGAGCAGAGCGAGTGTGGAGCCGCAGACAGTGGCCATCGACGATGAACCGTTGGACTCCAGGATATCGCTGACGATACGGCAGGTGTAGGGGAAATCGTCGGGAAGCATGCGCTTCACGGCGCGGTGTGCGAGGTTACCGTGGCCTATCTCGCGGCGGCCGACACCGCGTTGCGGGCGGGCTTCGCCTGTGGAGAAGGGCGGGAAGTTATAGTGAAGGAGGAAACGCTCCTTGGACTGGTCGAGCACATTGTCCACGATCTTCTCGTCCAGTGTGGTGCCCAGCGTCACGGTGACGAGAGCCTGAGTCTCGCCGCGGGTGAAGATAGCCGATCCGTGAGGGCCGGGGAGATAGTCGGTCTCGACCCAGATGGGACGCACGGTTGTGGTGTCGCGGCCGTCGAGGCGGATACCCTCGTCGAGCACGCAGCGGCGCATGGCCTCTTTCTCCACATCGTGGTAATATTTCTTGACCATAGCCTCGCGCTGCTCAGGAGTGTAGAGTGCAAGCTGCTCTTCGGTCATCTCGGGGAGGGAGTCGATATACTCCCGGCAGATAGCGTCGAAGCTGTCGGCGCGCCAGTGTTTGTCGGGGCATCCCTGCTTTGCTATTGCGTAAGCCTTGTCGTAGCATTTGGCCTTGACATCGGCGCGGAGAGCCTCGTCGTTGACCTCGTGGCAATATTCGCGCTTGGTCTCTTTGCCGGCCTCCTTCATAAGCTCGATCTGGGCCTTGCAGTGCTTCTTGATCTCTTCGTGGGCCACTTTGAGAGCCTCCAGAAGCTCGGCTTCGGAGACCTCGTCCATTTCGCCCTCCACCATCATGATGTTGTCGTAGGTGGCGCCGACCATAAGCTCTATGTCGGCTTTCTCAATCTGCTTGAATGTGGGGTTGATCACCCATTCGCCGTCGACACGGGCCACACGGACCTCGGAGATAGGACCGTCGAAAGGTATGTCGCTGCAGGCGAGGGCTGCCGAAGCGGCCAGACCTGCGAGCGCGTCGGGAGCATCGTTCTCGTCGGCCGAAAAGAGGGTCACGTTCACGAATGTCTCGGCGTGGTAATTCTCGGGGAAAAGCGGACGCAGCACACGGTCAACGAGGCGAGAGGTGAGGATTTCATAGTCGTTGGCGCGGCCCTCGCGTTTGAGGAAACCGCCCGGATAGCGTCCGATCGACGCGTACTTCTCTTTGTACTCCACGGTAAGCGGCATGAAATCCACGCCCTCACCTGCCTCTTTGGCGGAGCACACGGTGGCAAGCAGCATAGTGTTGCCCATGCGCACTTCCACTGCGCCATCAGCCTGCTTCGCGAGCTTGCCGGTCTCGATCGTAATCTCGCGGCCGTCGGCAAGCGTGATGGTCTTTTTGATAGGTGTCATAATCTCTTGTTTTCTTAATTTCAAAATTTGGTGCAAAGATAGCTGTTTTCCTGCGCGTGGCCAACTTTTCGGGGCAGTATTTTGGCCCCGAAACGCTATATCGGCCCCGTTCCCCCCTTTTTTGGCTCTTATCACCGAAATATCGCTGAAATTGACTACTTTTGCAGAGAATTAGACATGCCCCGCCGGTGCGCCTCAAAGCCGATATTCTCCGGCCGCGGTCTGAAAAGATTATCCATGAACATGAAGAAAATATACCTCTACTGCGGCACCGCGCTTGCGGCCGCTTCCCTTCTCACCGCCTGCGGCAAGAAAGGCCACGGACTCGAAGGATCAGTCTCGGGAGCCAAAGAGGGCTCCTGGATAGTGCTCGAACAGCTCAACAATTTCGGCGACTGGTTCCCGATAGATTCCGCTCAGATCAGCTCCGACGGCTCCTTCTTCCTCCCATACATCGCACCCGCAGAGCCGGAGCTTTACCGCGTGAAGTACGGCCGGGCCTACGTCTATCTCCCTGTGGACAGCACCGAGCAGCTCTCCCTCAAAGCCAACGCGGCCGCCTTCGCCACAGACTTCACGCTCTCAGGATCGGATCAGGCCCGCGACCTGACAGCCTTCGAGAAAGAAGCCAACCGCATAGAGTCGCTCGCCAACCCCGACTCGACCGACGCCTTCCGCCGCCGCGTCTTCACCAACTATCTCCAGAACTCCAAAGGCAACATACTGAGCTACTACATACTGCAGCGCCCCTTCGCCGGCGGCTACCTGATCGAATACACCGACCCGCTCTATTGGGCTGTGGCTCAGCAATATGTCACCTACCGTCCCAACGACAAACGCACCAAGGCGCTCGAGGAACGCACACGCCAGGGACAGTCGGAAGCGCGGCGCGCCAAAGGCCGCGCCCGCACAGCCGAGGTCAGAGAGGTGGGTATGTTTGACATCTCGCTCCCCGACAAAGACGGCAAGACACGCACCCTCTCCGACATCACCGGGAAAGGGAAACGCGTCATACTCGTCTTCACGAGCATGAGGCTGCAGGCCACACCCGCCATCAACCTCGCACTGCGCGGCGCCTACGATACCGGTCAGGCCGACATCTATGAGGTATGCCTCGACAACGACCTGCTCACATTCAAAAACGGAGCTCAAGGCCTCCCCTGGGCCGTGGTCCGCGACGAGGCCACATCCTCATCGCGCAATCTGACCAACTACAATGTCAACACTCTGCCTCGCTTCATCATCTTCGACAGCAACGGCGACATAAACCAGGCCGCCTCATCTGTCGACGAAGCCCTCAAACTCCTCAAGACAGTCCCCTGAACCGAGACCTGGCAACCGGCCGTTAACATATTTTGTGCAACGGGCTCTAAGCTGCGCCGGAAAGCATCAGCGGCTCAGTGAGCGACCAGCCTCGACTCATGTTGCGCACTGTGAGTCGCGCCAGTCCCCGAACATTCGCCATGCGGCGCAGCAGCAAAAGAAGCGCTGTCAGATCAGAGAATCCCACGCAAATAACTTCGGCAACAACCCGGCCGCCTACGCTCAGCGATGCGTAGACCCGGTCAGACGGTAAAACGGATTTGGAAGCAGTTCTCATTTTTAATCTCCTTGCGTTACTCGAATCCGGAGACGTGCCAAAAATTTGCCTGTCGGAAACCTCCGCCAATCATGTTTCGAAATTCATCCGCTTCTGAAGTTGCGAAATTCTTCCGCTTTTCATGTCGCGAATTTTTCCGAGCTTGGCACGTTCTCTTTCCCGGACCGTCCGGGGTATCTTCTTCGGATTCTACCGCAAATTTACCACCCCGACTGTGCCACAACCCAGCACACTCATGTTAAAATATGTAAATGTCCGTTTTAGCAATTTCATCCCGACCAATCCCACTCTACCCCGAAAACACTGCCCCGACCCAAAAGCCGTCATACCGGCCGACAGAACATCCACCGTTGCCAAAACATATAAAAGTGCTCTTGTGGCAATTTGCTCAAATATCCAACCCCTTCCCCTCTCTTGTCAAAAAATGTAAAAGTGCATTTTAAGCCCTCCCCTCACCATCCGCCTTTATCCCCAATCACATAATCCTTACCATTGGAATCCACGTTCCGGTCCCCTGT
>SFOK01000113.1 GCA_004552395.1 Bacteroidales bacterium | reverse complement strand
AAGATGAAGCCTTGAATCAGTAAAGTTTTATATGATGATGACTTTACCCGATCCGGAAGATTTGTCCGGTGAAGCATGGGCTCAGGAATGGAACGACTTCCCCTACAAGGATAAGGTTAGAAATCAGCGAGTATTTCAGGTAGGCAAATACCATAAAGTTCCGGATGCCGATGTCGAAGAGGTACTGAGTCATTACCAATTATGGGGCAATAATCCCACCTGAATTGAGATCCCATCCCACAAAATTTGAACAAATTTTATGCAACGGGCTCTTATTGCTGCAATAGCTAAATAAATAAGAGGGTGCATCAAATTCTTCATTTTGATACACCCTCTTTGATTGGCTGGGCGGATAGAAATCCTCCGCCTATGTCGTGTCTATCCCTCGCAGGAGAGCCGGATTTTCCGGCCTCCTCAGGGATTTTTTTAGTTTGTTACTCGGCTTTCTCTTCGGCTTTGGGAGCGAAGAGGGCGTTGAACTCCTCAACTGTCACGGTCTTCTCCTCAACGTTGGCTGTCTCTTTCACCTTGCCGAAGAATTTCATTTCCATTGCGTCGTTGATGATCTGCTCGCGTGTTTTCTTGTCCTTGAGCATCTGGTCCACGTAGTGTGTGAGAGCGTCATCGGGCACGTTGGCCAGACCGTACTGCGCGAACTGCTGGCGGGCGAACATGGCGGCCACGTTGCGGATGTCGGCCTCCTCGACCTTAACACCGAGCTGCTCGGCAACCGTATCGCGTACCACGAGCCATTTCAGTTCGGGGATATAGCTCTCGTAGCGCTTGTCGATATCCTCGGCTGAAAGATTCTCGTTGTTGATGCGGATAGCCTCTTTGAGAGCCTCGTCGGGGAGGTAGAACTCGCCGGCCTCTTTCATGAGCGCGTCTTTGGCGTCGATCGAGAAGCGATAGTTGCTGTCGTTGGTGAGCTGAGCGGCGATCATCTCCTTGAGCTTGGCGGTGTATTCCTCCTCGCTCTTCACATTGTCCTTGCCGAAAGCCTTGTCGTAGAACTCCTGATTGTGCTCGGCGGGACGTAGCACGATGATCTCCTTGATGGTGAGGTTGAAGTCGCCGTGGTGATTGGCTGTCTCAGCCTTGTCGATGTTGAGCATCGAGGAAAGCTCGGTCTCGTTGCCGTCGCATGTAGCCGCGGGATTGAAGCGTACCACATCGCCGAGTTTCTTACCCTCGAACAGTTTCTTCTGGTCCTCGCTCTTGAAATAGTCGGGAGAAACGATACCGTTCTCTACCACGATACCCTCGGCTTTGGGCTGACCGTTCTCATCGAGCTCCACGATCTCGCCTTTCACGAGAGCCTCGGGCTCTACTGCCTCGCCGGGAACCTGGCTGCCGAAACGCTTGCAGAGCATCTCGTCCTGACGCTTCACCATGTCGTCGGAAACCTCGATCTTGTAGTAAGGTATGGTGAGGTTCTTGTCCACTTTCACGTTGACCTCGGGGAAGAGACCTACTTTGAACTTGAACTCGAAATCCTTGTCCTCGATGTTGAAGCTGTCGTTCTTCTGGGGCACGGGATCGCCCATGGTGCGGACATTGTTGTCCTTGATATAATTGAAGAGCGCATCGCTGACCTCGCGGTTCACTACATCGTATTTCACGGCTGTGCCGTATTTCTTCTGCAGCAGGCCTGCGGGTACATGGCCGGGACGGAATCCGGGCTCGGGGCGTTTCATGCCTATTTCGCGAAGCTGTTTCTTGACTTTGTCCTGATAGTCTGTTTCTTCAAGCTTGATGGTAAGCATGCCATACACATTGTCAAGCTTGTCAAATTGTACGTTCATTGCAGTGTTATAGGATTAACAGTTTAATATTTCGGGGTTTGAGGAGGCCCGGCCATCCGGATGCCGGCGGTGCGTCGTCCCCGGAGCGGACTCCCTTTTGAAAGTGCAAAAGTACAAAATAAAATCCAAGGAAGCAAACGGCTCCCCCGGAGTGATATAATCGCGGCGCAATCCGGGATATCATAGCGGAATAATAAGCGGCCCGCGCTTCTTCCCGCAGGCCGCTCTGTCCGGTCGGTATCGCTTTGAAATCGTTGCAAACCCGCCCTGAAAGCCTCAGCGAATTAGCCCTGAAACTCTCCCTGAAAGCCGCCTTTAATCGTGGCGCACGCTGGGATTCTCAAGCTCTGAAAAGGAGATCGGTTCCAACGGTCCGGAGATATGTTCCGGGCCCTTGGACTGCGGATGCGGCTTCTTGAGCTTAACCTTCATCTTGTCGAAGCCTTTGCCGTAGACTCCGTTGGTGTTGGTCTGAGTGATAAAGGCGTTGGGGTCGATGGTCTTGATGATGCGGAAGATTGTCACCGATTCTATCTTGCGGCACCACACCATCACTATCTTCACCTGATGATGCGAATACCATCCCATGCCGTCGAGAATCGTCACACCGCGGTGTGCCTCGCGGTTCACAGCATTGGCTATCGCTTCCCAGTGAGGCGAGAAGATGATGAACTGTGTGGCCTGGCGGTTCGTGTTGATGATCATGTCGGTCATGAAGGCCACCAGATAGGTGATGAGCAGACCATAGACTATCGAGGGAACGCGGGCCTGCAGACGAGAGGTGAAGTCGCCGTCGTAGGGGAGGAATATGCTGAGCGAGACTATGAGCATGTCGGTGTAGATCATGGTTCGGCCTATGCTGACATTGCTCTTCTTGCTCACCATGGCGGCCACGATATCCGTGCCACCGCTCGATCCGTTATGGATGAAGGTGGTGCCTATGCCTATGCCGCAGAGGATAGCGCCGAGCAATATGCTCACGGGACGGTCCTGGATCAGCGGCTGGCTCAGCGACATAAAGATGGGCTGGAACAAGCCTATGAACAGTGCGGCCATGGTGGCGCCGAACAGGGTGCCCACCACAAATTTACGCCCCACAATCTTGTAAGCTATTGTGAGCAGGAAGATGTTGCATGCGTAGGCTGTCACCGCCACGGGTATGAAGCCTCCCGAGGCAAAATACACGAGAGTGCCCACACCGGTGAGGCCTCCCATCACAATCTCGTAAGGGAGTATACAGGCGCAGAATCCGAGGGCGTAAAGCGACAGGCCCACGGCTATCATTATGTAATCGCGGATGCGGGCTGCCTGCGTCTTTGTAGGGCGCGTGGAGAGAGTTTGCGTCTCAGACATTGCTATAATAGGTGTTTATGGCTGTTAATCAATTAGTTAACGCTTCAGGCTTCGGCCTTGAGCGGCTGCAAAAATAGCAAATTTCTTTCAGACGGCCAAGCGAACACCGCAAATTCGGTCTCTCGGTACGTAAATTCGGCGAAAATCCGCTGCTGAAGTTTCATTTTGCTCGCCGCAGAAACCGCTCCTTCGGTTCCGGAAGCGTTCCGGGATAGTTTCCCCGGGTTGCGGCGGATAGTCCGGGCAGCCCGGGAAGATATTCCGTGTTGCCTGTGCAGGAGAGGTCAGGCCTGATGAGCGGGACGCAGGAGATCGTTGACGGTCTTGACGGGGTTGAATGTCGAGCCGGGCACCTCCACGAAGATGGTGTTCCAGTCGCTCATGGCGCCGTTCCAGAGGCCGGGAAGCTCCAGCGCTTTAATCTCCACACCCTTGCGGCTCTTCTGCGAGATGAAGCCTGTGGAGGGATCCACATATTCGCGCAGGTCGAACGGATGCCCCTCCAGATCTTTCTTGTAGACCACCAGATCCACCGGGTTGAAGTGAGTGGCGTTCTTGAGCATGGCCATGGCTGCGGGGTTTGCCGGGTCGATCTGCGAGCTCTCCAGGATCTGCGGACTCACTGTGCCGTCGGCGTTGCGGGCCAGGAACGGTCCGCCGCCGGGCTCTCCCTCGTTGCGGACCATGCCGCAGACGCGTATCGGGCGGTTGAGCTTGCAGTAGAGATAGTCGGCCAGCTCGAGGTCGTCCATCTCGGCTGCGCCGTCATCGGATATGAAGAGCACGTCGCGCAGGAAGTCGAGCATCTCGTTGAGCTGCGGACGCGAGGGGAGACCCTCTTCGAGTTTGCCGGCATAATGCTCGATCTTCTCCTTGGCCCATATGAGCACACCGCCTATCAGCTTCTTGTATTCGATGGTGGAGTCGCGGCGCGAGTCGGGCACCACATTGTCGATGTTCTTTATGAAGACAGTGTCGCCCCCAAGGTCGTTGAGGTTCTCGATCAGCGCTCCGTGGCCGCCGGGACGGAAGAAGAGCTTGCCGTCTTCGCGGTAAGGCGTGCCGTCGAGGTTGGCGGCTACCGTATCCGTGGAGGGTTTCTGTATGCTGAGGGTCACTTCGAACTTCACGCCGTACTCCTTCTCCAGGCGCGGTGTGGCTTCGGCTATCTTCGCCTTCATGATCTCGATATGGTCGGGGCTGACGGTGAAGTGCACTTTCACTACGCCGTCTTTGCCGGCGGCGTAGCGGGCGCCTTCGGCAAGATGCTCCTCGAGAGCCACGCGCGAGCCGTCCTTGGTGCGGTGGAAAGCGAGCAGAGCCTTGGGCAGCTGGCCGTAGTTCATACCCTCGGGCATGATGAGAGCGCCCACCACGTCGCGGTGACGTCCCTCGGCGAACAGCTCGGCTATACCTTTGCCGTGGAGCCTCTTCACGGTCTCCTCGAGCTGCGGATAGAAGGCGAAACGCTCTATGTTGTCGCAAAATTCGCGTATGAAATCGGTGTCGGGTGTGAGGCTGTCGCCCTGAGCGAAGGCGAACAGATCCTTGAACATGCGGCTCGCGGCGCCGGAAGCGGGTGTCATCTTGAGCACACTGCCGCCGTCGGCTAAATAGCGGTTCCAGATTTCGGTGTATTCCTTGCGTTGACTGTCGGTGGGGACCAGGATGCCGCGGCCTGCTGTTGCCGGCGCTATGATCTCCAGATAGGGGAATCCGGTCTTGAGCTGGCGGAGTTCTTCTTCGAGCCGTTCGGGTGAGATGCCTCGTGATTTGAGGGTTTCGATGTCGATGGGTTGAAGTGTCATGGTAGGCTTACGTATTATTTTGAGGTTA
>SFOK01000112.1 GCA_004552395.1 Bacteroidales bacterium | reverse complement strand
CTTGGACCACAAGACACGCAAAAGCCGCGGATTATCACAATCTGCGGCTTTTACGTGTTTCTCATGTATTTAAATTCGAACTAACCTAACATCATGAAACGATATTTCATTCTTTCGCTATTATAACACCTCCGGAACAAAATTGGTTTACCGCACCCTGAATTTTTTTTGGACATAACAGGTAGTCGGATTGCAGTATTGCATTTTAAGAGGAAAATTGTTAATTTTGCCGTTTGAAACGCTAAGAGAGAGTTTGTTTAACAAGCTCTGAGAGCTTCACAATTTTTCAAGCTATTATGGGAAAAGCCGAAACTGTGGCGAAATATGCCGACGAATTTCTGAAAGGGAAGTCGGAAGAAGCGAAAGCCCGCTTCAGAGAGAAGGAGCTCGGCAAGCAGTACGCCTCCATCATGCAGTGGCGCAGCAAGCAGCGCAAGAGCTCCGGCTCGCGCGAGGTTTGCGCCGCCGACATTGCCGCGCTCATCAAGCAGGCCAAGAGCGAGCTGCAGCGCCTCAGCAGCCTCGACGAGCGCGAGAGCCGAACTCTCTATGCGGAGATCGACGCTCTGCGCCTGGCTCTGGGCGACTACGAGGAGGAGCAGCGGCAGCGCCGTATCCGCGACCTGGAGACCCGCCGCGAGGAGATCAACCGCGAGCTGCAGCGCCTGCGCGGCACCGAGCCGGGGCTTTTCGACGGCTTCGAAGAGGAGGAAGATAACTGACACACTAACAAACGACCGGATGCCTGACGCTTCACCGGCGGACAGCCCTCCGGACAATATAAAGATACGATGTACAGAAGCAATACATGCGGCGAGCTCCGACAGAGCGACGCCGGCAAGAAGGTGACCTTGGCAGGATGGGTGCAGCGTGCCCGCAAGATGGGCGGCATGACATTCGTGGACCTGAGGGACCGCTATGGCATCACTCAGGTGGTGTTCAACAATGAAGTGAATCCTGCCCTTTGCGACAAGGCCAACAAACTGGGCCGCGAATATGTGGTCCAAATCACCGGCACCGTGGCCGAGCGCTCGAGCAAGAACGCCAAGATGCCCACTGGCGATATCGAGATTATTGCCGATGAGCTCCGTGTGCTCAACAAGAGTCTGGTGCCCCCCTTCACTATCGAGGAGAACACCGACGGCGGCGATGATCTGCGCATGAAATACCGCTATCTCGACCTGCGCCGTCAGAATGTGCGCTCCAACCTGGAGCTCCGCCATAAGATGGCTTTCGAGATCCGCCGCTACCTCGACTCGAAAGGATTCCTGGAGATCGAGACTCCCGTGCTGGTGAAGTCCACTCCGGAGGGCGCCCGCGACTTCGTGGTCCCCTCGCGCATGAACCCGGGCGAGTTCTACGCCCTGCCGCAGTCGCCTCAGCTGTTCAAGCAGCTCCTCATGGTGAGCGGCTTCGACCGTTATTTCCAGCTCGCCAAGTGCTTCCGCGACGAGGATCTCCGCGCTGACCGTCAGCCCGAGTTCACTCAGGTCGACTGCGAGATGAGCTTCGTGGAGCAGGAAGATGTGATCGAGATGTTCGAGGGTCTGGTGAAGCATATCTTCAAGTATGTGAAGAACATAGACTTCACTGAGCCTTTCCCGCGCATGACCTGGGCCGACGCTATGCAGCAGTACGGCTCCGACAAGCCCGACATCCGCTTCGGCATGAAGTTCGTGGAACTCACCGACCTGGTGAAGGGCAAAGGCTTCTCTGTCATGGACGATGCCGAGCTCACGGTCGGTATCTGTGTGCCGGGCGCGGCGGGCTATACCCGCAAGCAGCTCGACGAACTCACTGAGTTTGTGAAACGTCCGCAGGTGGGCGCCAAGGGCCTGGTGTATGTGAAGCTCAACGCCGACGGCTCGGTCAAGAGCTCCGTGGGCAAATTCTTCAGCGACGACGAGCTGAAGGCTTGGGGCGAGAAGATGGGCGCCAAACCCGGCGACCTGCTCCTGATCATGAGCGGCAAGGCCATCCCTACACGCAAGCAGCTCTGCGAACTGCGTCTGGAGATGGGCAACCGTCTCGGCCTGCGTCCCAAGAACGTGTTCGCTCCGCTCTGGGTGATCGACTTCCCGCTCTTCGAATGGGACGATGAGACACAGCGTTTCTACGCCATGCACCATCCGTTCACCTCGCCCAAGCCCGAAGATATACCTCTGCTCCATTCCAACACCGGCGACGTCCGCGCCAACGCCTACGATATTGTAGTCAACGGCACCGAGCTCGGCGGCGGTTCTATCCGTATCCACGACTCTGAGCTTCAGGACACCATGTTCGAGCTCCTCGGCTTCACCAAGGAGAGAGCTCACGAGCAGTTCGGCTTCCTCATGGACGCTTTCCAGTACGGCGCACCCCCTCACGGAGGTCTCGCCCTGGGCTTCGACCGCTTCGTCTCCATTCTCGCTGAGCTCGACACAATACGCGACGTGATCGCTTTCCCGAAGAACAATTCGGGCCGCGATGTGATGAACGAATCCCCCTCGCCTATCGACGACAGCCAGCTCGAGGAACTTCAGCTCAAACTCGACCTGAAAGCCCCCAAGGCCTGAGGCTGATCATTGTAACCCCCCTACCGACTCTCCAAGAGAATGCCAAAAGTAAAAGATATAGCATCGGCTATCGAAGAATTCGCGCCGCTCTCTCTGCAGGAAAGCTACGACAATGCCGGACTGCAGGTGGGCGACCCTGAGATGGAAGCCACTGCGGCGCTCCTCTGCCTCGATGTCACTGAAGATATCATGGCCGAGGCTCGCGAACGGTCGTGCAACATGATCATATCGCATCACCCGCTCATCTTCGGCGGGCTGAAGGCGGTCACCGGCGCCGACGCCACTCAGCGCATTGTGGCCGACGCAATACGCAGCGGCATGGCCATCTTTGCCGCCCATACCAATCTGGACTGCGCCTGGCAGGGCGTCAGCTACGAGATCGCCCGCATCATCGGCATGAAGCACCCTAAGGTGCTCGAGCCCAAGCCGGAGAATCCCGAAGCAGGCCTCGGCGTGATCGGCGACATAGAAGGCAAACCGGTGCTGGAATTCCTGCGCATGGTCAAGGATAAGTTCGGTGTGCAGGCGCTCCGCTACGGCGGCCCCGCAAGCTGCCTCGTGGTGAAACGCGTGGCCATTTGCGGCGGATCGGGAGCCTCGCTCATACCGCAGGCTATCCGTCAGGGCGCCGACGCCATACTCACCGGCGACGTGAAATACCACGATTTCACCACCTACGCTTCACGCATCGTGATCGCCGACATAGGCCATTTCGAAAGCGAACTCTGCACTAAACGGATATTTTCCAGGATTATCCGGGAAAAATTTCCTAACTTTGTGACATATTTCTCCGAAACTGAGAAAAATCCCATAAAAATCATGTAGCTGCGCTTACAGATCCGCTCCGGCGCACTACCGCGCTTAAAGCTATGAAGCTGCATGCCAAGTATTTAGAGAACAGTATATTCAAGCACAATATATGTCAACAGAAAAAAACAACGAGAAGGACCGCAGCGTGGAAGAGCGCCTGAAAACTCTCTATGAGCTTCAGAAACTCCTTTCCGAAATCGACCGCATCCGCACTCTTCGCGGCGAATTACCCCACGAAGTGAAAGACCTCGAGGACGAAATCGAGCGCTACAACACCCGTATTCAGAAATACAACGCCGAGTCTGCCGAGCTTAAACGCCTCATCCTCCAGAAGACAGGAGAGATTCAGGACCGCAAAGGCAAAATCGAGCGCTACAAACAGCAGCAGGACAACGTGCGCAACAACCGCGAATACGACTTCCTCAACAAGGAGATCGAATTCGAAGGCCTCGAAATCGAACTCGCCGAGAAGAATATCCGCGACTTCACTCGTAACCTCGAGGAGAAAGGCGCCGAAATTGAAAAGGCCCGCGAAGACCTTGCCGACAATGAGCATATCCTCGAAGAGAAACGCTCCGAACTCTCCGCTATCGTCTCCGAGACTAAGGCCGAGGAGGAGAACCTACGCCAGAAAGTGCTCGAGCTCGAACCGCTCATCGACCAGCGCACTCTCCAGGCTTTCAAACGTATCCGCGCCAACTCGCACAACGGCCTTGGAATCGTCACAGTGCAGCGCAACGCCTGCGGCGGTTGCTTCAACCGCGTGCCGCCTCAGCGTCAGCTCGAAATCAAGATGCACCGCAAGGTGATTGTGTGCGAATATTGCGGCCGCATCATGATCGATGGCCCGCTCGCCGGCATCGAGGAGCCCAATGCAGCCGAACCCGCTCCCAAACGCCGCTCCACACGCGCCAAAGCCGCTCCCGCTCCCGAAGCTGAGGCTGAGCCTGCCGCCGACAAGGAGGCCGAATAACCAGCTGACTGTCATCTGACCTTTTAACACGCGCGGGCACCGCTGTACGCTGAGTCCGCGCGTTGACGTATATATGCACACTTCCTCTTTCGGGTAGTGCATAAGCATTTTGAAATATGCACCCGACATTCAGATTGCAAACACCATTTTTCTGAATATCTATACCACTATAACGATATGGCAAGAACCTTCCGCCTCTGCAGACTGATGCTCAGCGTCATGCTGCTCTCTATATGCTGCTCTGTCGGCTCAGCCCGCGAACCGAAACGCGAATTCCGCGGTGCATGGCTCCATGTGATCGGCCAGAGCCAGTGGCAAAACAAGACCACCGATCAGGCCAAACTCTATATCGAACAACAGCTCGACAAGCTTCAGGAAGCCGGCTGCAACGCCGTGATCTTTCAGGTGCGCCCCACTGCCGACGCAATGTATGTCTCCGACATCGAGCCTTGGTCGGCTTGGCTCACCGGCAAGCGCGGCAAAGCGCCTGCTCCGGCTTGGGACCCGCTGGCTTATGTCATAGACGAGGCTCACAAACGCGGCATGGAACTCCACGCATGGCTCAACCCTTATCGCGTCACCTCCTCGGCCAAGGAGGTCCTCCCCGACTCGCATATAGCCAATCAGTATCCGGAAAGGTTCGTGAAATTCAACGGACAGACCTTCTTCGACCCGGCCTATGAGGAAAACCGGCAGTATATCGCCGATGTAGTTTCCGACATCGTGACCCGCTACGATGTC
>SFOK01000111.1 GCA_004552395.1 Bacteroidales bacterium | reverse complement strand
TATCACCACTATGATCATTGTGCGTTTCGAGTCGTTGGAATCGTGGATATGGACGCCGCTCTTTGAAGTCTCGTTCGGAGTATACAGGAATGTATAGAATCCGTCGAAGACCGAGTGAAATTTGTGGAGCTTGCCTCCTTCGTCAAATTTCGGCTTTATCTTATCTAATTGTTTCTTTAAAGCTTTCACGTTGATATTAAGCTTCTTATATGTTGGTTACAAACGTTTTCTTTGCCGCTTCCGGTCTGCCTCCTCTGCTCTGAGCTCTCGCCGCCGGGCCGGTTCACCACCGGGTCAGGTGACTGCCGACTTTGTCGGGCCGCTTCAGCTTGCGCCTTTGCAGAGACGGGGCGCCTTCGGGCCTTAGCCCACCTCGTTGCGGAGCTTCTCCAGACCTTCGCGCACTACCTTTTGCAGCTCGATCTTGGAAGTGTCCACAAACTCGGGCAGAGCGAAATCCTCAGGTGCGACCTCGTAGATGCCGAGCTGCTCCATCTTGTCGATGTCGAACGCCATGATGGCTTTCAGCAGGAATTCCGGATAGATGTCGAAGGGGAACACCTTATCGTACTCGCCGCTCAGGATCATGGCGCGGTGGCCGCCCTTGATGCGGGCATCGAAATCGAACGGTTTCGACAGGCCGCGCAGGAAAGCGGGGAACGACCGTTTCACACTGTATTTCTTGGGGCTTACCGATGCCCAGCCCATGAACTCGTCGGCGTGGGCACCCTCGCGGATCACTGTCACCTGGCGGTAAGGCCAGCGCAGGAAGTCGCGGGCCGGATCCGATTTCCAGCCCGTAAGCACATTGCCGGAGATCACGCGGTCGTCGGACGGGTTCGCAAGCTCACCTTTCAGGAGAGTGCCGAGCGAAGCGCCTACGGTGGTTTTCACCATCTTGGGCTCCTTGACCTCGGGACCTGTTATGGCCACTTCGGCTGACGTGTCGAGCTCGCCGGTGGTGAAGAGACGGCCGATACGCACCACAGTGCGGGAATCGAGTGCCCAGACGGTCTCGCCCTTGTTGACCGGTTTGATGTTGGCTATCTGCACACCCACATTGCCTGCGGGGTGGGGCCCGTGGAACTCATATACGCGGGCTATGTCGCTGTTGAGGTTGGCGTCGTCGCGGATACCGAGATATACCTTACCCTCCGTGAGCTTGGCCAGGATGGCCAGACCCGCCTTATGGGCTTCGGTATCGGATGCCGAGATAAGTTCGGGAGCGAGAGGCGCCGAGTCAAACGATGTCACGAAGATGTCGCGAGGCATCACTTCGGGATCGGGCACCGTATCGTAGGGGCGCTGGCGCATCAGGGCCCAGAGGCCGCTTTCGCAGAGCGCCTTCACTAACTCTTGGCGCGAGCCCGAGGCATTGACACTGAGCTGAGCGCAGTCCTCATCGGCCGCTTTCTCTATGACCACAGCCTCGATCTTACGGCGCTCGCCGCGGCGCACTTCGCTCACGGTACCGGCCACAGGTGCCGTGATCTTCATCCCCTTGCCCGACTTGTCCTCGAGCAGAGGCGCACCTTTAGCCACATGATCGCCCTCGCGGACGGTCAGACGCCATTTCCATCCCGGGAAGTCATCGGGTACAATGCCGAAGAGACGGGTGGCGGTGTCGCTCGCCACTTTTCCCTCGACCTCTCCTTTGAGGTGGATGTCCAGACCTTTCTTAATCTTGATTGTTTCCGACATATTGTATCTTATGGTTGCCGACAGAGTGCGGCTCCTGTTCTGTTTCAGTCAGTTAGCGCCGCGGAAGAGGGGCGCGGCCATTCCGGCAGGCACTGTTGCTGCCCGGCTTTTCACACGCCAAAATTATACAAAAATGGCCGGATAAACAAATATCCGGCCATAATTAAAGAAAAATTTCTTGATTCACTGCAAGATCGGGGCGCTGAGGGTTATTTCAGCACTGTTTTGAGCTTGTTCATCGTCTCGTCGTTGGGCTCGATCTGGAGGAACTTGTCCAGATAAACCTTGGCGTTGGCGTTGTCTTTCTTGTTGTAGTAGTATACGGTGATGAAGCGGAGCATATCCTTGGCTGCCTTGGCGTCGTCGGTCACATTGGCATCCTCCATATACTTGATAGCCTCTTTGTACGTCTCTACGGCTGCGTCCTCATTCTTTGAGTAGCGGTCTACATCGCCCATACGGCGCGCTGCCATATACTTGGACTCGTCGGCCAGGAGAGGAAGCGACTTGCGGGCTGCCTCGCGGGCCATAGGCCAGTATTTCTGCTGTGCGTCGGGTTTGGTGTTGTCGCTGCCGGCTACGAGAGCGAGTGTGGACAGAGCGTAAAGGTCAGCGCCGTTGGCTCCCTCTTCGGTCTTCTCCATCTTGTCGATGTAAGCTGCCATCATGTCGGCTGCCTTATCGTACTGCTCGGCTGCCTTGTAAGCGTCGGAAGCACCCTTGAGCATGCTGGGCTGGTCGGGATAATCCTGAGCTCCCATCTCGAGCACTTTGTAAGCCTCCTCGTTGCGGCCGGCCTTCATGAAGTCGGTAGCGATCATGCTGTAGTCGCCGGTGGCGAACTTGTTCTCTGCCGACTTGTTGGCGAGCAGACCCTCGGCGAGCTGCACCAGATTGTCTTTGCCGAGTTCATTGGCGAAGATATACTGGAAACGCTGGGCGGTGAAGTTCTTCGGGTCGGTGGCGAGCAGCTTGGTGGCCTGGTCGTAACCGTTCTGATAGTCCTTGTTGAAGTAGAGGAGCACCATGTAGCGGGTCTCGTCCTGATCGAAGTGGTTGGGATTCTGCAGCAGTTTGCTGTACATCTCGGTAGCTTTTGCAACCTGACCGTCGGCATAGAGTTTCTCGGCGAGCTCACGGAGAGCAAGAGCCGAGTGGGGGTTGTTGCTGAGCATCTCCTCGAGCTTGCTCAGAGCGTAGTCGTTGCGCTTGATGGTGAAGAATGAGTCGGCATACTTCACATAGCCCTCGCCGGTGGTGGGGTCTATGCCAATGGCCTGCTCATACATGTTGCAGGCATCGCCCACGATACGTGAGTCGCCGTTGGCGGAGTTGTAGAGGATATCACCCTCGAGCATGTAATAGTCGGCGTCGTTCTCCTTGAAGTCGCGCTTGCCGGCCACACGGTTGATCACAAGCTTCTTGGCCTCGGCCAAATACTTGTTCATCTGCTTTGCATAGACGTTGGGGTCTACAGAATAGTAGGCGCGGGCTATGGCTGTGGGCACACCGGCGTCCTTCTTCGAGAGCTTGTCGGCCTGTTTGAACTTGGACTCGGCCTCTTTGGCGTTGCCTTTCATGAGGTCGAGCTGACCTTCGCCCACATAGTTGAACGGATACTCGGGGTTGGCCTTAATACCGTCGGCGAAATACTGGGCGGCTTTCGTGAGGTTCGACGCGTCGGTCTTGCCAATACGCACGCTGTGGTTGTAGCGGTCTATGCTGATCTGGCCCAGATAGAAGTAGGAAGCGGCCTTGTCAGTATCGGGGTTGTTGAGATTGCGCAGAAGCAATTCTTCGGCCTGTGCCACACGGTCGGCTTTATAGTACTCTATGCCGTCGCGGTAGCCCTGGGCAAACGCCGATGCCGTAGCGGCTCCGGCCAAAAAAAGTGTGAAGATTAATTTTTTCATATTAGGAGTGGTTATATATTCGTCTTTGCGTGAATTTTCAGTCCCTGCGCAGCCTCGGGTCCGAGGCGCCGTCAGGCAGATCTCCGGTGAGTTTACCGAGCGGATTCTGAATCCCTGCTGTGGAAACTTATGATTTTCCGGGGCGTTTTCTAAGGAGCTTTTTCCGGATCGGATACTCTTTGCCTTATTAGACAACGAATCACCGCGCCGGTTTATTACCCCCGAAAAACTTTTTTTGAAATTTTCCTGAGGCAGCATATTCAGTCATGCGGAAGCCGGCTTAGGAAAGACACGGCGACGGAGCAGAATCCCGGCTGGGACCCCGCTCCGCGTTTAGCCTAAGGACAGCCGACAAACGGCCGACTCACTGATTCGCCGCGATGCGTCATGGCTACTGCAGCTCCACGACTCTGGGCGCTACCTTATACGGCAGCACACCGGTGCGGGTGAGTATCTTCTGGCCCACGAAGCCGGTCACGAAATCGTAGAACGTCTTGCCTACGGTGCCCTGACCGGCCGCCGAGGTGAGGTAGATGATCCTCACGAGCGGATATTTCTCGCGGTCGTAGATGTATTCCTGATAGGGAAGATAGAAGTCCTTGGCGAGTACGGCGTCGTCTCCGCCCATAGCCAGCACTTTGATCTTGTCGGAGAAATCTTTCTGAGTCACGATCTCTTGCTCGTTCTCAAGCGACTTCATGGCGTCCTCGTTCATGTTGGCCTTCACTTGGTCTGACGAGGCTACGTCGAGGTCCTCGCCCAGCCAGCTCACACTGATGATGCCGATGGCCGAGGGATCGTTCTCCACAACCTTGAACACCTCCATGCTCGTGGCCTGTGCGAATGCGTTGGGCATGAAGTTGCCGCCGTTGAGGAACTTCTGCTGTATGAAGTTGACAGTGGCAGACCCCATGCGGTCAAACACAACCTTTATCTGTGTGGTATCCAGGCCGTTGTCGTTCACTCGCATCAGCTGCGACCAATTGCGGATCTTGCCGGTGAGGATGTCGCGCAGATCCGACGTGTTGAGCCGCTCCAGAGAGTTGTTCTTGTTGACAATCAGCGCCACAGCGTCGACAGCGATAGGCGACTGGCTCACTACGTGCTTGTTGTGGTTCTTGATATACCGCTTCTGCTGGTCGGTGAGCGGCGTCGAGGTCACAATCAGCTTGCAGGAATCGTTGATCAGCGAGTTGATGGCGTCGGTCTCGCTCATGTATCTCACAAGCACCTGCGCCTTCGGATACTGATATTCGAAGACACCGATCTCCTCTTCCATGAAGCTCTGGAAGCCTTCGTCGCAATACATCACTGTGGAGCCCTCATCGTATTTCTGAGGGTTCTTGTTGCCGCTGCGGCAAGAAGTGATCCCTGCTGCGAGCACCGTCAGACAAACCGCTGCTACAGCGGCACTTATTTTTCTTCTCATGAATCTCTGTAATTATTTTACCGGACAGAATGTGGAGTCAATTCGGGTCTTGGGGAAGTCTGCAGCCCGATCAGCGCCAGCCTTTGTAGAGTCTTATACCGCGCCATATGCCGTAGATCACGAGCACGATGCCGAGCGCCAGC
>SFOK01000021.1 GCA_004552395.1 Bacteroidales bacterium | reverse complement strand
CAGATTCTTTTCTTTCTGCTATCGATCGTGCTTATCCTTGTGATGCCGGCAGTTAAATACCATGGCGAGGGTGCTACTTTCATGGAGCTTTTGAAACATAATCCGGCTGAGTATCTCGAAAATTTCCTGTTTGGAGTGATGGGGTGCGTATTCCTGGCGTTGATCGGATTCATCATCTCGCTGTGCATCACTTCCAAGAAATCGCGTGCAGTGACTCTGATCGTGATGAATCTTCTGTGTGTGGTTGCTGCCGTGGGCACAATCTTCTGTCTGCCTGAGGGTTTCACCACACCGGCTACGGTAGCTTACCTTGCTTGCGTTGTCGCAGGGCTTGTGCTTGCGATCTGTGTGAAGGCAGCAGGAAAGGCATCCGCCAAGGCTGAGGAAATGAAGATTTGATTGCCTGCGAAATTGCGGGTAGAGTAGCTAATTTAGCTAAGGTAGCTATTATAGCCACAAGATCTTATGGCGCAGAAGATTATTCGCCACAAGATCTTATGGCACAGGAGATTATTGGGGGTCGTGCCAGTCGCCGCCTTCGCGAATGAGGGCAATGAGGCGGTCTACGGCCTCTTCTTCCGGAATATTCATAGCAATGCATTGTTTCCCTTTGTAGAGGGAGATTTTGCCACGAGCGGCGCCGACGTAACCATAGTCGGCGCCTGCCATTTCGCCCGGGCCGTTGACGATACATCCCATCACGCCGATTTTGAGGCCTTTAAGATGGCTTGTGGCCGCCTTGACACGTGCCACGGTTTTCTGCAGGTCGAAGAGTGTGCGTCCGCAGCCGGGACAGCTCACGAATTCCGTCTTAGAGATACGCTTGCCGGTGGCCTGCAATATGCCAAGCTCGAGTTCGGCGATCTCTTGTGCCGATAGGGCGGGAGCTTCGATCCATATACCTGTGCAATAGTCCTGCAGCAGGAGCGCTCCGAAATCGGCGGCTGCCTTCACTTTCACCGCGTCGGGGTCAGTGTCGGCATATCGGAGGCGCACAATCAGCGGATTACGTCCGCCGGCGAGCACGAAACGGTCGATCCAGCTTCGCAGCTCGCCGGGGCGGTTAGTGTGAGAGGATGTGAGCACCATAGGTTTCTTATCTCCGTAAGGGATAGGCTTTTGCGAGGCATCGGCGAAATGAGCGTCGGTAAGGTTCGTTTCGGTGAAGTCCACACCGAAGGCTACCGGCCAGCTCATCTTTTCGAAGCCCGGCAGAGCGGGCAGATGCAGATGCTCCGGCGTGCGTTCCGGCTCCGGTATCGGCGTATGGTTCTCGCGTTCAGCAATATAGTCGGCGAGCAGCTTTGCCACCGGTATCTCCGCCTCCGGCTCCTCGCTGAGGCTGACGCGGATCGTGTCGCCCAGTCCGTCGGCGAGCAGCGAGCCTATTCCGACGGCGCTTTTCACGCGGCCGTCGTCGCCGTCGCCCGCCTCCGTGACGCCCAGATGGAGCGGGAAATGCATATCTTCGGCATCCATTTTCTCCACGAGCAGACGCACCGTGCGGGTCATCACCACAGTGTCAGAAGCCTTGATAGAGATCACGATACGGTCGAAGTCGGCCTCGCGGGCTATGCGGAGAAACTCCATGACCGACTCCACCATGCCTGCCGGAGTGTCGCCATAGCGGCTCATGATGCGGTCCGAGAGCGAGCCGTGGTTGACGCCGAGACGTACCGCCGTGCCGTTTTTGCGGCATATCTCCAGGAATGGGAGGAAGGCGCCGCGTATCTTGTCGAGCTCGGCCGCATATTCGGCATCGGTATACTCCAGATGCTTGAAGGTGCGTGCCGCGTCGACGAAATTGCCCGGGTTGATACGCACTTTGTCGACCGTCTCTGCGGCGCGGAAGGCCGCCTTAGGGTTGAAATGTACGTCGGCCACTAAAGGCACGTCGCATCCGGCGTCGTGGAGCGCGCGGCGGATCTGTCCGGCGCTGTCGGCCTCTCGGACGCCCTGTGTGGTGAGTCTCACGAGCTCGCCTCCGGCATCGGCTATGCGTATCGATTGCGCGGTGCAACCTTCTATGTCGTTGGTGCTCAGGTTGGTCATGGACTGCAGGCGCACCGGATTGGAGCTGCCGATGCCCACCGAAGCGACGCGCACTTCGACGGTCGGGCGCCGGGAGTAGTTGTATCGGGTCATAGAGAAAGGATAAGGTCGGAGGGGAGAGGTTTAGTTGGTCTTGTAGGTGTATTTGATTTCGGAGAGGGCTTCGTTGGCGGCTACGATCTTGCGGCTGAGGGAGGCTTTGTAGTGGTCGACCTTCTCGCGGATCTTCGGGTCGGTGAGTGCGAGTATCTCGGTGGCGAGTACGGCGGCGTTGAGGGAGCCGTTCACACCGACTGTGGCTACGGGTATACCCGGGGGCATCTGTACGATGGCGAGGAGGGCGTCGAGGCCGTCGAACGATGAGCGGATCGGTACGCCGATGACGGGAAGGTTAGTGAGGGAGGCGATGACGCCGCCGAGGTGTGCGGCCATGCCGGCAGCGGCAATGATCACCTTAATGCCGCGGTCGCGAGCGCCGGAGGCGAATTCCTCGACCTCTTTGGGGGTGCGGTGGGCCGAGAGGGCGAGCATCTCGAAGGGTATCTGCTGTTCGTCGAAGAATTTGGCGGCTTTCTCCATGACCGGAAGGTCGGAGGTGCTGCCCATGATTACGCTTACTAAAGGCTGCATATTAATTTTGTATCAAGTTGGTGACAAATTATTGAGTATCAGGTTAGTAATTTGCTTATTTATCGTCGGTGCGGTGGATCATGCCGAGGAAACGGGCCGGGACGGGGAGTTCGAAACGCATATCCTTGCGGGTGACCGGATGAACGAAGCGGAGCGAGCGGGCGTGGAGCGCGAGACGGCCTATGGGGCTGCTCTTGGCGCCGTATTTCCTGTCGCCCACGATGGGGTGACCGAGGTCCTTGGCGTGGACACGGATCTGATTTTTGCGGCCCGTGTCGAGCGAGAACTCCGCGAGAGTGTAGCCTGAGCCGCGGGCGAGGACGCGGTAGCGGGTCACGGCCAGTTTGCCTTCGCCCTCCTCGTGGGTGGTATAAACCTCATACTGAGAGTTTTCGGCGAGGCGGCTGCGAATCACGCCGCTATCCTCCTTCATGGTACCCTCAAGCACAGCCACATAGGTGCGGTCGAGCACCATATTGTTCCAGTTGTGGCGCATAGTCTCCTGAGCCTCAATGTTTTTGGCAAACATCATGAGGCCGGAGGTGTCGCGGTCGAGTCGGTGGACGATGAATACCTTGTTGCCAGGATGGATTTTCTTGACATAATCGCGAAGGGCGGAGTAAGCCGTGATATCCTTCTGCTTGCGCTCGGTGCCCATGGAGAGGAGGCCGTAGCCCTTGTTGACTACGATTACATCATCGTCTTCGTAGATGATTTTGAGTCGGGGATGGTGGAAGACCACGAAGGGGCGGCTGAGGTTTACAGCGACGTTGTCGCCCGGATTCACCGGAGCGTCGAACTGCGATGTTATCACACTGTTGATCTGTGTCTGGCCGTGTTTGAGAAGCGCTTTGATCGAGTTGCGCGACTTGTCGGGGAGCATGGCTTGCAGATACTTCATGAGTGGAGCCGGTTCGGCAGCTTTGTTGACGCGGCTGACGACGCGGTCAGGTTTCCACGGGGCTTTTTTATTCTCCATTTTCATAGGGATCTTGGTGATGCAAAGTTACTAATAATCGGCGAATTATCCTAAGAGAGAAAATATTGCGCGAAAATAATTTGCGTAATTGGAAAATAATATGTAATTTTGCAGCGAAATCTAAAAGAGAAGCCGAGCCGAGGGCCGGAGCTGAGGCAATGGCCGACTGGCTGCTGAGGTCCGACGAACTGAATGTAAAGGCTTTCGGAGGCGTATGCCGGATAAGAGCCTGAGGCTGAATGAATTATTAACTTAAAGAGATATTACCGTTATGATTGAGGATTTACACAGGATGCTGATGGTCAGCGCTGTATGCTGTCTGATAGTGTTGGTGGCCATGGGCATAGACTTGGCGGCCGGGCTGTGGAAGGCTAAGCTGCGCGGGGAGATACGCAGTTCGTGGGGTCTGAAGCGGACGCTGCTTAAGTTTATCATCTACATAGGGTCGCTGTTCATAGCGAGCGGCATCGATGTGCTGCTGCAGCTTAGCCGACTGTTCGAGGTGCTGGCTTGGGAGCCGCTGATGTCGTTCCCCATAGTGACGTGTCTGATAGCTATCTTTCAGTTGGTGGTGGAGATAGTGTCGATACGTGAGAAGGCCGACGACAAGTTGCGACGCGAGAGCGACGAGGCGCTGTCGGCGATACGCGAGCTTTTAGGGCGGCTCAGGGACAAGGCGCTCTGAGAAGCATATAGCGCAATTGTTTCAACTTCAACGAGTCGATTGCAAATAACTTATAATCAAACAAATTACTTAACTTAAAACTTAAACTGTTATGAAGATTCTGATTGACAACGGCCACGGATTCGAGACACCGGGCAAACGTTCTCCCGGCGGAGAGCTGCGGGAGTATTCATGGACGCGCAAGATAGCGTCGCGGGTTGTGGAACAGCTGTGCAGCGAGGGGTACGATGCCGAGCTGCTTGTGGCTGAGAACAGCGATGTGCCGCTGCGGACGCGAGTGGCGCGGGCCAATGCCAAGACGCGAGCGAACGGGGTGCCGGCGAAGACGCTGCTGGTCTCCGTGCATGTGAATGCGGCCGGTAACGGCACTCAGTGGGGTACGGCCCGAGGATGGAGTGTGTATGTAGCTCCCAACTGTTCGGCGCGGTCGCGGCGTTTGGCAGAGTGTTTCGCAGCCGAGGCAGAGAGGGCAGGTCTGAAGGTTCGCCGGCAGCAACCCGGGTGCGGTTACTGGACACAGCCGCTGGCTATGACGCGCGACACAGTGTGTCCGGCCGTGCTCACCGAGAACCTGTTTATGGACAATGCCGAGGATGTGAGTCTGCTGCTTAGTGCCGAAGGCGCGGATCTGTTTGTGAAGCTGCACACTGAGGCGATAAAGAGCTACATCGCAGGCGAGAGCAGCAAGTGATTCGGAATTAGTTAAGGTAGCTTATTAGCAGCGTTAGCTGTTTTCTCTAAGATAAAAAGCGAGGCCGATCCGTCGCAGACCGGCCTCGCGTGGGTTCACAATCTATATCAGGAACTTGCCTGAAGTTCAAAAGGCTATTTAACGATGAATTTCTCAGAGAGTGAAGTGATGTAGATACCAGCGGGGAGGCGGATCAAGTCAGCGCGTGAAGCCTCGCGAATCACGAGTATACCCGTGGCGGTGTAGACATCGCGAGAGCGACCGTCGGCCCAAACTGCATCAACGCTGTCGATACCGGTAATTTCGCAAGTGGCGCTGAGTCCGGTGCCGTCGGTTGTCGAAGCTGTTATAGTGGCGGATCCGGAGCGGTGAACAGTCACGAGGCCCATAGCGTCGACAGAAGCTATGGAAGAGTTGGAACTCATCCAGGCGACAGACGGGTTGTAGGTGTCGTCGGGAGTGACAGTGGCTGTGAGCTGAACAGTAGACTCGGGGGCGCCGCTGTACTCGGTGATATTCAGTGCGATAGCCGAAGCGAGGATAGGATCAACGGTCAGATGGCATGAAGCCGAGATACCGGAACCGTCGGCTGCAGTGGCGGTGATGTCACATTCGCCCGGGAGCAGGAAGGTGACGATTCCCTGAGCGTCGACAGAAGCGATGGAGGGATCAGACGAAGTCCAGGTCACGGTCTGATTGTGGGCATCGGCGGGAGCAACGGTGGCGGAGAGCTGCAGGGAGGTTTTCTGAGTCTGCTGAGCGGAAGCGGGGTCGATGCTGATAGCCGTCACCTTCTTGGCGTAGTACAGGTAAAGGTTGCTGTCGGCAGAGATGGCAGTGACGGCCGAACCGTCGGCGGCAGTGCGCCATTCAGCGAAGAGGATACCTTCGGGGAGCTCCATATTCGGGAGAGCCGGGTTGGAGTAAAGCTCTTTGGAGGCTGCGTCGAGATTTGATGTGTAAGTCACTTTGTAGACTTTCTCGCCGGTGAGAGTGGGGTGATCCTCGGTGCCGAGAGTCTGGCCGAAAGAGCCGCTGAGTCTGTAGGCGAGTTCGCCGGAGGAGAGCATCTCGTCGGTGATCTGAACCATTGCGGTATACTGCGACTGAGTTCCGATTCCGTAGCCGTTGGTGATGGTGCTTGAAGAGACGTTGCCGATGAGCGCATTGGCTAATGTGCCGGAGATCTTGACAGTGCTGTAGACATTGGTGACGGCGGTGCCTCTTATGCCAGAGCCGATGATACCGCCCGTATAGCGGGAACCGGAGATCTGACCTCTGTTGTAGCAGTCAATGATCTCGGAAGTCTTGGTGATTCGGCCTACGATGCCACCGGCGTAGATGTTTTTAGAGGTGACAGTGGCATAGTTGGCGCATTTCTCAATCTTTGCGAAGGCACAAGAACCTGCTATACCGCCGGTGTTAGTTGAGGAGTTGGAAACCTTACCATAGACAATGACGCCGGAGATATGAGACTGATTGTCAGAGGATGCTCCCTCCACGATGCCGAAAAGACCGGCGTTGGATGCAGAGCCGTCAACTTTCAGACCGGTGATCTTATGGAGTTTTCCATCGAAGTTGCCCTTGAAAGAGGATGACAGGCCTATAGGGGACCAAAGGTGTCCGCCCAGGTCGATGTCGGCGGTAAGTTCGGCGTTGACAGCGCCGTTGCCGTCGTTGACATACTTGGCAAGCCAAGCGAGCTCGTAGCCTGTTCCGACGAGGTACTGACCCTGTTCGCCGGTCTTAGGCTCTGTGAGAGTGGTGCCGTCCCAGCCGTTGGCAGGAGTCTTGACCATTGTCACATTGAAAGTCTGGAGACCTTCGGCGTCGTCGCTGATAGAGAATGTCTCTTCAAAATTATTGTAGCCTTTGGCGGAAGCGGTGATAGTGTAGTCGCCGTAAGAGCCGGAGTAGAGGCCGTCGGAGCCCTTAGAGAGAGCTGCGTCCTTGTAAATGACATCGAGCTCGGCATCAGCGGGATCGCAAACGACTTTGATAGCGAACTGCTTGGCGGCGCTCACCGGGATAGTGATGTCAGGGATAGCGCCGAAGTAAGTGTCGTGGCTTACGGCGTTGTAATTAGGCTGGCGTCCTTTCTGACGGTCGATGGAGCGGTGGTTGCCGATAGGGTCGCCGAAGCCTTTGACATTGATCACACCTTCGGTGAGGGTTATTTGGGGAGTGGCGGCAGGATCGGTGTCGGCCGGTATGGTGAAGGAGACGTTCTGATTGCCCGAGGAAGCGAACTGATACTGGTTGCCACTGCCATAGAGCGAGTCGCCGTTGGGGTTGCCGTTGTAGCAGACATATGCCGACATGTTGTAGATGCCGGCGAGCTTGTTGGCCGGGTGGTAAAGGCCGTCGTAGTGGACATTGACCTTGTCGCCGGGGAGGAAGATACGACTGCCCGGACGGGTGGCGTTGGTGATCTCGCGGGTGCAGCTGCGGGCCCTGAGCACCTGATAGGTGGAGTTGCCGGCGGCATCGGTGAGCCGGACAATCTGGCGCCCTTCTTTAAGGAGGAGGGTGTAGGAGCCGTCGGCGTTGAGGGTGACGCCGTCGGAGCCGAAGCCGGTGTAAGAGACAGAGTTAGCGCCGATGACGGGGTAAGCCATAGTGACCGAAACGGCGTTCTCAGGCTTGAAGGTGAAGCGGTAGCCCGGCTCGGATTCGAGGTAATAGAAGACATCGTGCTCGGCGTCGACATTGGCGCCGGCGAGCTTCTTCGTGTCGGCATTATATTTCTCGTTGACAGTCATGTTGGGAACGACCGCGCTCTCCGTCTCGCCGACGGTAACTACGTAAGCGGCAGTGTTTTCCGGCCAGATGGCACCCCAGTACTGGCCGCCGTTGACGTCGGACTGCAGCTTGGTGGCGCAATCGTATTTGCTGTAGCGAATGGCGTCGTAGGTGACGAGGACGATAGCCGTGCCCTTTCCCACGGCCTTGATGTCGGCCCAGGCGGAACCGGGGAGGCTTTCGATCTCGAGGACGCCGGTGGAGGGTTTGCCGTCGAGAGTGAGGACCGTATAGTGGAAATCAGGCTCCATGAAATAGTTGTTGATCACATCTGATGTGAGCTGCCAGGTACGCATGGCGTGGGCGTCGAAAGTGTCGCCGACGTTGAGGCGGAGATAGTTCTGCGGGTTGATGTTGACGTAGATATCACCCGTCTCATAGCCACTGTTGGCGTGGGGGTCGTGGTTCACCTGCTTGGGACTCATGGCCTTCATATCGGCCTCGGTGATCTCGAGGACGCCACCATCCTGCGGGGTGAAGATGCCCGTCTGCGTGAGAGCGCCGTCCATCATGATGCGGTAGTTGAGCTGGGTTTTGGGAAGAGTGAAGCTGACGGTTCTCACTTCGCCCGATGTTTCGGTTGCAGTGGGTTCGAACTGCTGGAAGTCGACAAAGTGGGCGGATTTCTTGCCTATGCTCACGGAAGCGCGGGCGGGCACCGTCACTTTGAAGACCACATCTTCAGCGGCCATATCTGCGGGTACGGCCGAGGATCCGAGCAGAAGGAGCGCTAACGGGATCCATTTCATTGCGGTTTTCATAATGCTGATTGCTGTTAGTTTGTTAGAGATATCGCGCGTGTGCGGGCAAAAAAAATGCCTGCCGGAGAGACCGACAAGCGCACGGGGCAAAGCGAAACGGCAAGCAATACCGCAAGAAGCCTTTCATCCTGAGGATGAAAAACCGAAACAGCCCATAGTCCCGCAGGCTCATCGTTATGTAAGGTACGGAAAGGAAGGTCTTCTGACTTGTTCCGGGCTTCTCCGCGCCTTCTCGCTCCAGGGTGGAGCAATGGCTGAGGCGGATCCCGTGTGCCTGCTGTCGGTGACAGCGGGCAGGAACTTACAGCAGCGGGTACTGTTCAGGATTTACACCTGATTCCCTTGTTGACGGACCGGGGCTCCCTCTTGGAGCGGGTCCGCGCCTTTCTGCGCAGCGAAGTTAGGAAGAATATTTTTGATGCGCAAGCAAAAAACGGAAAAAAAGATTCGGGCCCGGAGCGAAGATCCCCGGGTGCCGGGGGTCAGTGGTTGAAGTGGGGATGGTGAGACAGGAGTTCGGAGCGGAGTCGGGTGTGGTCCATGTGGACATAGAGCTCGGTTGTGGAGAGGTTTTCGTGGCCGAGCATCTCCTGTATGGCGCGGAGATTGGCGCCACCTTCGAGCAGGTGGGTGGCGAAGGAGTGGCGCATGGTGTGGGGCGAGACCTTTTTCTCGATGCCGGCGGCTTTGGCTGCGTCGCGGATGATGTAAAAGACCATGACGCGGCTGAGCGGCCGTCCGCGACGGCTGAGGAAGAGAGTGTCGCTCCCTTCGGGTTTTATGTCGAGTGCTTCGCGGTCTATGAGGTAGTTGCGTATCTCCTCCACGGCGACGGGCGATAGGGGCACGATGCGCTGTTTGGAGCCTTTGCCTTCCACGAGCAGATACTGTTCCTGCAGGAAGGTGCGGCCGAGGGAGAGGGAGCAGAGCTCGCTGACGCGCAGGCCACTGCCGTAGAGCGTCTCCACGATGGCGCGGTTGCGCTGGCCTTCGTCTTTGGTCATGTCGATGGCGGCGATGAGGCGGTCTATCTCGTCGACGGAGAGGACGTCGGGGAGGTTACGGGCGCGGCGGGGGGAGTCGAGCAGCTCCATGGGGTTGCTGTCGATGTAGCCTTCGATGCGGAGGAAGCGGAAGAAAGCGCCGGTGCCGGCGAATATGCGCCCCTGCGAGGTGGAGGCGATGCCGAGTTCGTGGAGCGAGATGAGGAACTCCTCTATGTCCGAGCCCGAGGCGTCGGCGGCTGTGAGGCCTTTGTCGGCGAGGAAGCGGATGAGATGCCGGGCATCGCGTGTGTAGGCTTCGAGCGTGTTGCCCGAGAACCCCCGCTCCACGAGCAGGTAGCTCTGGAAATCTTTGAGCAGTTCGTCGGACTGTTTTATCGGTCGGGAGGCAGACATGGCGGCCGGTCTAAACGAGTTTCACGCGCAGCTCCACGGGGGCTGTGCGGTCTGATGAGATGAAGATGCTTGTGTCCGTGTCGGAGAACTGCCAGCCGCCGCGGAGCGCTTCAGAAGCCTGCAGAGCCGGGGCGGGGCAGAGACGTGTGCCAGTGAGTATGAGAATGTTGTCCGGTGCGGCGAGGAGTCGGCTCAGGATATCTTCGCGGCCGGAGAGTTCCGGTGCTGTGGCCACCATGAGGGTGCGGGGCCCGAATTCGGCGGGTATGGCTGCAGTGGGTTTGAGGCGCGAGTCGGCGAGCATGGCGCCCACGACGAGCGGTGCGGGCACCTCCTGAGTTATGACGGCGGCGCGAGGGCTCATGCGGGCCACGGTGCGGTGCACGAGGCGGGCGAGTCGGCGCAGGCGGCGGGGGTGTCCGTCGCAGGCTTCAGCGAGGAGTATGTCGTCGTAGTAATGACCGGGGTAGCCCACAGTGTCGGCAAGGAAAGTGAAGGCGAAGGGTGAGTGTACGCCGAATCCCTTGCGGTGGCGCAGTCGGGCTATGTAGTCGCTCAGGCTCATTGCTTCCTGGCGCTGTCGGCCTGCTTGTCTGAGTCGCTCCGAGCGGGTGCGGGCCCCTGTTTGGCCGCGGCCTTCTTGCGGCGCATATAGCCGAGGACGAAGAAGGCCAGGGCAGCGGCGCAGAGAGCGTAGATGATCCAGACAGCGGCGACGCTGAGCGAGTCGGCGGTCTTGAGCGACTCCGGATCGAAACGCATCTCTATGGTGTGTGTGCCGGCCGGTATGCGCATGGCGCGGAGCACATAGTTGACGCGGCCGATCTGGGCCGGTTTGCCGTCGATGGTGGTCTGCCAGCCCCAGGGGAAGAATATCTCGCTGAATACGGCTATGCCTCCCTTGGCGGATACGGCCTTGTATGTGAGGCGGTTGGGTGCGTAGGTGGTCTCGAAGATCGTGTCGCCGGGAGCTTTGGGCGAGGTAGTGCCCAGAATCTTGGCGAACTTCTTGTCGGCCACAGCCTTATGGGCCGGGTCGAGAGTGTCGAGAGCCTTCATCTCCTCGTTGGGGGTGTTGACGTAGGATATGCCGTCCACGAACCAGGCGTTGCCGAGCGCGCCCGGATTGAGCTGCGCTATCTTCACCGGATTGCCGTCCTCGTCCTCGACGTCGCCCATGAAGTATTTGGTGTTGAGCATATCGAAGGCGGCCTGGTTCTGACGCTGGAGCTGATAGGTGATCAGGTCGTCGTAGCGTGTGAGTTTGGCAGCGTGGTAGCCGCCCACAGACTTATGGAAATATGAGGTGCGGGCGCCGGTGAAGTCGCTCAGGTCGGCCACACGGTAGTTCATGGCCGTGTCTTTGAGAATCTCGCGATCGGCGTCGGAGAGTTCGAAACGCACATCCTCGCTCTCAGGCTCCATGAAGGAGGCCGAGTCGATGTAGCGTTTGTTGACCGTGAAGAGGTCGAGCAGCACGAGCAAGGTGAGGGCACCGATGAAGGCCGGCGCCGAGTTGAATTTGCGCTTGAGGTAGAGCCAGCAGATAGCCATGCCGCCGGCCAGGAAGAGGAGCGAGCGGAAGGCGTCGGCGCGGACCATGGCCTGGCGGTCGGCCTTTATGGCGTTGAGGGCCGATGAGAACACGGGGTCCTGATAGAGACCTTCCTGGTCGATGAGTTCGCGTTCGCGGATAGTGAAGTCGCCCATGATTGAGGGCGCGATCACCAGGAGGAGGCAGATGAAGCCGAGCACGCCGCCTGTGGCGAGGAAGGCGCGGCGGTGGCGCGAGAAGAAGTCGGGCTCATTGACCATTTTGCAGAGGCAGAGCATGGCGAGCACCGGTATGGTGAATTCCGCTATGACGAGTATGGAGGAGACGGTTCGGAACTTACTGTAGAAGGGGAACCAGTCCACGAAGAGATGCGAGAACCAGGCGAGATTGTGGCCCAGGGCGAGGAGCAGACTGAGCACCGTGACAGCCACGATGCACCATTTCATGGGGCCTTTCCAGACGCAGCATCCGAGGATGGCCAGGAAGAGCACGAAGGCGCCCACATAGACGGGGCCGTTGGTCATGGGCTGTTCCCCGAAGTATTCGCGGAATCCGACCATGAGGAGCTGCTGCGCGGCAAGGGCGTCGTCGCCCTGCAGCGAGGCTATGGAGCCGTGACTGTCGGAGAAAATGAGCGGCACGTTCTGTCCGGCTTCCGGCTTGAGGGAAGCGCCCCCCTTGGCGTCGGGCACCAGGAGGGTGAGCATCTCGTCGCCGCCGTAGCTCCATCCGGTTATGTAGTCGAATTTCACCGAGTCGGCGTCGGCTTTGTCGGCGCCGGGGGTGACTATCTCTGTGGCGGTGCCGCGCACAGTCTCTTTAGAGTATTTGGCGGTGTTGTAGAGCGAGGCGAAGTTGGCCGCGAAGGCGAGCACGGAGGCTCCGAGGGCCACAGCTGTGGAGACTAGCCAGCGGCGCCACTCTTTCTTCTGCGCTATACCGAAGCCTATGATGATGGCGGCGGCCACGAAGCAGAAGTAATAGGTCATCTGGATATGGTTGGAGAGCACCTGCATGGCGCCGAAGAGGGCCGTGAGCGCTGCTCCGCCCCAGCGGTATCCGCGGTATATGAGCACAATGCCGCCGAGTGTCGGGGGTATGTAGGCGAGGGTGACGAATTTCCAGATATGTCCGGCGCCTATTATGATGATGAAGTAGGTGGAGAATCCCCAGGCTATGGCGCCGAAGAGGGAAATGTACCAGCGCATCTTCATGCAGAGTCCCATCACGAAGAATCCGAGCATCATCATGAAGACGAGGTTGGCGGGCGAGGGGAGTCCGAGCGACCAGATCTTGCCTATCCACTCGAGCATAGGCGAGGAGGAATAGGAGGGAGATATCTGGAAGTTGGGCATACCGGAGAAGAGCGAGTTGGTCCAGCGGGTGGTCTCGCCGGTCTGCTCGTGGAACAGCTTGCCTTCCTGGCCGTTGGCGAGGCCCTGGCTCATGTCGTGCTGCTGGAGCACCCGGCCGTCGATGTCGTCGGGGTAGAAGAAGAGCACGGCCACGATAGCCATGAAGATCACACAGACAATTGAGAAGAGAATATTTCTTCGGGTCGGAGTCATAATGGTGTCGGGATGTGTGGAGGGAATATCTCCCTGAGAGTGAATTGCGATGCAAAGTTAGTAAAAAACTTCGAGAAGCGGCCTAAGTGAGTGGCAGAGTTTGCGATGCGGCGGCTCAGGGGCCTCTCATACATTGACCTGGTTCGGCTTCGGTTAGAGAACACGGGCCCCGTCCGCGCCGGCTTAAGGGGAAGCCGTGCGGGACGGGGCCGGGTAGGTGTGGTGATGGATACGCACCGCGGCGGGATCCGCAGCTTTAGAGACGGATATCGCCGGGATTCAAGCACTTAGTCGCGCCAGGGCTCTTCGCCGACAGGATAAACCTCGATCTGACGGTTTAGGCTCTGCTCAAGGCTGATGAGAGTCTCTGTCTCGGTGACACCGGGGATGTGCTGGATGTGGTCGTTGAGCAGCTTCATGAGGTGACGGTTGTCTTGTGCGTACACCTTGATAAGCAGCGAGTAAGGGCCGGTGGTGAAGTGGCACTCCACAATCTCGGTGATCTTCTCGAGTTCCTTCACTACCTCGCGGTAGAGGGAACCTTTCTCAAGACGCACGCCAACGTAAGTGCAGGTGTTGTAACCGAGGATGCGGGGATCTACGATGTAGCCTGAACCGGTGATGACTTTCATCTCTACGAGGCGGGCGATACGCTGATGGATAGCAGCGCGCGAAACACCGCAAACAGCGGCGATATCCTTGGAGGGGATACGCGCATTCTTCATGATAATGTTGAGAATTTTTCTGTCTAAGTTGTCAATCTTATCTAAAGCCATAATATTTGATAACTAAAATACGCTGCAAAATTAGGAAATAATTTTTAAAGAGTGACAAATTGATAATAAAAATCTCAAAAAAGGTATGTATTGAATGCCGGGAGCCCCAGAAAAGCCCGGATTTCATGGGTTAATCTGAGCAATCGGATTTCTCAGAATAATCGGAGTAATCGGAGCTGTAGGGGAGTCCGGAGAGTGAGAATCGGGTTCCCGGAGACGGTCAGGCGTAGGAGTGGAGGCCGGCGAGGAGGTAGTTGGCACCGAAGTAAGTGAAGAGCACTGAGAAGACTGCGATGAGCAGGTAAAGGTGCAGTACCTTGGGCTTGCGGAAGGCTCGGCAGCATCGGCAGCCGGAGTGGAGAGGCACAGAATATATGAGCATCATCACCAGAGCGCAGGTCTCTTTCGGATCCCATCCCCAGTAGCGTCCCCACGACTGGTTGGCCCAAACGGCGCCGCTGACTATGCCGGCGGCCAGCAGGAACACGGCAGGCACTTTCCTGGCCGTGATCAACCTTGTGAGCGGACTGCCCTGGGAGGACTACCGCATCTCGCTGCGCCCTCTGATAGCCTATCTGCGCAAGTCGCACAGCCATATCCTCAACTACGAGCTGCCGGCTATCAAAAAGGAGGCTGCGCCGTAAATCTCAATTACGACACAGCCCCATCTTTGCCCTCATCGGGAATCTAAGTTATCTGAATTATCTGAGCTATCTGAGCTATTTTAGCTATCTTAGCTACCGGCCCTCAATCTGCCCCCAACCGGCCCTCAATTGCCCTTATAAATCCGGCAACTGAATCATGATGCCGTGGGAAGCTCGATGCGGAATATGGTGCCGACGCCGGGCTCGGATGACTTCACATATATCCGCCCCTTGTGGTACTCCTCTATGATACGTTTCACGAGTGTGAGGCCGAGTCCCCAGCCGCGTTTTTTGGTGGTGAATCCGGGGTTGAACACATTCTTGAAGTTCTTCTTGTGTATACCTTTGCCGGTATCGCTCACATCGATGTAGAGGCGGTCGCGTTCCTGTCCGGTGGTGATTGTGATAGTGCCGGGTTTCCCTCCCATGGCGTCCACAGCATTCTTGACCAGATTCTCCATGACCCATTCGAAGAGAGAGCGCGAGAGCATGGCTCCGTGGTCATCGTCGGAGAGGTTGAGGCGTAACTCCACTTTGCCAGAGACGCGGGAACGCATGTAAGCGAGCGATTTGTCGATGGTTTCGTTGAGGTATTCGAGCTCGAGTTCGGGCACGCTGCCTATCTTCGAGAAACGTTCGGCTATGGTGCTCAGACGCTTCACATCCTTGTTGATCTCTTCCACCACGGACTTGTCTACACCGTAGCTTCCGAGGAGCTCTGTCCAGGCCATGAGCGAGGATATGGGAGTGCCGAGCTGATGCGCTGTCTCTTTGGAGAGTCCCACCCAGACGCGGTTCTGCTCGGCGCGCTTGGTGTATACAATGGTGATGAACACTATCACGGCCAAGAATATCATGACGCCCATCTGGATGTAAGGGTACCAGCTCAGGCGGTGAAGCAGATCGGAGTCCTCAAAATAGATGTATTGCGGTGTACCGGCCACATCGATGGCTATGATGTGCGGATTGCGCGAGGCGGCTTCGCGAAGCGACGAGGCGCCTATGGCGCGTTTAAGACGTGAGCTGAGATAGTCACGGTCGCGGTCGCTGAGATCGGTGTACATCTTTTTCTCGTGGCGCGAGTCGGGGAGGTCGAAGTTGCGCTGATCGAGTATGTTGCCCTGCTCGTCGGCTATAAGCACGGGGATATTGTCGTTCTGTTCTATGATGGAGAACAGAAACTCTATGTCGGTGTTGGAGTCCTGCTGAACGAGACGCTTGGTGGCGTCGGCCCAGATCTTCATGCGCTGGCTCTCCTGCCGTCCGAGACCCTTCACGAGGTTGTTGGAGACGAACAGGAAGACTATGATGGCGGTGATGGAAGCGAGAAAGAATACGGCTTTCCCGAGGCGCCGGCGGTCGTAGAAGGTGTAGTTGAGCATGGATCAGAGGGTTTCGTTGAGGATGAACCGTGCCACGGCATCGTCGGTGTTGGGCCCGATCACGGCTGTGGCTACCGCTTTCACGTCCTCTTTGGCATTGGCCACGGCTATCGCTTCGTCGGCCAGACGCATCATCGGTATGTCGTTGACGTTGTCGCCGAAGACCACGAGACGGTCCGCCGCCAGATCGGATGCGAGCTTCTCGAGGGCGGAGGCTTTGGAGACTCCGGCAGGGAATATCTCGAGCTCGCCTATGGCGTCGCCGTATATATCATGGTAGAACTGCGGGGCTATCTCGGCGCCGCTCATCTCGGCTTTGAGTTTCTCATAGAGCTCATGGGCCGGTTCGGTGGGCTGCAGCCCGAAGAAAAGCATCACATTGTCAAGACGGGAGGGGAGCACCGATTCGCCCGATTCGGGCACATAGAAGCGCTTTACGGGCGTCTTGTCGCGCTCGGATATGAAAGTGCGCTCCAGATCCGAGAGCGGCCCTATATGGTAGACTTCGAGTATCCCTTCGGCATTAATGGTGTAGACAAAGGCCGAGAGTCCGCTTTCGCGCCATTCGCCCACAAGACGGTCGGCCGCCGACTCTTTCATGACCCTGGGATCGAGCAGCCGCCGGTGCCGGAAATCGTAGTAAGCACAGCCGGTGATCACCACCCCGGGAAGACGCATGTCGATGCCGCGCATAAGCGTGTCGACGGTTGCCGGTGTACGCGCCGTGGCCACGGTGAACATGGCTCCGCGCTCCACAGCCCGGTTGAGCATCAGCTGCGAGGAATCGCTTGCCAGCGAACGGTTGTCGAGAAGCGTGCCGTCAAGGTCTGTAACATACAGAGTGCGCATAAGTAACTCTTAACAATCAGTTAATGGTAAAACAAATTATGTAACTCATGATTCTGACACATACTTGCTCGTCTTTTTTGCGCTTTGTCCGTTGGAGCTCAGTCATGTAGCCCGCTACACTCCTTCGCTCAACCGGCCAAATCACACAAAAATCCTTCGCAATTATGTATCGTCTAATTTTTGCGAGTTACTTAGATTTCGGATGAAATTACAAATATAATTCCGAAAATATACTTTTAAGGAAAGCATCAAGACAGAAATGAAAGAGAGCAATTATTCTGAATTCGACCGCAGGCATCTGTGGCATCCTTATACATCGACCCACAATCCTCTCCCGACATATAAGGTTGATCATGCCAAAGGCTGCCTGATAACTTTGGCCGACGGCACCGAGCTTATCGACGGTATGTCGTCGTGGTGGTGTGTGATCCACGGCTACAATCATCCCGTTCTGAATGAGGCAGTTAAGGAGCAAATTTCCCGCATGAGCCATGTGATGTTCGGCGGTTTCACCCACGATCCCGCCATCGAGTTAGGCAAGTTGCTGCTCTCCATACTGCCGCCGAGCATGGAGCATCTTTTCTATGCGGACTCAGGCTCGGTGGCCACCGAGGTAGCCATGAAGATGGCTGTGCAGGCGCAGAACGACCGCCGGCGCACCAACTTCGCGACGATCCGCAGCGGCTACCACGGCGACACTTGGAACGCCATGAGCGTCTGCGATCCGGTCACCGGCATGCACGGCGTCTTCGGCGGCGAGCTGCCCGTGCGCTATTTCGCGCCGTCGCCCGAGTGCAAGTTCGGCGAGGAGTGGCGCCCCGAGACCTTCGAGCCGATGCGCAAGCTGCTGCGCGAGAAAGCCTCCGAGCTTGCCGGCGTGATTCTGGAGCCGGTGGTTCAGGGCGCCGGAGGCATGCGTTTCTACAACCCGCAGTATCTCAGAGAGTTGCGCAAAGAGTGCGACGAGCTCGGTATACTACTGATATTCGACGAGATAGCTACCGGATTTGGCCGCACGGGTAAGCTCTTTGCCTGGGAACATGCCGGTGTTGAGCCCGACATAATGTGCATAGGCAAGTCACTTACAGGCGGTTACATGACGCTTTCGGCCGTGGCCACGAACCACCGAGTGGCTGACATGATATCATCCGGCGACGCAGGCGTGATGATGCACGGCCCCACATTCATGGCCAACCCGCTTGCGTGTGCGGTGGGTCTCGCCTCTACACGACTTCTGCTCTCGCAGGACTGGCAGGGGAAGGTGCGACATCTGGAACAGAAGCTGCGCGAGCTGCTTGAACCCGCCCGCAGCCTCAAGTGCGTCAGAGAGGTGAGAGTGCTCGGCGGCATCGGCGTGATTGAGCTCGTGCCCGAGGTCGAACTCGGTCCGTTCCAGAAGCTCTGTGTGGAGAAAGGCGTGTGGATACGTCCGTTCGGCCACAACGCTTACATCATGCCACCGTATATGGCTGTCACCGACGAGCAGGTAGAGAAGTTGGCCGACGCACTCATTTCGATCATAAAGGAACTCTACGAGCATGACTGAAGCCGCGCAGGCATACGCCCAAATACTCGCCTCGCTTAAGGCCGAGGGACGTCTCCGCACACTCGACCACGGCAATGCGGCCGGACTGCTCGACTGCACCGACAATGATTATATGGGTCTCGGGCGCGACACCGCAGCCACGCAGAGATTCCTTCGCTCCCTGATTGATGTAGGCGGGGGAGAGAAGGAACGAAGAGAGATTGAGATGGTTAGCTGCTACGGAGAGAAGGGTGAGGCGGAGGCACTGATGGGGAGTTTGGCGTCGCGGCTGCTGATGAGCCGTCAGGACGCTTACACGAGCTTCGAGTGTGACTTGGAGAGCGAATACGGTCGGCCGGCACTGATTTTCAACTCCGGCTACCATGCCAACACGGGATGTGTGGCCGCTCTTGCCATACCCGGCACGCTGATCGTGGCCGACAAGCTCGTGCATGCCAGCATAATCGACGGCATATTCCTCTCCAAAGCCCCCTTCAAACGTTTTCGCCACAACGACCTCACCTCGCTCAGAAAGATTCTCGACACCGAGGCAGGCAGCTACGACCGAGTGCTTGTGATCGCCGAGAGCATCTACAGCATGGACGGTGACTGTGCCCCGCTGCGGGAGTTGGCCGCACTTAAAGAACAGTATCCCGGCATGATGCTCTACATCGACGAGGCCCACGGCTTCGGAGTGAGAGGAGAGCGCGGGCTCGGACTCTGCGAGGAGACCGGCATACTCGCGCAGGTTGACTGTCTCATAGGCACGCTTGGGAAAGCCGCGGCCTCATCGGGCGCGTTTGCCATACTTTCGCCGTTGCTCAAAGAGTATATGATCAACGCCGCCCGCAGCTTCATTTTCTCCACGGCACTTCCGCCCGTATCAGTGATCTGGTCAGCGAGCCGGTTCCGGTGTCTGACCGGCATGCGAGCCGAGCGCGAGCATCTGCGCAAGATCGCGGCGCGACTCAAGGCCGGTGTGGAGGAAGTGACCGGCGAAACGTGCGTGTCGGATTCACAGATACTGCCCGTGATGTGCGGATCATCGGAAAAGGCCGTCAGGCTGAGCGAGGCTATGCGCCGACGCGGTGTGCTCGCGCTTCCGATACGCCGTCCTACCGTGCCGCCCGGCACCGAGCGACTGCGCATAAGCCTGAACGCGGCCATGACAGAAGCCGATATAGACAAGATACTCAGCGCTTTAAAAGACTCGTGGCATGAAGTTTGAGATCATCAGTTCGCAAGGCAACCGACGTCTGCTGCTAATCTATGGCGGATGGTCAACATCCGGGGAGATGTACCGGCATGTCCGGAAACCCGGCTGGGACATAGCGCTTGTGACCGGCATCGACACCGAAGGTATCGATGAGGTGCGGCTGCAGATAGCCGAATATCCCACCATTTACCTTTTCGCCTGGTCACTGGGAGTGTTTGCCTCAGAGCTGCTTTTCGAGGGGATACAGCCGCCCGCAGCGGCCTTTGCGGTGAACGGTACCTCCATGCCCTCCGATGACCTCACGGGTATACCGGAGGCTATTTTCCGCGGCACTCGCGAAGGACTCTCCGAGGCGTCGCTGCAGAAGTTCCGCCGCCGCATGTTCGCCTCCGGAGCCGATTTCAAAGCCGCGGCCGACCTCTTCCCCGAGCAAGCCGACACAGAGGCCCTGCGCGCGCAGTTGCTGTTTGCAGAGACGACGGCGGCCGGCGCGCCGATAACCTGGAACAAAGCCTTCATAGCCGACGGCGACAGAATCATCCCCTCCGAAGCGCAGAGCCGATTCTGGGCCATGCGCCGTGTTGAGACAGAGCATCTCGACTCGCCTCACTACGTTGATATACAGACAATAATAGACCGCTGCATAGTGGATACCGGCAAGATCGGGAGGCTCTTTACCCGCAGCGCCGAGACCTATAATACCAATGCAGTGGCGCAAAAGATGATAGCGCTCCGTCTGGCCGACGCCGTGAGGATGACCCTAACACGTCATAAGCGCGGTATCAATACCGACTCGCTCAACCCGAGCACTGAGGGTGTGCTCTACGACGATATGCGGCTTAATGTACGCAACATGCTGGAGATCGGTTGCGGTAACGGTCTGCTGACCTACGCTCTTGCGCGCTTCCTCGATGCCGGCGAGGCCGTGTTTGCCGATCTATGTCCCTGCGGACCGTTCCGCGTGTCAGGGAGCGAGAGGTATCTGCAATGCGACGCCGAGCTGTATGCCGCGCAACAGGCCTCAGGGACCGAGAGCGAGCGTTTCGAGCTGATATGCTCATCATCGGCAATACAGTGGTTCAGCGACATACCCTCATTCCTCGCAAACTGCGGGCGCCTTCTGTCAGCGGACGGATTGCTTGCCATGGCCACCTTCGCGCCCGGCAATCTGACAGAACTTCAGTCCGTGCGTAAGTCGGACCTGCGTTATCCAGAACCCGCGAAGATAGAGGGGGTGCTGAGAGAGAAATTCGCTCACGCGAAGGTTTGGACCGATACCATCGTGCTCGAGTTCGACTCTGCTCTTGAACTGCTCAGGCATCTGAAGCTGACCGGAGTCACAGCCACGGCCGGCGAGCCTCTGTCGCCA
>SFOK01000020.1 GCA_004552395.1 Bacteroidales bacterium | reverse complement strand
CACTTCATCTCCAAGCAGTGCGGCGAGTTGTCCATATTCCGTTGTCGTCACCGTCTTAGACACAAGTTCCACGGTTTCTTCTGCTAACGCGTTTTCTTTGGTAACGGCTTGCTCTTTGGCAAGCATGGTTGATGTACATAGGAGAGCAATCAGTCCAAGTAATAAGTAGCGTTTCATGATCTGTAAGATTATATAGTTAGTTCTTAAATTTAGGCAATTTTTACTTTGCCCCAAAGTTAAGCATATTGATTTTAACTTCCAAATTTTTCGGCAACTTTATTAAAAAATTATTTCTGCCAAAAAAAGTACAAAAAAAGCCGCCGAAAGCGACGCAAATTGCTTCGAACTCACTTGGAATTATCGCTTGTCTAATTGCAAAAATTATTCTGATATTATACCGCACTTTACCAAAATCCCGCTTAGAGGCCCATAAACAGGCTCATTTTAGGGTTTGTGGATTTTTTGCTAATTTTGCAGTAAATTATGAAGAAAACGGGCGTAATAATACTGAACTGGAACGGCGAGAAGCTTCTGCGGGAATTCCTCCCCATTGTGGCTCGCACCACAATCTCCGACGAGGCGGACCTCATCGTGGCCGACAACGGCTCCACCGACGGCTCCGTGGCCTGGGTCCGCGAGAATCACCCGGAGGTCAAGCTCCTCGCCTTCAGGGAAAACTACGGCTTTGCCAAGGGCTACAACAAGGCCCTGGAGCTCACCGACTACCGCTACACGGTCCTGCTCAACTCCGACGTGGAGACATCGGACGGGTGGCTCGATCCCCTTGTGGATTATATGGACTCGCATCCCCGCGCGGGCGCCGCGCAGCCCAAGATACTCTCCTGGAAGGAGCGCGACCGCTTCGAATATGCCGGAGCGGCGGGCGGCTATCTCGACGTGAACGGCTACCCCTGGTGCCGTGGCCGTCTCTTCGAATGCATAGAGCGCGACGAGGGGCAGTACGACTCGTCCGACCCGGTCCCCGTGGCCTGGGCCTCAGGCGCCGCGCTGATTGTCCGCTCCGAAGCATACCGCGCCCTGGGCGGCCTCGACGAGAATTTCTTCGCCCACATGGAGGAGATCGACCTCTGCTGCCGCATGCACGCCGCCGGATGGGAGGTCTCGGCCATCACGTCCTCGAAGGTCTGGCATGTGGGGGGTGCCTCGCTGCCGCAGGGTAATCCGCGCAAGGTCTATCTCAACTTCCGCAACAACCTGCTGCTGCTCCACAAGAGTCTGCCGCCCCGCCGCGGCCGCAAGGTCCTCTTCCGCCGGCGCCTCTACGACACCCTCGCCTGGGGCATGATGATGCTCCGGTGCGACTTCAAAGGGGCCCGCGCCATACTCCGCGCCCACCGCGACTTCCGCCGCATGCGCAAGCTCTACACCGACCTGCCCGCCACCGACACCCTCAGCTCGCTCCCGGGCGCACGCCGCAACATCATAATCGACCACTACCTGAAACGACAAAAGAAATAATGCCTCATACCCCAACCGCCAAAGAGACCCGCGCCCCGGAGCGCCCGCTCATACTGATCAGCAACGACGACGGCATCAACGCGCCGGGCGTCTACCGACTCATCGACTATCTGGCCGACATGGCCGAGATCGTCTGCGTATGCCCCGACTCGCCCCGCTCGGCTCAGTCCATGGCCCTCACCGTCACCGAAGTGCTCCGCCTCGACCACCATCCCGACTACAACGGCGCACAGATCTACTCCTGCTCGGGCACACCGGCCGACTGCGTTAAACTTGCCATGCGCTCGGTGCTCGAACGTCGCCCCGCCCTCGTCATCGGTGGCATAAACCACGGCTCCAACTCGGGCGTCAACCTCCTCTACTCCGGCACCATGGGCGTGGCCACGGAAGGATGCGTCTTCGGTGTCCCCTCCATAGGATTCTCGCTCACCACTCACCGTCTCGACGCCGACTTCAGCCGCTGCCGCCGCTGGGTGCGCGAGATCACACGCAAAGTGCTCGAAAACGGCCTCCCCGATGGCGTTTGCCTCAACGTCAACATACCCTACGACGGACCCGAACCGCAGCAAATGAGGGTAGTGCGCCAGTGCCACACCTCCTGGAGCGAGGAATACAAGCGCTACACCGACCCTATGGGTCGCCCCTTCTATATGCTCTCCGGCCATTTCGTCAACGAAGAGCCCGAAAGCACCGACACCGACGAATGGTGCCTCTCCCACGGCATCGTAGCCGTCGTCCCGGTACTCACCGACCGCACCGCGCCCCTCTCCACCATCTCCTTCCTCGAATAAACCCCGGAAATCCCGGCCAATCCCCTCAATTCCTCTCAATAATCCTCTTCGCTCCTTTCCCCTCAAATTCTCCCATTACCCCAATCTCTCCTATACCTCTCTCCCAAATCCGCTCCACTCTTTCAGGTCCGCGGATTTTTTGCTAATTTTGCAAATTGAATTTACTTTTCCAACTCGCAAAAATTACTTCAACTATAACCCCATGGACAGAGAGGTAAGAGTGAGATTTGCGCCCTCCCCCACAGGCCCCCTCCATATCGGCGGCCTCCGCACAGCGCTTTACAACTACATCTTCGCACGTCGCCACGGCGGCAAGATGATTCTCCGTATCGAAGACACCGACTCCACACGTTTCGTCCCCGGAGCCGAAGAGTATATCAACGAGGCACTCGCTTGGTGCGGCATCGGAATCGACGAAGGAGTCCGCGAAGGAGGCCCCTACGGCCCCTACAAACAGAGCGAACGCCGCGACATATACCGCGAGCACGTCGACATGCTTCTCAAAGCCGGAAAGGCCTACATCGCCTTCGACACCCCCGAGGAGCTCGCCAAAGCCCGCGAGGAGCACCCCAACTTCCAGTACGATGCCCGCACTCGCATGAACATGCGCAACTCCCTCACCATGAGCGAAGAGGAGGTCAAGAGCCTCATCGACGGCGGCACTCAGTATGTGGTCCGCTTCCTCATCGAGCCGGGTCGCGACGTGGAGGTTGACGACCTTATCCGCGGCAAGGTGGTGATCAATTCCGACATCCTCGACGACAAGGTGCTCTACAAGAGCGCCGACGATCTCCCCACATATCATCTGGCCAACATCGTCGACGACCACCTCATGAAGGTGAGCCATGTGATCCGCGGCGAGGAATGGCTCCCCTCCGCTCCCCTCCATGTGCTTCTCTACGAGGCTTTCGGCTGGTCCGACACCATGCCGCAGTTCGTGCATCTGCCCCTGCTGCTCAAGCCTGTGGGCAACGGCAAGCTCTCGAAACGCGACGGCGACAAGCTCGGATTCCCCGTCTTCCCGCTCGAATGGCACGACCCCAAGAGCGGCGAGATATCCTCGGGCTACCGCGAGCGCGGCTATCTGCCCGAAGCGCTCGTGAACTTCCTGGCTCTGCTTGGCTGGAATCCCGGCGACGACACGGAGCTTATGAGCATCGACGAGCTGATAGAGAAATTCTCGTTTGACCATTGCTCCAAGGCCGGCGCCAAGTTCGACTACAAGAAAGGCATCTGGTTCAACCATGAGTACCTGATGCGCCTCTCCGACGCCGAAGTGGGAGAGCTCTTCAAACCTCTGCTCGCAGCCCGCGGCATAGAAGGATTCTCCGACGAATATATAGCCCGCGCCGCCGGTCTGGTCAAGACCCGCGTTGACTTCCCGCAGCAGCTCTGGGAGCAGGCCGACTTCTTCTTCAAGGCTCCGGAGTGCTACGCCGAGAAAGATGTGAAGAAGCGCTGGAAGAACGGCACTCCCGCCATAATGCGCGAGCTTGTGGGTGTGCTCGAGGGTATCTCCGACATGACCTCGGCCAACGCCGAGAAGATCGTCCTCGACTGGATAGCCTCCAGGGAGTATCATCTGGGCAATGTCATGAACGCTTTCCGCCTCGCTGTGGTGGGCGCCTGCCGCGGCCCGCATATGTTCGACATCACGGAACTTATGCCCAAAGAGGAGGTGATCGCCCGCATAAACCGTGCCATTAAGACCATACCCGAACCCGAGGCATGATATCCGGACGGCTCAGAGATCTGAAAGCCTTTGCGGCTGAGAGCGTCAGGCAACTTGTGGAGGGTCCGCTCTATACGCTCGGCATCCGTGGCTACCGCCTCGGTGTGGCCTGCGCCTCGCTCCGCAACCGCAAGGCGCGCCTCATGATGCAGGGCCGCAGCCGCGTCTGGAAAGACCTGGCCGCCAAAGTAAACCCCGACGACCGCAATATCTGGGTCCACGCCGCCTCGCTCGGCGAGTTCGAGCAGGGCCGCCCCCTCATGGAGTATCTCCGCCGCACTCATCCCGACCGCAAGATCATACTGACCTTCTTCTCCCCCTCCGGCTACGAGCCGCGCAAGAACTGGCCGGGAGCCGATGCGGTCCTCTATCTGCCGTTCGACACTCCGCGCAACGGCCGCCGCCTGATCCGCGCCATAAACCCGGAGATGGTCTTCTTCATCAAGTACGAGATATGGCGCAACCTGCTGCGTGCTCTCTACCGCCGTCGGATACCGACCTACCTCATCAGCGCGGCCTTCACGCCCGGGCAGCGTTTCTTCCGCCGCAGCACACGGTGGTACGCCCTCTGGCTCCGGTGGTTCACACGCATCTTCGTGCAGGACGAGCGCAGCCGCTCGTTGCTCCGCGGGATAGGTATCGACAATGCCGTGGTGGCCGGCGACACCCGCTTCGACCGCGTCACGGATGTGATGCGCCAGACGGTGAGCATACCGGAGATCGAGCGCTTTGTCGGTGCCCACGACCGCCGCATCATGATCTACGGCTCGAGCTGGGAGCCCGACGAAGAGGTCTACTTCCCCTGGCTCAAAGCGCAGCGCGGAGAGACCAAGGCTATCATAGCGCCCCACGAGTTCGACGCCGCACGCCTCGACAAGATGCGCCACGCTCTGGACCCCCTCCACACCGTCCTCTACTCGGAGGCGAAGAAGGACCTGAGCCTGGCCGACAGGGCCGATGTGCTCATACTCGACACCTTCGGGCTCCTCTCGAGCGCCTACCGCTACGGCGACATAGCCTACATTGGCGGAGGCTTCGGCGCCGGAATACACAATATCAACGAGGCGGCCGTCTACGGCATGCCGGTGATCTTCGGCCCGCGCCACGACCGTTTCATCGAGGCGGCCGAGATCATAGCGGCTCAGGGCGGATTCTCCATTGCCTCGCGCGCTGACTACGAACGCCTCATGGCGGGACCTCTCGCCGATGCGGCCGGCGTCGGCTCCGCGGGTCTCAAAGCCGACGCCTACATCCGCTCCAAGCTCGGCGCCACCCGCAGGATCACCGACACGCTCGGCCTCTGACCCGGCGGCGACGGTCAACCGACAGGCCCCTCAAAGTGTTAACTTTTAGAGCCAGACCGGCAGTATAATAACCATAGGAAAAACAGCTTCAGGACTATGAAATACTTCATCATAATCGACAACTCCCAGCACGGCCCTTACACCATGGAAGAGATGCGCGGCATGTATCTGACGCACTCCACTCCCGTATGGCACGAAGGGCTCGTGGACTGGACCACCATAGAGCGCATACCGGCCCTCTGCCGGTACCTCTTCGGCTCCCCGACACCGCCCGCTCAGCCTGCGGCGCCCGCTCAGCGGCCCGTTCCACCGGCTCAGGGCGCGCCTTACGGTCAGCAATTCCGCTCGCCACAGCAGCCGTCCGAGCACCCCTCCGCACACCTCAACCCCAAGACCTGGATGGTCAACGCTATCGTGGTGACGGTGCTCGGTGTGCACACCTCGATCATCGGTATGATCTTCGGCATTCTGGCCATTTTCCGCGTCAACAAGAGCAAGAACATGGCTCCTTACGACTTCGACGGCTCGCAATCGGCTCTGCGCCGGGCACGTATATTCTGCATCCTCGGCTATGTCTTCGCCGCCATAGGCTTCGTGGGCTCAATGCTTATCCTGCGCGACGTAGGCAACGTCCTCAGCCTGCAGGACCTCTTCTGAATCCCGCCTCCGACTCTCTCGCGGAGCCTCCGCAGGGCTTCTGCCCGCGGACTGCGCAAAATTGGCGCCCTTTCCGTAGGAATTGACCTCCGGATTTATTATCTTTGTCACCAATCATTCAGTGCGGGCCCGAACAGTCGGTGTCGCGCGCACCAAGCGAAACCCTGACATGAAAATCTTCCTTTCCAACCAGATAAAAGATCTCGACACAGCCACCTGCAAGGCCCAGAGCATCGACTCCATAGAACTTATGGAGCGCGCCGCCTCGGCCCTCTGCTGCGAGGTGATGTCGCGCTTCCGCCCCTCGCAGAGGATCGTGGTCATAGCCGGTCCGGGCAACAACGGCGGCGACGCTCTGGCCACCGCCCGCATGCTCATAGAGCAGGGCTATAAGCGCGTGGAGGTTTTCCTCTTCAACGTCTCCCGCAAGCTCTCCCACGACTGCGAGGAGGAGAAAAAACGTCTGCTCACCGCGGCCGACGACATCGACTTCACCGAAGTGATCAAGGAGTTCTCGCCCCCCTCGCTCAGCGAACAGGATGTGGTCATCGACGGCCTCTTCGGCGCCGGACTCCACGAGCAGCTCCAAGGAGGCTTCAAGATGCTGGTGCGCTACATCAACGAGAGCGGCGCTTTCGTGATCGCCATCGACATACCTTCGGGCCTCTTCGGCGAGAACAATGAGCTCACCAACCGCCGCGATGTGGTCCACGCCAACCTCACATTCGCCTTCCAGTTCCCCCGCGTGGCCTTCTTCCTGAGCGACAACGCCGACGCTGTGGGCGAATGGCAGCTCCTAGACATCGACCTGGACCGCAAGGCTATACGCCAGACTCCCACCACATGGTATATGCTCGACGCCCGCGGCGTGAGCCAGGCCCTGCGCCCCCGCCCCGTATTCGCCGCCAAACGCGACTTCGGCTCGGCCATGGTGATGGCCGGAAGCCTCGGCATGATGGGCGCCGCAGTGCTCTGCTCGCGCGCCGCGCTGCGTACCGGTGCCGGGCTTGTCACCGTCCACTCGGCTCGCTGCGGCATGAACATACTGCAGACCGCAGTGCCAGAGGCTCTCTTCGAGCCCGACCGCCACGACCGCTTCATATCCGACATGAGGCTCCACCATCAGCATCAGGCTGTCGCCGCCGGTCCCGGCATAGGCACCTACCCCGAGACTGTGGCCGCGCTCGAAGGACTCCTCAACAACGCCCGCTCGCCTATGGTGCTCGACGCCGACGCCCTCAACTGCATAGCCCAGAAGCCGGCCCTGCTCACCATGCTCCCGCAGATGACAATCATCACGCCTCACGCCGGCGAGTTCGACCGCCTCTTCGGCGAACACCTTTCCGACGAGGCGCGCCTCAAGAAAGCTATCGAAAAAGCTCAGTATTACAGCATCATAATCGTGCTCAAGGGCCACTACACCATGATCGTGCGCCCCGACGGCAAGGTATATTTCAACTCCACGGGCAACCCGGGTATGGCCACCGCCGGTTCGGGCGACATCCTCACGGGCGTCATCGCCGGACTCCTGGCCCAGGGCTACAAGCCGGAACTCGCCGCTTCAATGGGTGTCTTTATCCACGGCCTGGCGGGCGACATCGCAGCCGAAGAACTCGGCGAATACTCCCTCACGGCCGGCGACATTGTGAACCACATACCCGCGGCAATCAAGAAACTGCTTAAATGACCATGAACAAGTATCTGATAACCACGGCCCTCAGCGGCCTCCTCCTTGCGGCCTTCCCCGCCTCGGCGCAGCAGACCAAGATGCTCACCGCCGACAAACACAATGAGTACGGGCTCGTCTACTCGCTTCCGCTCACAAGTTTCCGGATCGAGGTGAAAGCCACCCGGACGGTAGAGAAACCGGGGCCCTATTATCAGTATGCAAAGAAATATTTAGGCACGGACAAGGTGGTCACGGCCCCTGCGGAGACACGCCGCATCACCGAGGTGCGCATCACACCTTTCGGCACACCCGACACCACTCAGTATCTGATGCAGCTCAAGCCGGGCGCCCTCACGGAGATATGCGTGGCCGACGACGGTATGCTTCTGGCTGTCAACCGCCGGGCGTCGCTCCCTGAGACCGAGGACTGGCAGGGCTCGCCCCTCACCCCCTCGTCGCTCGATGCCAACGACTACCTCCGGTATGTCGACGAGGATTTCCTCGTGAGCCAGTCGTCGGCCAAGAAGGCCCAGATGCTCGCCGCCTCGATCATGGAGGTGCGCGACTCGAAGGTGGCCCTCAGCCGCGGCACGGCCGAGACTATGCCGACCGACGGACGCCAGCTCGAGCTCATGCTCGCCTCGCTCGAGAACCAGGAGAAGGTCATGACCGAAGCCTTCACCGGAACGGTGCAGACAGCTGTGGAAGTGAGGAAATATATCTACACGCCGGGCGACGCCTCGGAGCGCAAGGTACTGTTGCGCCTCTCCGACTTCGCCGGTTTCGTGGATGCCGACGACCTCCGCGGCGAACCGGTCTACGTCTCGTTCAAGCTCACCGCCGCGCCGGAGCTCCCCGTCGACGACAAGGGCGTGGAGAAGAAGCTCCCCAAGGACGCTGTGGTCTACCGGCTGCCGGCCTCGGGCACCCTCACCCTGGAATGGCGCGGATCCGAGATTGCCTCGCAGTATGTCACCACGGCTCAGGGAGGCGCACTCTTCGGCCTCGACCCGAAGCTCTTCACCGACAAGAAAGCACCTTCGTCGGCTCTGTTCGATCCTTGCACGGGAGCCCTTCTGGAGCTCACCGAGAAAGAGCAATAACCATTTCCCGAATAACTAACATTCATCATTAACCATTAGAGATCAACATGAAACTACTTGCACTCACTCTGGCTGCTGCCGCTGCAATCCCTGCCGTGGCCGACGGCCTACCTCAGTTCGGAAAAGATCCGATCAAAGATATTGTGAAGGCTATGACTCTCGAGGAGAAGGTCAACTTCATCATCGGAGCCAACCGCGAAATGGAACTTCCCCCTCCCGGCGCTCCGGGCATGCCCAAGCGCAGCGGCGACCAGAGCAACATATCGGGCACTTCCCAGCCCTCCGACGCCACGGCCGAAGGCGCTGAGTCCGTTGCCGACGAGGCCGTAACCGCCTTCACCAAAGGTCGTGTGAAAGGCGCTGCCGGCGAGACTCTCGGCATTGAGCGTCTCGGCATTCCGGTCACTATCCTGGCCGACGGCCCCGCCGGAGTCCGCATCGATCCGGTCGACGTGAACGGTTTCATGACCTACGGCACGGCCTTCCCCACAGGCACCACTCTCGCCGCCTCCTGGGACCGCGACCTGGTGAAGAAACTCACCACAGCCATTGGCGAGGAGGCCCGCGAATACGGTGTCGACGTGCTCCTGGCTCCCGGCATCAACGTGCACCGCTCCCCTCTCTGCGGCCGCAACTATGAGTATTATTCCGAGGATCCTTACCTCATCGGCGAGATCGCCACGGCCTACATCAACGGCGTGCAGAGCAACAACGTGGGTGTGTCGCTGAAGCATTTCGCTGTCAATAACCAGGAGACATATCGCAACGGTATCGACGCCCGCGTCACCGACCGAGCCCTGCGCGAGATCTATCTCCGAGGCTTCGAGAAGGCTGTGAAGCAGGCTCACCCCTGGACCATAATGACTTCCTACAACAAGATCAACGGCACACAGGCTTCCGAGGCCGAGTGGCTCATCGAGGGTATACTCCGCAACGAGTGGGGCTTCGACGGCTATGTGATGACCGACTGGTGGGCCGAAGAGAACGGCGCCCGCCAGATGCTCGCCGGCAACGACCTCATAGAGCCGGGCACACAGCGCCAGTTCGACGAGGTGCTCAACGCCGTGAAGAGCGGATTCCTCCCCGAAGAGGTGCTCGACCGCAACATTGAGCGTATACTCGGCGTCGTGGCCCGCACCAACGCCGCCAAGGGCTACGCCTACACCTCTCATCCCGACCTGAAGGCCCACGCGCAGCTGCTCCGCGAGAGCGCTCCCGAAGGAATGGTCCTCCTCGAGAACCGCGAGGAGACTCTCCCGCTCGGCAAGGGTAAGAAGATTGCTCTCTTCGGCAACAGCTCCTACGACGTATATGTGGGCGGATCCGGCTCGGGCAATGTGAACCGCGCCTACAAGATTTCGCCCGACCAGGGCCTGACCGAAGCCGGCTATAAGCTCGACAAGGACCTCAACAAGGTCTACTCCAAGTATATCAAGGAGGAGCGCGCCAAACGTGCCGCCGACAATTTCTGGACCGTCAACGTGATTCCGGAGCTCGCTATCGACGATGCCGCCATAGAGAAAGCGGCCAAGAACTGCGACGTGGCTGTGCTCACCATAGGCCGTATGGCCGGCGAGGGCGGCGACCGCACGCTCGAGAAGGGCGACTGGTCGCTCACCGACCTTGAGCGCCACCACCTCAACAAGATAGCCGACGCTTTCCACAAGCAGGGCAAGAAGCTGATCGTGATCCTCAACATGGGCGGCGTCATCGACATGGCCGACTGGAAGGATACCCCCGACGCTATCCTCCACGCCTGGCTCCCGGGTCAGGAAGCCGGACGCAGCATAGCCGATGTACTCTCAGGCCGCGTCAACCCCTCCGGCAAACTCCCCATGACCTTCGCCAAACGCTACGAAGATTACGGCTCGGCGCCCTATTTCCCTTATAACAAGGACAATAACGCTATCGCCGACTATACCGACGATATCTTCGTGGGCTACCGCCACTTCGACCGTGCCGGCATCGAACCGCTCTATCCGTTCGGCTACGGCAAGTCTTACACCACTTTCAAATATTCCGACCTCAAGGTGACCCCCACAGCCGACGGCTACAGCGTGGCTGTGAAAGTGACCAACACAGGCCGCCGCTCCGGCAAAGAGACCGTGCAGCTCTACGTGAAAGCCCCGGGCAAGACCCTTCCCAAGCCTGAGAAGGAGCTCAAGGGTTTCGCCAAGACTCAGCTCCTCAAGCCGGGCGAGTCGCAGACCCTCGTCATGAACGTGCCGGCCTCCGACCTCGCTTCCTGGAGCACCGCCACCCGCAGCTGGCAGACCGAGAAAGGCACCTACCGCTTCACTGCAGCCGAGTCATCAGCTCCCGGCGCCGGCATCTCCGCCGACGTGGAAGTGAAATAACCCGTTCCCCCTTCAAGAGTTGCTTTCAACCCAACAACCCAAGTGGAAAGCAACTCTACTTTCTATCTATTGTTGAATTTCGGCCTTTGAATAAATATAACACCGTATTCATTGTCAGCTGAATTTAAGACTTTTTAACAACACATGTCCGCATCCCTCACTCTGCTTCAGCTCGCATCGGCCGTCAAGGCCGCTGTCGACACTGCCGACATGCTCCAGAACGTCTGGGTCACGGCCGAACTGAGCGACCTCCGCTCTTCGGGCGGCCATGTCTATCTGGAGATGGTGGAGAAGGACTCGCGCGGATCTGTCTGCGCCAAGATGAGGGCCACGATCTGGCGCGGCGTATGGGGAGCCCTCTGCAGCCGCTACCCGACGCTGAGAAGCACTTTCGCAAGCGGCGCCGAAGTCCGTGTGAGGGGCTCGGTGCAGTTTCATCAGCAGTTCGGCCTCTCCTTCAACATCACCGACTGCGACCCGGACTATACCCGCGACACATCGCGTCTGCAGCTCGAAATACTCGCCGCCCTGAAGCGCGAAGGAATCCTCGAAGCCAACAAAGCCACGATACTTCATCAGCCGCCGCAGCGCGTGGCGGTGATCTCGGCCGAGGGAGCCGCCGGCTACGGCGACTTCATGAACCAGCTGGAACACAACGCCTACGGCTTCCGGTTCTACACTCACCTCTACCGAGCCTCGGTGCAGGGAGCGCAGACCTCTCCGACGGTCCGCGCCGCCCTCGGGGAGATTGAGATGTGTGTGGACCTCTACGACTGTGTGGTGATAATCCGAGGCGGCGGCGCCACCACGGATCTGGCCGGGTTCGACGACCTCGACCTGGCCCGGGCAGTGGCCCGTTTCCCGCTCCCTGTAGTCGTGGGCATCGGCCATGAGCGCGACAATACGGTGCTCGACTTCATAGCCCACACGCGCGTCAAGACGCCCACAGCGGCCGCCGAATGGCTCGTGGCGCAGAGCTGCGACGCCTTGGCAAAGGCTCAGGAAATGGCCTCGCAGATAGCCCGTTACGTGCAGGAACGTCTGCAGGGCGAGCTGCGCCAGACCGAGTTCCTCGAGGAGAAGATACCTTTGCTGGCACGCCGCACTGTCGACAACGCCTCGGCGCGGCTGCAGCAGATCGGCGCCTCGCTCCCTCTCATAGTTCAGAACAGGCTGCTCGGCGCCTCGCGGACCCTCGACTCGGCGCTTCAGGCCGTGCAGTCTCTGGGCCGTCGACGTCTGGCCGTCGAGGAGCAGCGGCTCGCCAACGCCGCAGGGATGCTGCGCCGCGACGCCTCGCTGCAGCTTCAGCGGCAGCAGGAGCGACTGCGCCAGGCCGAACAGCTCATTCATGTGCTCGACCCGGTCAACACGCTTCGCCGCGGCTACTCCATAACCCGCGCCGACGGGAAGGCCGTCACCGACATCTCGGCCGTGGAGCCCGGCACCGAGATCACCACAACGCTGGAGAAGGGTACACTCCGCTCCACAATTGTCTCCAAAGAACAAACCGTATAAACCCATGCCGCAACAGCAACTACCTGAAACATACGCCGAAGCACTCGCAGAGCTCTCGGCCATAGTAACCAAGATGCAGAGCGACGCCTGCGATATCGATCATCTGGCCCAGTACACTTCGCGCAGCCTCGAGCTCCTCAAATACTGCAAGGAGAAGCTGCAGAAGACTGACGTGGAACTCAAGAAACTGCTCGCCGAACTCTGACCCCCGCCCGCCGCATGACCTCATCTGCCGATAAAGAGCCGGTCTCACCGGAGCGGCTGAGTCTGGGAGAGTCGTACCGGATGCTGGCGCGGCTCGGACTGCCTGTGCTTGTGACTCAGCTCGGAGCCATACTTGTGGGCTTCGTGGACACTTTCATGATGAGCAACTACAGCACGGCGCAGTATGCCGCGGCGGCTTACGTCAACAATCTTTTCGTGGTCCCCATTGTGATGCAGATGGGCTTCGCAGGCGGCCTCACGCCGCTTGTGGGCGCGCTCTTCGGCCGCGGCGACCACAGGCTCGTGGGGCGCATGATGCGTCTGGGCATGAGGCTGAATGTGTGGCTCGGACTGATAGTCACGGCCGTGATGGCGGTGCTCTATCTCTTCCTCGGCGATATGGGTCAGGACCCGGCCATAATGCCTTACGTGAGGTCGTATTATCTCACGGTGCTGGCCTCGATAGTCTTCGGGTCAGTCTTCTTCTGCGCGCAGCAGATGAGCAACGGAGTGAACGACACCGCCACACCTATGTGGGTGATTTTAGGCGGCAATCTGCTCAATGTCGTGGGCAATTACATGCTGATCTACGGCAAATGGGGCGCTCCGGAGCTCGGTGTGCTCGGCGCCGGCCTCAGCACTCTAAATGCCCGCATAATCATCTCGGTGGTCATGGTGGCTCTCGTGGCTTACTCGCGGCGCTACCGCCGCTTCCGCTGCACGCCGGCCGACCGTTTCGCCGACCCGAAAGCCGAGAAACGTCGGCTTCTCTCCACCTCCTGGCCTGTGATGATACAGTCCGGTGTGGAATGTTTTCTCTGGGCGTTCGGCGCGGTTGTCTCCGGCTGGTTCGGCAGCACGCAGCTCGCCGCCTATCAGCTCATGGTCACTCTCAATCAGCTCGGCTTTATGACCTACATGAGCGCCGCCACAGCCGTAGCCGTGAGGGTCTCGAACTATGCCGGTTGCGACGACACGGACTCCATGCGCATCACCGCCAAGGCCGGTCTGCATATCAACCTGATACTCGGCACATTGGCTTCGGTGATCTTCTTAGCCTTAGGAGATCTGATCATAGACCTGCTCACACCCGACGCCGCTGTGCGCAGCTATGCTTACCTGCTTATCCTGCCTCTGGTGCTCTATCAGTACTGCGATGCCGTGCAGATGACCTACGGCAACGCACTGCGCGGCACATCGAATGTGAAGCCGCTGCTCTGGACGGCCGTGATCAGCTATCTCGTAGTGGGAGTTCCAGTGCTGCTTTTCCTGGCCGTCACGCTCAATATGGGCTCACTGGGTGTCTATTACTGCTTTTCGATCGCGCTTTTCATCGCCGCCATCCTCTACCGCCGTTACTTCCTCCGCACCCTCTCCCGCCTCACCGCCGCTCACCTCTGATCGGAGTAATCGGAATTATCGGAGTTATCTGAAACAGGACGCGAAATGACCTCCTACCTCCGATTATTCTGAGAACTCTGAGAATTCAGATAGCTCTGAGAACTCCGAAGTCAATTACAAAATCAGCAAAATTTCGGGCACCAAGCATAAATCCGACCCTGAAATTTAACTGGCGGAGCCGGACCGGGAGCGGAAATCGGAGCAGCCGAGCGGAGAGAGCGGGAAGGTGAGATAGAGGCCCGAGAGAACCAAGAGGGGTGGAGAGGCTTAGATGAAGAGGCTTAGGTGGTGGGTCTGGCCGGAGAGGGCGGGGGAAGTGTTAAAAGGAGGTGTTAAAAAGTGTGAAAATTTTTACGGTAGGGATTTTATTACTAAATTTGCATTGTTTTAAAGATGCCGGGAATCATTTACGGCATCAAGCTCTTTTTTAGAATATACCCATTTTTTTAATTTCAAATACTTAAATACCCATTCTTTAATTTTTAGCTTAAATCCTTCTGCAATGCAGTGATGCGTTGCTCCAAACTCGGGAGCTTGTCTATTCAGCCCCGACTCAAAAACAGACCCCACCCGCACGCAAGGTTACGGCCTTTCGGAAAAGCCGCTCTCATCATGTGCCTCGTTCCGGCTGCATAAGCCGCCGACCGCACACCGGACCGTCCGAAGCGTGACCTCCTGTCAGAATATATGACCGTCTGCGGTTCCGGGGCCGGGGAAAGAATTATTTTAAGATCAGAAACTATGGAAGAAGAAAAGAAACCCAAACGCCCGCGCATCGGCCTTTCCGCGGCTGCTTCGGCAAACCTTACTCCAGAAGGCGCAAGTGAAGCGCGCTATGACAAAGTGGACCATTGCAGCAGCAGCGACTCCGCCTCAGGCGAAGAACACCGCTATCAGCGTCCGTATCAGCCCCGTCCCTACAACAACCGCCAGCAGGGCGGCTACAGCCGTTTCGGCAACCAGGGCAATTACAATCGTCAGCAGAACGGAGGCTACAACAACCGTCCGTACAACAACCGTCCGTACAACAATCCCGCCGCTTCAACCGACAGCACAAGCGAGGGCTCGGAGCAGACTCACTCCGCAGCCGCCGAGGGGGAGAACACCCAGCAGAACAGCTATCAGCAGCGCCCCTACAACAATAACCGCTACGGGAATCAGGGAGGCTACAACAACCGTCAGGGAGGCTACAACAACCGTCAAGGCGGATACAACAACCGTCAAGGCGGATACAACAACCGTCAGGGAGGTTATCAGCAGCGTCCTTACAATCCTAATTACCGCAACAACACCATGACTTCTTCTGCCGAGGGCGGCGAGGAAGGTCAGGGACAGAACAAGGAGCAGCAGAACGGCGGCTATCAGCAAAACAGCGGCTATCAGCAGCGCCCCTACAACGACAACCGCTACGGCAATCAGGGCGGCTACAACCGTCAGGGAGGCTACAACAACCGCCAGGGAGGCTACAACCACAACCGCCAGGCCGGAGGCTACAACAACAACCGCCAGGGCGGCTATAACAACAACCGCCAGGGCGGCTATAACAACAACCGCCAGGGCGGCTACAACAACAATCGCCAGGGAGGCTACAACAACAACCGCCAGGGAGGCTACAACAACCGCCAGGGAGGCTATAACAACAACCGTCAGGGAGGCTACAACAACCGCCAGAACCAGCGTCCGGGAATGCGCTTCACGCCGCGTCCGAAGCAAATCGACTACGTACTTGAGGATATCGATCCGAACGAACCGATCCGTCTGAACAAGTTCATGGCCAACGCCGGTGTATGCTCGCGCCGCGAAGCCGATGAGCACATCACAGCGGGGCTGGTGAAGGTGAACGGCGAAGTGGTGACCGAGCTCGGCACCAAGATTTCCCGCACCGATGTGGTGGAATACAACGAGCAGGTAGTGACACCCGAGCGCAAATGCTATGTGCTTCTCAACAAACCGAAAGATTGTGTGACGACGAGCGACGATCCGAACGGCCGCCTCACCGTGCTCGATCTGGTGAAGAACGCCTGCAAGGAGAGGATCTACCCCGTAGGGCGTCTGGATCGCAATACCACCGGTGTGCTTCTGCTGACCAACGACGGCGACCTGGCCTCGAAGCTGACGCATCCCAAGTTCGTGAAGAAGAAAATCTATCACGTGTGGACCGACAAGGATATCGCCGAGGAGGACATGCAGCGTATAGCCGACGGCATAGAGCTTGACGACGGCGAGATCCACGCCGACGCCATCAGCTATGTGAACGACACGGACCGCAACCAGGCCGGCATCGAGATCCACTCGGGTCGCAACCGTATAGTGCGCCGCATCTTCGAGTCGCTCGGTTACCGCGTCACGAAGCTCGACCGCGTATACTTCGCCGGTCTGACCAAGAAGAACCTGCCCCGCGGCCGCTGGCGTTACCTCACTCAGGAGGAGGTTAACTACCTGCGCATGGGCTCGTTTGAGTAAACATAATTCCGTAAACAGAGATCAGGCAGGTCCCCACTCCGCGGACCTGCCGTGATTGCAAACAATACAGAAATAAAGAATGAAAGATATACGTCGCAAACGTGTGGCCGAGATACTGGCCTCAGGGAGCGCTCTCGCCGGCGAGACAGTCGACGTGAAGGGCTGGGTACGTACCCGCCGCGGCAACAAGAATGTGCAGTTCATAGCGCTCAACGACGGTTCCACCATCAAGAATCTGCAGATAGTGCTCGACCTGAGCCGCTTCTCCGAGGAGGAGCTCAAGCCGGTGACCACCGGATCGAGTATCCATGTGCAGGGCAAGCTCGTGGAGTCGCAGGGCAAAGGGCAGAGCGTGGAGGTTCAGGCCGACGAGCTTGAGATCTACGGCACGGCCTCTCCCGAGGAATATCCGCTGCAGAAGAAGGGGCATTCGCTGGAGTTTCTGCGCGAGAAGGCGCATCTGCGTCCGCGCACGAACACCTTCGGAGCTGTGCTCCGCATCCGCCACGCGCTGGCATTTGCCATACATAAGTTTTTCAACGACAAAGGATTCTACTATTTCCACACTCCGCTCATCACGGCATCGGACTGCGAAGGCGCCGGCGCCATGTTCCAGGTGACGACGCTCGATCCCGAGAATCTGCCGCGCACCGAGGAGGGCAAAGTGGACTATAGCCGCGACTTCTTCGGCAAGCACGCCTCGCTGACAGTGAGCGGACAGCTCGAAGGCGAGCTCGGCGCCACGGCACTGGGCAACATCTACACCTTCGGCCCGACATTCCGCGCCGAGAATTCCAACACTCCGCGCCATCTGTCGGAGTTCTGGATGATCGAGCCCGAGATGGCCTTCTACGAGATAAAGGACAACATGGATCTGGCCGAGGAGTTCATAAAATATTGCGTCAGCTACGCGCTGGAGCATTGCGCCGACGACATACAGTTCCTCAACGATATGTTTGACAAGGAGCTGATCGAGAGGCTGAAGTTTGTGATCCACAACGACTTTGTGCGCCTGCCCTACACCGAGGGTGTGCGCATACTTGAGGAGAGCGGCAGGAAGTTCGAGTTTCCCGTCTACTGGGGCGTGGACCTGGCTTCGGAGCATGAGCGCTATCTGGTGGAGGAGCACTTCAAGAAGCCGGTGATACTGACCGACTACCCCAAGGAGATCAAGGCCTTCTACATGAAGCTCAACGACGACGGCAAGACAGTGCGCGCCATGGATGTGCTCTTCCCGAAGATCGGCGAGATCATAGGCGGATCGCAGCGCGAAGAGGATTACGACAAGCTGATGGGCCGCATCGAGGAGCTGCATATCCCGATGAAGGATATGTGGTGGTACCTGGATACGCGCCGCTTCGGCACAGTGCCTCACTCCGGCTTCGGCCTCGGCTTCGAGCGTCTGGTGCTCTTTGTGACCGGCATGCAGAATATCCGCGACGTGATACCTTTCCCGCGTTATCCTGGCAACTGCGAATTCTGATTTCACCCAATCCCTGAAACCAAAACCCACAAAACCAACCGATATGAAAAAGATCCTCACAGCAGTCTGCCTGGCCATAGCGGCCCTTTTCATGGCAGTGCCCGACGCAACGGCAGCCTCACTTGACCTTGCACAGCTCGCAGAGAACATGAATCAGGACAAGACGTCAGGTATAGTTGCCCACTACAACGGCACCTTCTTCCAGATCACCGACTATATGACCGAGCCCGAATCGCAGAAGATTATCATGAACGCCGAGGAGGAAGAGCTCCGTACGCTTGTGGCTGAGGACGACAATTTCCGCGCCATCATGAACATGCTCTACAACGAGGGAGCCGCCTTCATGATGATATTCAACTGCGGCGACTACGGCGAAAGGTCGATCTACTACACAGTGCCTGAGGAGAAGGCCATACTGGGATACTGATGCGCCTGGAGGCCCTGGAGATAGTCAATTTCAAGAACATCCCGGAGAGCTCGCTGGAGTTCTCCGAGGGTGTGAATTGTTTTGTCGGCTCCAACGGCATGGGCAAGAGCAACCTCCTGGAGGCTGTCTACTACCTGGCCATGATCCGCAGTTTCCTGGGGCTTCCCGACTCTGAGATAATACGCCACGGCGCCACCCAGATGATGGTGCAGGGGCGTTTCCGCAACGGCGACGGACCCGAAGCGCCGAAGCTCGAGGTGAGCGTGGGCTATGTGGCCGGCAGGCGCAAGGGACTCCGCATCGACGGCAAGGAGTGCAAGCGGTTTTCCGACCATATAGGGACCATACCTCTGGTGATGGTCTCGCCGCAGGACCATATGCTGGTGACAGGCTCACCCGAAGAGCGGCGGCGGCTGCTCGACCTTGCGATCTCGCAGGCCGACCGCACCTATCTGCAGCATCTGATCCGCTTCGGCGAGAACCTGAAGCAGCGCAACGCCATGCTCCGTCAGGGGATCGACGACCGACTGCTCATGGAGTCGCTCGAGGCCGGCATGGCCGAGACGGCGGCGCCCATAGTGGCCACCCGCGCGGCGTGGACCGAGCGTATGCGAGAGCCTTTCGGGCGCTATTACGCCCGCATATCGGGCCAACGAGAGACCGCCTCGATGAGCTACAAGCCGAGCTACTCGCCCGACGAGGGGCTTCTTCCGGCCCTTGAGCGTTCCCGGGCCCGCGACTCGCTGTTGGGCTTCACTACCGTGGGGCCGCACCGCGACGATCTTGAGATGACGCTCGACGGCTATCCTTTGCGCCGCACAGGGAGCCAGGGACAGCTCAAGAGCTTCACAGTGGCCCTGAGGCTGGCGCTCTTCGAGGATCTGAACAAGCACACGTCCTCGCGTCCGCTGCTGCTTCTCGACGACATATTCGACAAGCTCGACGCGCCGAGGGTAGAGGCCATCGTGGCCGCTGTGAGCGACACCGACGCCTTCGGGCAGATCTTCATCACCGACACCAACCGTAAGCATATAGACTCGATACTCCGCACCACGGCCGGCAGTTATCGGCTGTTCGGCGTGGAAGAGGGGCATTACAAGCTGCTCACGAAGCGATGAAGAAGACTGAGGCCGAGCGGTTTTACGAAGTGTTCGAGCGGGTGATCCGCGAGCAGAACCTCGACACCCGGATGCTCGAGCACCGCGCCCTGACCGTATGGGGCGAGGTTACCGGCCCGTATGTGAACCGCATCACAGTGGACCGCCGGTGCGCGGCCGGAGTGCTGTGCGTGCGCATCGACTCGGCGCCGGCGCGCCAGGAGCTGATGATGCGTCGCTCCCGGCTTATCGACGCCATCAATGCCCGGCTGGGCTCCGACATAATAAAAGAGATAAAATTTTTCTGAACAGAGATGCCATATCCTGTAGAGATACCCGAAGCGCGGCTTTTCCCGGTGGCCACACCGGTTCAGATCCGCTTCAACGACATAGATATCCTGGGCCATGTGAACAACACGGTCTACTTCTCGCTCTACGACACCGGGAAGGCGCGGTTCATGGAGGCGGCCTGCGGAGGCGAGATAGATTTCCGCAATGTTGAGACCGTGATAGCCAATGTGGACTGCGCGTTCATCTCCCCGATATATTTCGGCCAGGAGGTGGAGGTGCTCTCGCGAGTGAGCGAGATGGGGCTCAAGCATATAGTTCTCGAGCAGATGATCCGGCAGAAGGATACCGGCGAAGTGAAGTCGCTGAGCCGCTCGGTGATGGTGTATGTGGACACAGCCACACTGAAATCCGCCGCCGTGCCCGAGCGATGGCGCCAGGCATACCGGCAGATATGTCCGGACCTGAAGGAGGTCTGAGAGAATTGCCCGATCCGATACCAAAGTAAAACACCAAAAAACCTTATCGTCTTATGCAAGAACTGATGCGAGACATACTCCGCAAGGAGAGCGAGGCGGTGGCCTCCATACCTGTGACCGACGACTACGGCAAAGCCGTGGATCTGATCGCGGACCATGTGAACCGCCGTGGCGGCAAGCTGATCACCTCGGGTATGGGGAAAGCCGGACAGATCGCCATGAACATAGCAACGACATTCAGCTCCACCGGGACGCCTGCCGTCTTCCTGCACCCGTCGGAAGCGCAGCACGGCGACTTGGGTGTGATGCAGTCCGGCGACCTGATGCTTCTCATATCCAACTCGGGGCGGACCCGCGAGATCCTGGAGCTCACCGAGCTGGCCCGGCGGCTGAACCCTGAAGTCCCTTTCATTGTTATAACAGGTAACCGCGACAGCGAACTGGCGCGCCAGGCCGACGCAGTGCTCTGGACCGGGGGCGCCCCCGAGGTGTGTCCGCTGGGCCTGACGCCGACCACATCGACCACGATGATGACCGTGATAGGCGACGTGCTTGTGGTAGGCACCATGAAGAAGATCGGGTTCACCCGCGAGCAGTACGCCCTGCGGCACCACGGCGGCTATCTTGGCCACTGCGCGCGCCGTAAATCGTAAGAGCGCGTTGCACAAAATTTGGTAACGGCAGGGCGGCGAGTTTTCGAGGGATTTTCCCCGAGTTGAAGAAGGAGCGATGCGGGCATCGTGACTGATGAAACTCGAAGAAATTCACCGGAAAGACGCCGGACCGAAAGAAATTTAAACTAAAATCAGAGTCTGTTCTGAAAATTTGTAAACGTACACTTAAGCAAAG
>SFOK01000019.1 GCA_004552395.1 Bacteroidales bacterium | reverse complement strand
AGATGTGGCTTCGCAGACGAAGGAACGTAGCGAGCTACGTGACCGAGACAAGAAGTCGCAGATGCGCAGCTCAGCGAGTCCAATGCTAATTTTTACAATTATATGCTGACATTTACAGTAATTTCATTTTCTGATGAGCCGTATTAACAAGAAAAGTTACCTTTGTCCGTCTCTCGTCCGCTAAAATCTCCGCGCGTCTCAGTCACGTAGCTCGCTACGCTCCTTCGACTTACGGAGATTTTATCCGGACGATAGCCGCCCTCAGCGTTAACATTTTTTATTAAACAAGCTCTAAGTCACATACGATACATAAGTTACATAAATCACATAAAATACATTAATTATAAATTACAGCTGTAATTTTAAATTATAGCTGTCCGGCCCGCTGCCCAACCGGCTCGGCCCTCCACACCGCGTAGTTGCCAGGCGGCCGGACCGGGAAATTTTTCGGTGCGGGAAGAGGCTGAGAGTCAGGCGGGTGCGGAGGCTGCGAGGCCCGGGTGTAGAAAAAAATTTGGAGAATCGGGAAAAAGGTGCTAATTTTGCAGCCGGGTAAGTCCTACACGACCAGGCTCCCCCTGAATCCCCCAGGTCCTGACCGAAGCAAGGGTAGGGGGTTGAGCGGTGCGATGTGGTCAGCTTACCCTTTTTGCCTCTTTAGCTCAGTTGGCCAGAGCAGCGCATTTGTAATGCGCGGGTCGTTGGTTCGAATCCGACAAGAGGCTCCCGGGAGCGGCTCTATGATGCCGCTTTCATTGTATATACAGGTGAATCAGTTCTGTATATGCGGGCAAGTCGGCTGCGCATATACCGGCAAACAACCTGACTGAAAACCGTTTATTCGGATTCGATATGTGGATATACAATATCACATTCTTCACTCACCGTCAGCTCCGGGAATCGTTGACGGCTGATCTGCGCGGAGCTTTCCGCGAGGCGGCCGAGAAGGAGGGACTGGCCCGCATGGAGGAGATAGCCCTTGTGGCCGAGACACAGGCCGGCGCGGGACAGGAGGAGGCCGTGAGCCTCGGCGTGAGGTTCCGCACCGAGCAGCTCGAGACCTGGCGCAAACATATCCTGCCCGCGGCGCTCGCTCTGATCGACGAGCGTTACGGCGAGAACGCCATGCATTTCGACACCGTATTGGATCCGATAGATATGTAGTGTTTTTAGAAAGATGGCAGCAGACTACGACCGCATAATCATGGGCATAGACCCCGGCACGAATGTGATGGGCTACGGACTGCTCGGCGTGAGAGCCGGGAAGCCCGAGATGATGCTTATGGGTGTGATCAAGCTGAGTAAATTCGAAGACCATTACATGAGGTTACGGCGTATCTATGAGCGTGTGCTGGCGCTTGTGGAGCAGCATCTGCCCGACGAGATTGGTATCGAGGCGCCGTTCTTCGGCAAGAATGTGCAGTCCATGCTCAAGCTCGGCAGGGCTCAGGGTGTGGCCATGGCCGCTGCGCTGGCCCGCCAGATACCGATCCACGAATACGCACCGCTCGCTGTGAAGCGGGCAGTGACAGGCAACGGCTCAGCTTCGAAAGAGCAGGTAGCCAATATGTTGCAACATATCCTCAATATCCCCGACGACAAGATGCCCGACCTGCTCGACGCCACCGACGCCCTCGGTGTGGCGTTGACTCATTTTTACGAGACCACACGTCCGCAGCTGCCGAAAGGGCCGAAGTCGTGGGAGGAATTTCTGCGCCACAATCCTGACCGACTCCGCAAATAACCCCCTCCGACGTACTCACAGGGATCCGGCGTCGGGTCATAATTTGGACATAAATCACTCGGGAGGCGCAAATAATCGTCGGCTGCGTCGCAAGTCACGAAATTTTTTAGTAATTTAGGGGGTTGAAACAGAAAAGCAATGATCGACATCCAACAACATCTCATACCGTCGGGCACCCCGCTTCGTGAGGCACTGCAGCGAATCAACTCGCTACCCGGCGGCGCCATGAACCTGTTCGTGACCGACAACGGCGGCCGAGCGCTCGGCTCCGTGACCGACGGCGACATACGCCGCGGACTCATAGCCGGTGCCGGACTCTCGTCGCCGGTCGACGAAGTGATGCGCCGCGAGTTCCTGCGTGTTCCCGCCGACGCCGGCGACGAGGCCGTGGGGCTCATCGCCGAGGCCCGTCGCCGCGGCATCAGGATAGTGCCCGCCGCCGACGCTTCCGGCCGGATTGTGCGTATCTACGACCTGAGCCGGCTGCGCAGCCTGCTGCCGCTCGACGCCGTGCTCATGGCCGGCGGCAAGGGTGAGCGTATGCGTCCGCTCACTCTCACCACTCCCAAGCCGCTGCTACCCGTGGCCGGCAAACCGATCATCGACTATAATGTGGAGGCCTTTGCCAGCTTCGGCATAGAGAATGTGAAGGCCACAGTCAACTATCTGCGCGGTCAGATCGAGGAACATTTTTCCGTGCCCCGGGCCGGTATCATGGTGGAATGTGTGGGAGAGCCGGCGCCGCTCGGCACCTTCGGTTCGCTCGCTTATGTGAGAGAAGGGCTGACCCACGACAACCTCATAGTGATGAACTCCGACCTGCTCACGGACATAGACTTCGAGGCCATGTACCGCCGCCATATCGCCGAGGACGCCGCAATCACCGTAGCATCAGTGCCTTACACTGTTTCGGTGCCTTACGCCATAATGGTCACCGAGGGCGAAAGGGTATGTTCGCTCGCCGAGAAACCGACCTACAACTATTTCGCTAACGCCGGCGTTTATATAATGAAACGGTCGCTGCTGGAGCGCATCCGCGAAGGGGAACGTCTCGACGCGCCCGACTTCATCACCTCTCTCTTGGAAGAGGGGGTCAGGATCGCCCACTATCCGGTGGACGGCCTGTGGATGGACATAGGCGCTCCCGACGACTACCGCTGCGCCTGCGAGCTTATGGATAAGCGCCCCCGAACGCCGCAAAGCGCCGACTGACCCGGCACCGCGAAGCGAGCGAAATCGCAGAGCGCCGACTGAGCGCGACCACCTCAGGGATCTCCCGCAAGGAGGCGAGGGCGTCCCGCATGAATAACAAGCCCAAAATTAATCGTCTGCAATGGCTGAATCAAATTTTATAGATTATGTGAAGATACTGTGCCGCTCCGGCAAGGGCGGTGCAGGTTCGCGTCATTTCCATCGTGCCAAATATGTGCCCAAGGGCGGTCCCGACGGTGGCGACGGCGGCCGCGGCGGCCACATCATACTCCGCGGTAACCCGCATCTCTGGACCCTGCTGCCGCTGCGCTATCAGCGCCATATCTTCGCTACCAACGGCGAGTCAGGCGGCGCGGGCCGTTCCACAGGAAAGGACGGCGAGGACCGCATAATCGAGGTGCCGGTGGGTACAGCCGTTTTCGATGCAGACACCGGCGAGTTCTTAGCCGAGATAGTGGAGCCTTATCAGGAGATATATCTTCTTAAAGGTGGCAAGGGTGGCCTTGGCAACTGGCATTTCGCCACGGCCACGAACCGCGCCCCGCGCTACGCCCAGCCCGGACAGCCTGCGGTGGAGAAATCAGTCATCCTGGAGCTCAAACTCCTTGGCGACGTGGGTCTGGTCGGCTTTCCCAACGCCGGGAAGTCGACGCTGCTTTCGTCGATATCGGCCGCCCGTCCCAAAGTGGCCGACTACCCTTTCACCACTATGGAGCCGAGCCTCGGCATAGTGGATTACCGCGACGGCAAATCGTTCGTGATGGCCGACATACCGGGTATCATAGAGGGGGCCAGCGAGGGTAAGGGCCTCGGACTCAGGTTCCTGCGCCATATAGAGCGAAATGCCGTGCTTCTCTTCCTTGTCTCGGCCGATTCCGTGGATGTGAAGAAGGACTATGAGGTGCTTCTCAATGAGGTGCGCACCTTCAATCCCGAGCTCTCCGACAAAAGCCGCGTGCTCGCCATCTCGAAGGCCGACATACTCGACGACGAGCTGCGCGAGGGTATTTCAGCCGAGCTCCCCAAGGATATACCCACACTCTTCATATCGTCAGTGACCGGGCAGGGGCTCCGCGAACTGAAAGATATACTCTGGCGCGAGATCAACTCCGACGCCAACCTCGCCAAGAGCACGATCACTCACCGTCCGCTCGACATACGCCACCGTGACCCCGAGGAGGACAACTTCATATTCGAGCCCGCGCCGGTCGACGATGACGAGGCTGAGAAGGAGCTGCTCACCGATGAGGACTGGAACGACGAGTTCTGGGACGAGGAGAGCACCGTGAACCCCTCGGAAGAATAATCAGTAACACATTATCCGCCTTAAAACAGCACACTCCGCTCGTCAGGCCCGGCAGCGGAGACTCAGACGCCAACCATGAAAGTAGCCAAACTCGGTCCGATACGTTTCACACCATTTCTGGCCACCGACCCGCGGTGTGCGGCAGCGACCACATATATCACTTCGCCGACTATGGTGATGCGCGATGGAGGGGCTGTGCCGGACCCGGTCGCCGAATACAGTATAATACTTCCGCAGCAGACTCACTCGCTTCACGTGAAGTGGGTCACCGCCGGGGACCTAGAGCGCTTCCGCACTCTCCCCGCCGATTCGCCGGGCGAAGAACTGTTTCCCGACACTGACGGCCTGCTGACCCGTGAGCGCGGTGTTGCCTTGGGTGTGCGCACAGCCGACTGCATACCGGTGCTTCTCTATGCCCGCGACATACAGGCCGCGGGGGCTGTCCATGCAGGATGGCGCGGAGCCTTGGGAGGTATCCCGGGCCGTGCCGTGGAGATGCTTAAGGAGGCCGGCGCCGATCCCGCCGAGATATTCGTGAGGTTCGGTCCGGGTATCTGTGTGAACTGTTTTGAGACAGGCGAGGATGTGGCCCGCAAGTTCCGCGAGGCAGGCTACGGCGACTGTGTGGCAGCAGCGCCCAAGGAGGACCCGCTCACCGGAGAGACTCCGGCGCCCGACAAGCCTCATGTTGACCTGGTGAAAGTGTGTGAGCGTCAGCTTATTGCGGCCGGTGTGCCGGTGACCAATCTGTATCGCTCAGACCTCTGCACGCGCCATACTTCGCTGACCGTGCTCGCCGGCAAAGAGCCGGGTACGCTATTCCCCTACCACAGCTGGCGCCGCGAGCACGGCACCGAGGAGCGCAACACCACTTTCGTGCTATTAATTCCCCGTTGATACTTTCCGACTTGTTTTATTTTCCTTTGAAACGTATGGTCGACAGGATGGAATCTCCAAGTGATTCCAGAGTGCCGTCGTCGTTCCAGTCGTAAGTGTTGTTGAGATAGTAGATTGTCTCACCCACTTTGACTATCGTCTGTTTCTGAACCAGGGTGTCACCCTCTTCAGTGGCGACAACGAAGCCTGCCATAGCTGCGGGATACTGACCGAATTTGATTGAATCCTGCATATACTCGTCAAGATATCCCAGATATTGGTCGTCAAACTTTTTCAGCCCAACGGACATGTCGCGCCATTCTTCCGGAGTCGCCAAAGCCTCTGCCGGCATGGCTGATTTCTGAATCATCACGGTATGCCATGGCAAAGTCGGGTTAGAACTGTAAAATGTGGCTCTGATGCCTTCTGTAATTACCGGTAGCGTATCGTTTGCCTCGCTTATTTCTTCTTCGTATTCCCAGTCAGAAGGATACTTTATTGAAAAATACTCATTGGCGTATACATCCATTCCTTTGGCATCCTGAGACTTATGTTCCTTGGGCTTTTCTGAGGCACAGGCACCAAGAATAAGTCCGGCGGCAGCTAAAACTAATAATTTCTTCATTTAATTCGCAATTGTAGATTCTTGTTTTTTGGGGAAATTGTGTTCGTCGTGTTGAGGATCTTATATATGGGATTTATTCCGGGAGGTCGTAGAGTTCGAGAAGGCGTGTCTCAACGGTCTGGAGACGCGCTATTATCTCCTCCATGCGCCGTCCGGCAGCAACGATGACGTCGACAGCCATTTCGCCCGACGACATCTCGCTTTCAAGCGACGATTTCTCTTCTTCGAGAGCCGAAAGTTCCTCTTCGAGAGCCTCCAGCTCCTTGCGTTCCCTAAAGGTGATCTTGCGCACACGCGGAGCGGCCTCTTTGCGGGGCGTTTTTTCGGTCTTATCGGCAGCCGCTTCGGCCGCTTTCAGCTCTTTGCGGCGCTCCTGCACGCAGTGGCGGTAGGTGGAGTAATCGCCGGGGAAGTCGCGCACCGAGCCGTTGCCCTCCATCACGAAGATATGACTGACGATGCGGTCGAGGAAGAAGCGGTCGTGGCTCACTATGATCACACACCCTTTGAAGTCGATCAGATACTGCTCGAGCACCGCGAGTGTGGTGATATCCAGGTCATTGGTAGGCTCGTCGAGCACCAGGAAGTTGGGCCGGCGCATCAGCACAGTGGCCAGGTAGAGGCGTCTTTTCTCGCCTCCCGAAAGTGTGGAGATATATTTCTGCTGGTCCTTGGGGTCGAAGAGAAAACGCGTGAGCCACTGCATGGCCGAGACACTCATGCCCGTCTCGAGCGTGATGTCGTCGGCGATCTCGCTCACGGCGTCGATCACTTTCTTACCCTCGTCGAAGGCGATCCCCTCCTGCGAGTAGTAGCCCCAGCGCACGGTTGTGCCCACATCGACAGATCCGCTGTCGGGCTTCAGCCGCCCCATGAGCAGCTTTATGAAAGTGGATTTGCCCACACCGTTGGGGCCCACGATACCCACCTTGTCGAAACGGGCGAAATCGTAGCTCCAGTCGCGGAGTATCACCTTGTCGCCGAAGCTCTTGGACAGGGAGCGGGCTTCGAAGATCTTGGAGCCGATGTAGGTCTTGCGGTCGGCCTGCAGGGTGAGGTCCTTTTCGCCGAGGCGGACGCGCGACTTCTCCTCGAGCTGATGAAAATTGTCGATGCGGTAGCGGGCCTTGGAGCCGCGTGCCTGAGGCTGGCGGCGCATCCAGTCGAGCTCCGTGCGCAGCAGGTTCTTCACCTTGGCGAGCTCGGCGGTGAGGTTCTCCTCGCGTTCCTGCTTCTTGAGCAGGAAGTAGTCGTAGTTGCCGGCATAGGTGTAGATCTGCGCGTTGTCGATCTCTATGATGCGGTTGCATACATTGTCGAGGAAATAGCGGTCGTGGGTCACCATGAGCAGAGTGACCCGCTGGCGCTGCAGATAGGCTTCGAGCCATTCGATTATCTCTATGTCGAGATGGTTGGTGGGCTCGTCGAGGATGAGGAGGTCCGGTTCGGAGAGGAGTATGCGGGCCAGAGCCACGCGTTTGGACTGTCCGCCCGACATGCGGCAGAGCTCGGCGTCGAGGTCCGTGATTCCGAACTGGGTGAGCTGCGAGCGCATGCGGTCTTCGAAATTCCAGTCCTCGGCGGCGCGCGGAATCTGATGGATATATTCGCGCACGGTGAGCCCCTGCGGAAATTGCGGAAGCTGCTCCAGATAGCCGGTGCGCAGGCCGTTGCGGAAGACCACGCTTCCGCTGTCGCGGTCTTCCATACCTGCTATGATTCTCAGCAGAGTGGTCTTGCCCTTGCCGTTGCGGGCTATTATGCCGATCTTGTCGCCTTCGTTGATACCGAAGGTGACGTCGCCGAACAGGAGCCTGTCGCCGTAGGATTTGGTGAGCCCCTCTATCTGGAGGTAAACGGCCATACTTGTATCAGAGAGCGGCCACTGCCTCAATCTCCACGAGAGCGCTCTTGGGCAGCTCTTTCACAGCGAAAGCGGCGCGTGCCGGGAAGGGCTCGGAGAAAAATTCTGCGTAAACTTCATTCATGGGACCGAAAAGGCTCATGTCGGCCAGGAAAACAGTGGTTTTCACCACATTGGAGAGGTTTGCGCCGGCCTCAAGCAGAATGTTTGTGAGATTGGAGAGGCTCTGGCGTGTCTGGAGCTTCACATCAGCGGGCATTGAGCCGTCGGCGGGGTTGATGGGGAGCTGTCCGGAGACATAGATGAATCCGTTGGCTTTTACGGCCTGGCTGTAAGGGCCGATGGCTGCCGGAGCGCCAGTGGTCTTGATTTCTTCTTTCATGGTTGGGTGTGTAAGGGTATTATTGCTTTGCCGCCGGGAGCGGCTGAGATATCGCGGAAGCCCTGAGGCTATCGCAGAGCAAAATTAACAAAAAACTCCCGTGCCTGCAAGTTGTGGATTCAAAAACCATCGGAAGGGCCGGGGCGTTAGAACAAAGAGCGGTCATAAAGTCCGCTCTAATTGCATCTATGAAAAACACATCCTCATCAGCCTCAAACCCGGGTACCTTGACCTCCGCGCCGGGGGCAGCATCTTCCGTGCCGGGAGCCGGAACCGCGCATCCCGCGGGCCACGGAGGTCCGCAATCGCCGATAGCTGCCTCTCTCGGCATACATTTCACATTCTTCATCATATATCTTGCGGGGATAAGCGCGTTCGCTTCGTTTGTCAACGATATGTATCTGCCTTCTCTCCCTTCCATGACAAATTTTTCGGTGCGCCGGCATCGCCGCTTGTCGGGCTCGGGAATATCCTGCACTCCACAGCCATTGTATATCTGGTACATGTGGCGCTGATGATTGCGGCGGCGCGGCTGGCGCGTAAAAATGCGGAGGATCCCACGGTCGGCAGCCGAACAAAATAGCTGACGCGGCGGTTAATTTTACGGGAGTTCTCCCTAAGCGGGGAGGACGACTCCAAGATTCTATCCGTTAAGCTATGAATTATTTTGACGTTAATATATCTGTCCTCTTGATAGTGCTGTTGGGATGCACTGCCTTATTCGCTATTATTTGCGCCGTGTTCGGGCTTATGCCCCTGAGGCGCGTGGCCCGCAAAGGGGCTCAGATGGAGAAGGCCGGGGAAGAGCTCCTGCAGGTTACTGACGAAAAGCTGCCGTCGGTGTCGGTGGTGGTCTACGCCCGCAACGCAGAGGAGCGAATAGATGAGTTCATCAAATCGGTGCTGAAGCAGGATTACCCCGATTTCGAGGTGATAATAGTGAACGATGCCTCCACGGACATGACCCGCGAGCGGGTTGAGACCATGCAGCGCGAGTGCGGCGATAAGCTCAAATACACGTTTGTGCCGGAGAGCGCCCGCAATATCAGCCGCAAGAAGATGGCTTTCGCACTCGGCATAAAGGGTGCCCGGGGCGAGGTGATTGTGACCACACTGGCCGGCGGCTGCATAGAGTCGGACCGTTGGCTGCGGCTCATGTGCGCGCCTTTTGCCGACGAGGATGTGGAGATGACGCTCGGCTACGCTTACTATCCCAACAAGCTGTTCAAAGGGAAACACCTGCGCTCTTTCGACACGACGCTTATAGCGAGCCAGTGGATAGGCGCCGCGGCTGTGGGTAAGGCTTTCCGCGGCACGGAATACAATATGGCTTTCCGCCGCCATTGCTTCTTCGACAGCAAAGGTTACGCCTCGTCGATATCGCTGCAGGGAGGCCATGACGATATGTTTGTGTGCGATGTGGCCCGGAGCGGCCACGTGAAGATGGTGCTCGACACCGATGCGCGGGTAGCTATAGACTGCAAGCCCGAGAACTTCCATCGAATGTGGAAGGATGACAAGGAGCACCGCACATTCATGAGTCGTTTCCTCAACACCGGGGCCTTCCGTCAGCAAGGGTTCTGCAGCCTCTGTCTGTGGCTCTGTCTGGCCTGCGCTGTGGCCACGATAGCTTATGCGTCGCCCAACTTCTTTCCGATAAGTATCGTGATGGTGATTCTGCTTGCGCTCTGGGGATATCAGATAACGCTCTACCGCAAGGTAAGCGGGCTGCTCGGAGCCGTGCGGCTCTGGTGGGGAGTCCCATTCGGGTTTGTGCTTCGGCCCTTGATGACGGCCCGCGGCAGGGCCCGTATGCGCGGCACCCAGGACCGGCATTACACCTGGACCACCGGCATGAAATCCCGCAGCGAAATCTAAGACCCATCCCACAAAATTGTTAAAGAAAAGCGAGATATGTATAAAGTATTGCTGGCTGTCAGTTGGCGGTGAGTGTAGTTTGAAGGTGGTTAAGCGGTGTTAGCGGGAGGTTTGGGGAGCGGCGCGGAGGATCTGCTTGAGCTCGGAGCCGATTTGGGAGGAGTAGATGCGGGCGCCGTAGTCGCGCATGTGAGGGGGATTGGCAAAGTATTCTTCGTGGGCGACGTATGTGGTGTCGGCGAAATGGTCGAGCACGGGTACTCCGTAGCGTCGGGCCATATCTTTGACCGGCCCGAATTCGCGTGAGTCGGTTCTGCCGAAGTGGGGCGAGAAGGCCAGCACCACCTGCGTGCCTTTGGCGCGGCAATCCTCGATCATCCGGCGCAGCAGCTCCATTTTCTGCGGGTTCACTTTCCCTGAGGGGATCTCTTCGCGTGACGCCAGGTCGTGCAGTATCGGTGAGGCGGGGAGTGTGATTGGCTCGAAGCCGTCGAATTCGCTTTGGGGGTAGCGGGTTTCGCTTATGAGGTGAAGAAGCTGGGAGTTATACCGGTAGCTTTGGGAGAGCATCTTGTAGTTTTCGTTGGGTATGAATTCGCCGAAGAGGCCGCGGATGAAGGGGAAGTCGTCGTAGTAAGGGCGTATGTAAGCCAGATCGGCGGTAAGGTCGTCGCCGTAGATGAAGAAGTTGGGTTCAATGTCGACCACCACGAGCTTGAGTGGCAGACGGGAGGCGAGCATACGGTAGCGGGTGTAGGCCAGCATGATGCCGCAGCCGTCCTCGCCGGCGTTGAAGCATTTCATGCCGAGCGAGTCGCCGATTATGGAGGGTACATAGTGGTTCTGGCCGCGTGAGGAGCCGAGGATCACGACCTCCGGGTCAGCTTTGTAGGCTATCTCGGTGCTGAGCGAGAGCTCTCCTGTGGGTTTGCGGCCCTTGTCGCGCAGGTTTTTGAGCGCGACTCCTGCCAGCGCATCGGCTGCGGCCAGTAACGCTGCGAAAATCAGAAGTTTGAGCAGGAACCGTTTCATCAGAAGTTAGCGTAAATGAATTGTGAGGAATCGAGGACACCGAAGAGAAGTATGCAGAGCGCGAGAGCCACATAGAAGCCCCAGCGCACGACCGTGTGGCGGCATCGCAGCAGCGAGAAAGAGTATACCCCCACGGATATGTCGCTGATAATCACGGCTATGATTGCGAAGAGAGTGAGGACCATCTGCGAGGACGAGGGTATATAGAGACTTCCCGGCTGAGTGAAGATGCCGGCTATTATGTCGCAGGCTGCCTGCACCGAGGGAGCGCGGAAGAAGATCCAGGCCAGAGTCACTATGGCGAAGGTCACAATCACACGCAGAAAGACCACCGGCTTGTTGACGGGCCGTTTCTGCAATCCGAGCAGCTTCTCGAGCGACTGCACTATGCCGTGGATCACGCCCCAGACTATGAAGGTCCAGTTGGCGCCGTGCCACAGACCGCTTATGAGGAAAGTCCAGAGTATGTTGCGGTGGGTGCGCCATTTACCCTTCCGGCTTCCTCCGGCCGGTATGTAGACGTAGTCTTTGAGCCAGGTTGAGAGGGAGATATGCCAGCGGCGCCAGAACTCTGTGATGGAGGCCGACAGGTAAGGCTGCCTGAAGTTGTTGATGAGGTCGAAGCCGAGGAGGCGGCCCACACCGATAGCCATGAAGGAATAGCCGGCAAAGTCGCCGTAGATCTGGAAAGTGTAGAAGACGGCGGCCAGGGCGAGCGAGGAGCCCGAGTACAGATCCGGGTTGGCGTAGACAGCGTCGACGTACATGGCCAGTCGGTCGGCGACCACGAGCTTGAGGAAGAGTCCCCAGAGCAGCAGGCGCATCCCTTCGGAAGCCAGCTCGGCCGAGAATTTGCGTGCTCCTTTGATCTGAGGCAGAAGGTCGGAGGCTTTGCTTATGGGGCCCGAGGCTATCTGCGGGAAGAAGCTCACGAAGAGCATATAATGCCACCAGTTTCGCTCTGCCGCGAAACGTCCGCGGTATACGTCCCATAGATAGCCTAACGCCTGGAAGGTGAAGAACGAGATACCAATCGGTATGGCCCAGTTAAGGCCCGGTATTCCCGGAGTGAGACCCACCTTCGCCATAAGCGATGTGGCTATCTCCATCAGGAAATTGTAGTATTTGAAGATGAGAAGGGGTAGGAGAGTGCCCGTCGCGGCCACCCATATCAGGACCCTCCGTCGGCGTTTCAGCGAGGCTTTGCTCACCCCGATGGCACCGAAATAAGTCACGGCCGTTATCGCCAGCAGGATCAGAGTCCACACCGGATTCCATTTGGCATACAGCAGGTACGAGCAGCCAAGCAGCGTGAGGTTGGATGCCTCCACACGCTTCGACGGCCAAAAATACACCACCGCGTAATATATACCGAATATTATCGGGAAAAGCCAGATGAACTGGAATGAGTTAAAAAACATACCTTATATGCTAACTTGTTTTCCCGCCTCTTTATTGTGCTTGACCCGTGAGTGCGCAAAGTTCCTCCTTCTCCGTGTCTGACGCAATAAAATGTGTTAAATTGCGTTAAGAAAGCGGAGACTATGAGAATACTGATAGTAAATAAGTTCATGTATCCACGCGGAGGCGACTGCATTGTCGCCCTGAACACCGCGCGTCTGCTTCGGGAACATGGCCACGAGGTGCGCCTCTTTGCCATGGATTATCCTGACAATCTGGACGTTCCCGATGCCGCCGGATATGCGCCCGAAGTGCGTTTCGATGGATCTGCCTCGGAAAAGCTGAAGGCTTTCAGGCGGCTGATGGGCAAAGGACCGGTGCGCAAGGCGTTCGGCCGGGTCATGGACGAGTTCCGTCCCGATGTGGTGCATCTGCACAATATCCATTCGTATCTGTCGCCTGTTGTGGGCGAGATAGCGGCCCGCAAGGGTGTCCGGGTGGTGTGGACGCTCCACGACTACAAGCTCCTCTGTCCCTCCTACAACTGTCTGCGCCCCGACGGCACGGTCTGCGAGGAGTGCTTCGGCGGCAATCTCAAAGTGTCGCACTTCCGGTGCATGAAAGGGGGCCGCGCTGCGAGCTTCATAGCGCGTCTCGAAGGCTCGAAGTGGCATAAGTTCCGTCTGGAGAATTTCACCTCCAAGTTCATCTGCCCGTCGCGCTTCATGGCCGAGTGCATGAAGAAAGGGGAGTACGCTCCCGAGAAGCTCGAGGTGCTATGCAACTTCGCCGACCCTGAGAAATACGAAGGGAGGGAAGTGGTGGAGAACCCCGACGGCTATTTCTGCTATGCCGGGCGTCTGAGCCGCGAGAAGGGTGTCACCACACTCGTGGAGGCCGCCCACAAGGCTCATGTGCGTCTCACTCTGGCAGGCGACGGACCGCTCAAGGCTGAGCTCGAGGAGCGCTACAAGGATAACCCGATGATCAAGTTTACCGGCTACATGAACGCCGGCGATGTGGCTATCCTTATGAGCCACGCGAAGGCTTCGGTGCTCCCCTCGGAGTGGTACGAGAACAATCCTCTCGGTGTTATAGAGTCGCTCAGTCTGGGCGTGCCGGCTATCGGCGCCCGCATTGGCGGTATCCCGGAGCTTCTGGAGCCTCTCGGGGGTGTGGCCACAGGCGAGACCTTCACCTCCGGCGACCTCGACGAGCTGACAGCCAAGCTGCGCGATTTCGACGCATCGGCCTACGACCGCAAGGCTATATCCGCGGCCGCCCGCAGCGAATTCTCTCCCGAAAAGCACTACGAAAAGCTGCTCGAAATTTACCAGGGCAGCAAATAGACTGAAGATATTAAGTGTCTAATACTCTGATATATGAGCCGCGAGGATGTTGCGTCTCCGGCTCTCGGAAACTAAGAGTTTGTTTGATATTTTTTATTAAACAAGTTCTTACTTACACTTCAAAGAGGGCCGTCCGAAGGCTCCAATCCGGAGGCGGGTGTTTTGAAGTGACAAGAAGTTTTTCTAATTTTGTAACATTATTCAGGCCCGGTACCGCATATCCGCCGCATGAAGGCGGGGAGCGCAGCCGCAGCCGGTCCTACCAGACATGAACAAACTACCTACAGATATATCCATAATCACCACCTACCGGTGTCCGATGCGCTGCAAGATGTGCAATATCTGGCAGAATCCCACCCGCAAAGAGGAGGAGATCACTGCCCGCGACTTGCAGATGCTGCCTGATTTCAAGTTTGTGAACATCACAGGCGGGGAACCGTTCGTGCGCGAAGATCTCGACGAGATCATCGAGGTGATGTTTACCAAGTCGCCCCGCATCGTCATATCCACCTCGGGATGGTTCGACGACCGTGTGATCGCACTTGCCGAGAAGTTCCCCAACATAGGTATCCGTCTGAGCATAGAGGGAATGCAGGCCACCAACGACTATCTGCGCGGCCGCGAGGGAGGCTTCGAGAAGGGTGTCCGCACGCTGCGCACCCTCAAGGAGATGGGCCTCAAGGACATAGGTTTCGGCATCACGGTGAGCAACCACAATTCGGCCGACATGCTCAACCTCTACGAGCTCTCCAAAGAACTCGATATGGAGTTTGCCACCGCCGCTTTCCACAACTCGTTCTATTTCCACAAATACGACAACCGGATCACCAATCACTCCGAAGTGACCGATAACTTCCTGCGCCTCATGGAGCTGCAGATGAAGGAGAAACACCCCAAATCCTGGTTCCGCGCCTATTTCAACATGGGCCTGATCAACTATGTGAACGGCGGCAAGAGGCTCCTTCCCTGCGAGGCCGGCACAGTGAATTTCTTTGTGGATCCCTGGGGTGAAGTCTTCCCCTGCAACGGCATGGAGGAGTCGAAATGGAAGCTCTCCATGGGCAACATACGTTCCGGCAAGAGCTTCGAAGAGATCTGGAACTCTCCCGAGGCCGAGGAGGTGCGCCGCCATGTGCGCAACTGCTCTAAGAACTGCTGGATGGTGGGCACGGCATCGCCCGTGATGAAGAAATACATAACCAAACCGGCCCGATGGGTGGCCGCCAACAAGCTGCGCTCCATGCTCGGCAAGCCCCTGAAGCTGGCCGCTCCCGTGCGCGAGCAGCTCAAGAAATAACCGTAATCCGGGCGGCGATATGAAGATCGTAGTGATAGGCACACGCGGTATCCCCGATATACAGGGAGGCGTAGAGACCCACTGTCAGGAGCTTTTCCCGCGCATCGCGGCCAAGGGCCACGACGTCACCGTGATACGCCGCTCATGCTACATTCCCGCCGGTGATCATCTGAAGGAATACAAGGGCGTGAAGCTCGTCAATGTCTACGCTCCGCGCAAGAAGAGCCTGGAGGCGATCACCCACACCTTTCTGGCGGTGATCCGCGCGCGGTTCATGAACCCCGACGTGCTGCATATCCACGCCATAGGCCCCGCCATCATGGCTCCCTTCGCCCGCCTGCTCGGCATGAAAGTGGTGATGACGCACCACGGCCCCGACTACGACCGCGGCAAGTGGGGCCGTTTGGCCAAGACCGTGCTGAAGACCGGCGAGAAGTGGGGCGCCCGCTGCTCCAACCGCGTCATAGTGATCTCGCACGTGATAGCAGATATACTCGCCACCAAACACGGTCGCAAAGATACCGCTCTGATTTTCAACGGTGTGCCCGCTCCGGTGAAGATACCCTTCACCGAATATATCACTTCGCTCGGCCTGAAGAGCCGCCGCTATGTGGTGGCTGTGGGCCGTTTCGTCCCAGAGAAGAATTTCCATCAGCTCATAGAGGCTTTCGTGGCCTCGGACCTTCCCGCTCAGGGCGTGAAGTTGGCCATAGCAGGCGACGCCGACCATCCCGACGCATACTCGCAGAGTCTCAAGGAGCTCGCCGCGAGCCATGCCGACTGCGTGGTGCTCACAGGCTTCATCAAAGGCGCGCCGCTGCAGGAGCTGCTCACCCACGCCCGCCTCTTCTGCCTCCCCTCATCGCACGAAGGCCTGCCGATCTCGCTGCTCGAAGCCATGAGCTACGGCCTCGACACCCTCGTGAGCGACATACCTGCGAACCTGATCCCCGAGCTCGACCACAAGGCTGACACATTCCCCGTGGGCGACTCCGAAGCGCTCTGCCGCGCCCTCACCCGCAAGTGGGCGTCCGACTGCCCACTGCCCCGCAGCTACGATCTCACCGCCTACAGCTGGGACCATATCGCCTGCCAGACCATCGAACTGTACTCCTCGCTCATATCCGACTGATCTCCGCCGCGCCTCCTTCCCGCTGAGACCCTATCCGCTATCTTCGCTGAACGCCAGAAGCCATTGCTGCTGAGTGAAACGTCAGAAACCAATCTCCCCCTGAGTGAAACGCCAGAAGCCATACATACTCTATTCCACTGATACGGAGCTGCTTGCGGCCCCTCACCGCGACGATGTATGTCTGCATGTGCTCTGCCACGACGGCGAGTTCAGCTTCACCTACAACGGCACCCGGTTCCTGTGCCGCGCCGGGTGCCTCGCCATAGTGCCGCGTCCCGACCGCATGAAAGATGTCGCGGCAGGTCCCGGTCTTGAGGTGGAGTTCGTGTCGGCCTCGCAGGATTTTCTCAACCGCCAGCTCCCGGCAAATCATTTCGGCATAGGCGGTAGCATCACACTCTGGCATAATCCTATTATAGAGCTCACCGACGCCGAGCGCCTCCGCATCTCGCGCGACTTCCGCCGTGTAGGCGAGCGTGTCGCCGACGAAGATCTGACCTTCTATCAGGAGATCATGGGCAGCATCCTGCTCACCATGATGAACGATCTCTTCGAGGTGCATATAAAGCGCGACGCCGGAGTGAAGTCCACCGACCGCAAAGGGGACCTCATAGAGCGGTTACGCACCATGCTCGTGGCCGGAGAACCGCGCACCCACCGCGATGTGGCATACTACGCCGACCGACTGAGCGTCACGCCCAAATACCTGAGCAACGTGGTCTACAGGCAGACCGGCAGCAGCGCGAGCCGCCTGATAGAGTGCTACACCATACCGCTCATCCTCGAGAGCCTGAAAAACAGCAGCCTGTCGCTCACTCAGATCTCCGACGAGTTCAATTTCAGCTCTCTGCCGCATTTCAGCCGTTACATACGCAAACACCTGGGAATGTCGCCCTCGGAATACCGCACTACGCTGCAGCCGTCAAACGCCCTGAAGAAATAGCCGTCCGCCTTTGTCCGAGTGGGGAATTTTTGCTAATTTTGCAAAAAATTTTGCAGATGGCATATTCTAAGTCCGCTACCGCCACAGGCGCCCTTGCGCGCCGCGCGGTACTTGAGCTTCAGGACGGCACCCGGTTTGAAGGGTTCTCTTTCGGATACGAGGCTCCCGCCTCCGGAGAGGTCGTGTTCAACACGGCGATGACAGGCTATCCGGAAAGTCTCACCGACCCCAGCTACGAGGGTCAGATACTCGTCACCACCTATCCTATTCTTGGCAACTACGGCGTCCCCTCGCAGGAGGTGAGCACATGCGACAATGTGGCTGATTACTTTGAATCGGAACGCATCCACTGCCGCGGCATCATTTGTCAGGACTACAGCTGGGTTCCCTCTCACTGGCTATCGGCCCGCTCGCTGAGCGACTGGCTCAAAGCCGAAAAGATCCCCGGACTCTACGGCATCGACACCCGCGCCCTCACCAAGCTGCTGCGCGAGAAAGGCTCCATGCTCGGCCGCATCACCTTCGAAGGCCAGGAACCTGTGGAATTCTCCGACCCCAACCAGGAGAACCTCATAGCCCAGGTCAGCACCCGCGAGGTGAAGACCTTCGGAGAAGGCGACAAGACGGTGGTGCTTGTGGACTGCGGCACAAAATACAACATCATACGCTGTCTCACGCGCCGCGGCGTGAAAGTGGTCATGGTCCCTTGGGACTACGACTTCAACACCATAGACTGGGACGGCCTCTTCATATCCAACGGCCCCGGCAACCCCGACTTTGCCCAGGCCACAGTGGACAATATCCGCAAGGCCATGGAGACCGGCAAGCCTATCTGCGGCATATGCATGGGCAATCAGCTCCTCTCCAAAGCCGCCGGCGCCAAGGTGTTCAAGCTCAAATACGGCCACCGAAGCCACAATCAGCCCGTGCGCCTTCAGGGCACCGAGCGCTGCTACATCACCTCGCAGAACCACGGATTCGCCGTCGACAACGACACGATACCCGCCGACTGGGAGCCGCACTTCATCAACATGAACGACGGCACCAACGAGGGTATACGCCACAAGAGCAAGCCCTGGTTCTCGGCCCAGTTCCACCCCGAGGCTTCGTCGGGCCCCAAAGACACCGAGTTCATTTTCGACGACTTCATAGCACTCTTATAATCCCGCATCACCATGGCTGAAAAGAAAATCAAGAAAGTACTCCTGCTGGGCTCCGGCGCCCTGAAGATCGGCGAAGCCGGCGAGTTCGACTATTCCGGCTCCCAGGCCCTCAAAGCCATGAAGGAGGAGAATATAGAGACCGTGCTCATAAACCCGAATATCGCCACGGTGCAGACATCCGACGGTTTTGCCGACAAGATCTACTTCCTCCCCGTGACTCCTTACTTCGTGCGCAAGGTCATAGAGAAGGAGCGCCCCGACGGCATCTTCCTGGCCTTCGGCGGCCAGACAGCCCTCAACTGCGGCGTGAGCCTCTACGAGGACGGCACGCTCGAGGAGCTCGGCGTGGAGGTGCTCGGCACACCGGTGCAGGCGATTATGGACACCGAAGACCGCGAACTGTTCGTGCGCCGTCTCGACGAGATAGATATCAAGACCATCAAGAGCGAGGCTGTGAACTCCGTGGAGGCAGCCCTCGTGGCAGCCGACAAGCTCGGCTACCCCGTGATTGTGCGCGCCGCATACGCTTTAGGAGGCCTTGGCTCCGGCTTCTGCGACAACCGAGACCAGCTCATCACTCTGGTGGAGAAAGCGCTCTCGTTCTCGCCTCAGGTGCTTGTGGAGAAGTCGCTCAAAGGCTGGAAAGAGGTTGAGTACGAGGTGGTGCGCGACCGCTTCGACAACTGCATCACGGTCTGCAACATGGAGAATTTCGATCCGCTGGGCATCCACACCGGCGAGAGTATAGTGGTGGCTCCCTCGCAGACCCTCAGCAACGAGGATTACCACATGCTGCGCAAGCTGGCCATCAAGATAGTGCGCCACATAGGCATCGTGGGCGAGTGCAACGTGCAGTACGCCTTCGATCCCGCCTCGATGGACTACCGCGTCATCGAGGTCAACGCCCGCCTGTCGCGCTCCTCGGCGCTGGCATCCAAGGCCACCGGCTACCCGCTCGCTTTCGTGGCAGCCAAGCTCGGCATGGGCTACGGACTCTTCGACCTCAAGAACTCTGTGACCAAATCCACGTCGGCCTTCTTCGAGCCGGCTCTCGACTATATAGTCTGCAAGATCCCGCGCTGGGATCTTGGCAAGTTCCACGGTGTGCGCCGCGAGATAGGCAGCTCCATGAAGTCGGTGGGCGAGGTCATGGCCATAGGCCGTACTTTCGAGGAGGTGATTCAGAAAGGCCTGCGCATGATCGGCCAGGGCATGCACGGATTCGTGGAGAACAAATCGCTCTCCATACCCGACATAGACAAGGCCCTCGCCGAGCCTACCGACAAGCGTATATTCGTCATAGCCAAAGCCCTGAACTGCGGCTACAGTGTGGAGCGCATCCACGAGCTCACCAAGATAGACCGCTGGTTCCTGGAGAAGCTCTACAATATCATACACACCTCCAAGGAGCTCGAGAAAGTCGATTCGCTCGAAACGCTTTCCGACGAGCTGTTCCGTCTTGCCAAGCAGCAGGGCTTCAGCGACTTCCAGATATCCCGCGCCATCTTCGGCGACCGCATGAACAAGGAAAGCGAGCAGCTCAGCAACGCTGCCCGCGAGGACCGTATCCGCCGAGGTATCATCCCGGTAGTGAAGCAGATAGACACTCTGGCGGCCGAATATCCGGCTCAGACCAACTACCTCTATCTCACCTACAACGGCTCGCAGAACGATATTACTTACGAACACGACGGCAAGTCGGTCGTAGTGCTCGGTTCGGGCGCTTACCGCATCGGCTCGTCGGTTGAGTTCGACTGGTGCGGCGTCAACGCGCTGATGACCGTGGCCAAGGAAGGCTGGCGTCCGGTGATGATCAACTATAATCCCGAGACTGTCTCCACCGACTATGATATGTGTGAGCGCCTCTATTTCGACGAGCTCACCTATGAGCGCGTGATGGACATCTTCGACTTCGAGACCCCTCACGGCGTGATACTCTCCACCGGCGGACAGATACCCAACAATCTGGCTATCAGACTCGACGCTGCCGGTGTCGGAATCCTTGGCACACAGGCCGCCGACATAGACAATGCCGAGGACCGCAACAAATTCTCGATGCTCTGCGACCGCCTTGGCATCGATCAGCCGCGCTGGAGGGAGCTTACCTCCATGGATGCGATAGACCGCTTCGTGGCCGAAGTCGGCTTCCCGATCCTTGTGCGTCCGAGTTATGTTCTCTCCGGAGCCGCTATGAACGTCTGCTCCAACGAGGACGAGCTCGAGCGCTTCCTCAAGCTCGCCGCCAACGTGAGCAAGCAGCATCCTGTAGTGGTGACGGAATTCATCCAGCAGGCCAAGGAGATAGAGATGGATGCCGTGGCTCAGAACGGCGAGATCAAGCTCTACGCCATATCCGAGCATATAGAGTTTGCCGGCGTACATTCCGGCGACGCCACCATCCAGTTCCCGCCGCAGAAGCTCTATGTGGAGACTATGCGCCGAATCAAGAAGATCTCCGGCAAGATTGCCAAAGGGCTCCATATCTCAGGCCCGTTCAACATTCAGTTCCTTGCCAAGAACAACGATATCAAGGTGATAGAGTGTAACCTCAGGGCCTCGCGTTCCTTCCCCTTCGTTTCGAAAGTCTCGAAGCAGAATTTCATAGACACGGCAACCAAGGTCATGCTCGGCATACCGGTGGAGAAGCCCTCCAAGTCGGCTTTCGATCTCGACTATGTCGGCATCAAGGCTTCGCAGTTCTCCTTCTCGCGTCTGCAGGGCGCCGATCCGGTGCTCGGTGTCGACATGTCGTCCACAGGCGAAGTCGGCTGCATAGGCGAGGATACCTCAGAGGCTATCCTCAAATCGATGCTTTCGGTCGGCTATCGCGTGCCCAAGAAAGGTGTCCTGCTCTCGAGCGGTACAGCCCGCCAGAAGGTCGACCTTCTGGAGCCGGCGCGTCTGCTCCACAAGAAAGGTTATGTGCTCTATGCCACTGAGGGAACGCATAAGTTCCTGGAGGAGAACGGTGTGCCTTCGCTCGTTGTCTACCTCCCCGGCGACGAACGCCGTCCGCAGGTGCTTCAGCTGCTCCACGACAAGGAGATCGACCTTGTGGTCAACATCCCCAAGAACCTCACGCCGCGCGAGCTTAGCAACGGCTACAAGATACGTCGCACAGCCATAGACCTCAACATACCGCTGATCACCAATACACGTCTCGCCTCCGCCTTTATTTCCGCCTTCTGCGAGCTCTCGCTCGACGAGATCAAGATAAAATCGTGGGATGAGTATTAATTTTCTGCTGTTCTGCGGGCACTGAGAATCAGCTTGTTAACGCACCCGCATAAATTATTGGCAAAAAAATTTGCTTATTTAAGAAAAAGGCAGTAATTTTGCAATGCTTGCAAAAAACGGGCAGGTGCAATTATCTGAACTTTTATACGCTATACGCGAATCTGTAGCTTCTCGGCTTAGGACCAAGCGCTACGCCGCCGCC